>JAPPOR010000656.1 GCA_028817905.1 Myxococcales bacterium
TGTCCTCAATGGGGCGCCACCGGTGCCGATGACCGTGGGGCCCGACAGCCGCCGGCTGGCCAATGCGGGGGACTTCAACGCGGATATCCCCGAAGGGGATCTGATGCCGGGCGACAACACGTTGACCTTGCACGCGGTCGATGGGCTCGGCAACGCTTCCGAAAAGACGGTCACGGTCGAGTATGTAGACTCGGTCACGGGTACCCTCCCGTTGGTGATCGACTGGTCCACCCTGTCGACCCCAGAAGAGATTCAGTCCGTCGCCCAGGTGGTGGACGGCAAGTGGAGGCTTCAGGACGGCGAGCTCAGGAATCACTCCCAGGAGTACGACCGCATCGTGGCCTTTGGCGATCAGACGTGGACTGACGTGGAGGTGACGGTTCCCGTCACGGTGCTGGGCAGCTTTGCCAGTGGCTATGGCATCATTCTTCGCTGGGCGGGTCACACGGACCATCCGGTGGTGTGTGGCCAACCCAGTTGCGGCTGGATGCCGCTGGGCGCCCTGCTGTGGGAGTACCAGAACCACCTGGAGATCTGGCCCAACGAACTGCAGAGCACTCGCGTCCGGACTTTCGTCGAGTACGGCACCACCTACTGGTTCAAGGCGCGCGTGGAAACGCTGTCGGATGGTACCAGCATGTACCGGCTCAAGGTTTGGCGCGATGGCGACCCGGAGCCCGCCACCTGGACCCTGGAGGCGCCCGGGGACCCCGACGGTACCGCACGAGGGTCCGTCGCGCTTGTGTCACACGTGTCCACCGTCCGATTTGGCACCGTTACGGTGACGGAGCTGGTTCCAGGGGCGAACCTGCCACCCGCTGCGATGGACGATACAGCCAGCACCACCGTGGGTCAGAGCGTGGTCGTGCCGGTGCTTGCCAACGATGTGGACTACGACGGCACGCTGGATCCCAGCTCGGTTGCCATCGTGCAGTCGCCCGCCGCAGGCAGCTTGGTCACCGATGGGGCGACGGGCAACGTGACCTATACGCATACCGGCGGTTCCGCGGGGAGCGACATGTTCACGTACACCGTGAGCGACACGCTCGGGGCCACCTCGGGGCCGGCCACGGTCACGGTTGACATTGCGCCGCAACCGGGTCCCGACACCGTGCCGCCGGTGATCTCAGATCTGTCGGCGGTGCCTGTGCCAGGCGGCATGCAGGTCACATGGAACACCGACGAGCCGGCCTATGGCAGCGTCCTGTATGGTCTGACGGCCGCATATGAGCTGGGGGCGGTATCCGGAACCTCTCTCGAGGTCGCCCATCAGCTCAGCGTGTCCGGCCTTGCGAGCGACACGACCTACCACTACAAGGTGCTCGCCGAGGACGCTTCCGGAAATGTGTCGGAGAGTGCCGACCAGACCCTGTACTTGCCTGACGCGAGCGGCGGCTCGGGGTTTGTCTCCGACGATTTCAACACCGCCTCGCTCGGCTCGCAGTGGTCCGTGGTGGATCCAGCCGGTGACGGCACCGTCTCGGTTGTGGGGGCCGGCAGCGGTGAGGCTCAACTGACGCTGTCCGTGCCCGCGGGGTCCAGCCATGACGCGTGGTACCAAAACGGGGCGCTGCGCGTGATGCAGCCCATTACCAACGCGGACTTCGATCTCGAGATCAAGTTCGACTCTCAGCCATCGGCGCGCTTTCAGGCGCAGGGTCTGCTCATCGAGGAGGATGACCGGAACTGGCTGCGCTTCGACACGTACCACGACGGCACCAACCAGCACGCGTTCGCCGCCTCGACCAGCGGTGGGGCCTCCTCCGTTCGCCTCAAGACGACCTTCAACGCCGGAGTGGAACGCTTGCGGGTGGTTCGTACGGGCGATAGCTGGGCCCTGTCCGTGGCGCCTCCCGGGGGCGCCTACGTCAGCATCGGCACGTTCGCACATTCGCTTTCGGCGGTATCGGCCGGTGTGTTCGTCGGCAACTCGGGCAACCAGCCCGCCACCACCGCCATCGTGGACTTCATCCAGAGCGCTGCCGACCCAATCGTCTCTGAGGACGGCAACTGAGCTAGGGGATTGTGCAGACACCCTCTGCATCGCAGGTGACGCGGGCGGCCTGTAGCGCGTCTGCGTCGCATTCGCTCAGCGCGCCACTGAGGGCTTCGGCCGCGTAGGGCAATGTA
>JAPPOR010000064.1 GCA_028817905.1 Myxococcales bacterium
GGATTTCCAGCCTAGCTGGAATGGGCGCTTCCGCAGCGTGACCCCGGCCCCGTTGTGGGCTACAAACCCGCCAGCATGAAGCGCGCCCTGATCCAGACGTTCGGCTGTCAGATGAACGTGCACGATTCTCGGCGCATCGAGGAGGTGCTGGCCGGGAGCGGCTACGTGCTGACCGACCGCGCCCAGGAAGCGGATCTGGTCGTCTTCAACACCTGCAGTGTCCGTGAAAAGGCAGACCACAAGCTCTACAGCGCCGTGGGGACCCTGCGCGAGACCAAGGCCCGGCGGTCCGAGATGGTGATCGCGGTGGCGGGCTGCCTGGCCCAGCAGCAGGGGGAGCGTCTACTCGATCGGCTCGATCTGGTGGACATCGTGATCGGCCCCGACAATGTCGCAGAGCTGCCGGCCCTGGTCCGGGCGGTCGAAGGCGGGGGACCCCCGCTTGCCCGAACGGAGTTTGACCTCGACGCGCCCGCGTTTCTTACCGCCCGCCCGCGGGCCGACGGTCGCGAGGTCACGGCCTATGTCACAGTCATGAAGGGCTGCGATGAGGGCTGCACCTATTGCATTGTCCCATATACGCGCGGCCGTGAGCGGTATCGTCCCGCGGATGAGATCGTTGCCGAGATCGCGACCCTGGTCGCAGGCGGCGTGCGCGAGGTGACCTTGCTCGGGCAGACCGTCAACTCCTGGCACGACCCGAGCACCCAAGAAGGCCTTGGGCTGCGCACGGAAGGTGCGACCGAGCTGTCGTCGCCGGGCGAGTCGCGTTTTGTCGAGCTTCTCCATCGCATCGCACAGGAGGTCCCTGGCCTGTTGCGCTTGCGTTACACGTCTCCCCATCCGCGGCACATCACCCCCGCCCTGATCCGCGCCCACCGGGACTTGGACGTGCTGCCCGCCCATGTGCATCTGCCGGTTCAGTCGGGGTCCGATCGGGTGCTCAAGCGCATGCTGCGCCGTTACCGGCGTGACGAGGTCATCGAGCGGGCCCGGGCCCTGTGTGCCGCGCGGCCGGGCTTCACGCTGTCGACCGACATCATCGTGGGCTTTCCCGGGGAGACCGAGCACGACTTCGAGCAGACCCTATCGCTGGTGCAGGAGGTGGGCTTCGTGAGCGCGTTCGGCTTCAAGTACTCCCCGCGGCCGCATACCCCCGCGCTCAAGCTGGGCGACGACGTGCCGGACAGCGACAAATCGGAACGCCTCGCGCGCCTGTTCGAGCTGACCGAGGCCCAGGGGCGCGCGCATCTGGAAGGGCTTGTGGGCGCTCGCGCGCAGGTGCTGTTCGAGGGGCCCAGCCGTTCATCGGGTCGTGCGCCGGCCGCCGAGGGCCAGCCATCGGTGGGACCGGGCGATGCGCAGGAGATCCCGTTGCGCCGCTTCGTGGGGCGCAGCGAGCGCCACGAGATCGTGCATGTAGATGTACCGGCGACGTACGATCCGGTCGGGCTGCTGTGCGAGGTGCGCATCGAAGCGGCCAACAACCACTCGCTGCGGGGTTCGCTCGTATCGTCGCTTCCGGAGCAGGCGCGGCGGTCTCCCGAAGCATGGTCCGATGGCCACGTGGGGGGGGTCGCTGCCGATGCACGTACGGGCGCCCCATTGCGGTTGCCGGTGCTTCCGTGAGCGCGGCGGGCCCGTCGAACGGCATGCCCGAGCACTCGCCCACCCGCGCCGCTGTGGTCAGGGCATGGTTGCCGGCCGCGGGCTACATGGCGCTCATCTGGGTTGCGTCTTCGATCGAGACCACGCTGTCGGTGGAGGACGTGCCCTTCCAGGACAAGGGTGTGCACTTCATCGAGTTCGGCATCCTGAGCCTGCTCATTTGCCATGCATTGGTCGGCACCTACCCGCGGGTGTCCGGTCCACGCCGTGCGCTGCTCGCCGTGCTCGGCACGTTCCTGTGGGGCATGCTCGATGAGGTACACCAGGCCTATGTGCCCGGTCGCAACGCGGACATCATGGACGTGTGGGCCGATGGGCTGGGCGCCCTGATGGGAACCGCTGTGTTCTTCGCCTATCGGGCCGTCCGCAGGGCCCTCGCCCCCGCCGCAGGCCCTGGCCGCCGGTCGGGCGAACGCTCGGGAGATGGAGAGGAAAGCGGCGAGCACCCGGCCTAGCCCGGAT
>JAPPOR010000870.1 GCA_028817905.1 Myxococcales bacterium
GGACCGAGGGTGTCCAGCTGATGGTCGAGGGTGAGACCACCCGCTTTTGGATTCCGGAGGAGCTCGCTTACAAGGGCCGCCCCGGCGCGCCTCAGGGAATGCTCGTGTTTGACGTGGAGCTGCTGGAGATCGTCAGCAAGGGTACACCCGAGGCGAAGACGGCTGCGAAGACGGCGGCCAAGCCTGACGACAAGTCAGCCAAGCCAGCCAAGCCAGCCGAAGGAGCCAAGGCGGCGGACAAGCCAGCCGAGGGAGCCAAGGCGGCGGACAAGCCAGCCGAAGGAGCCAAGGCGGCGGACAAGCCAGCCGAAGGAGCCGAGGCGGCGGACAAGCCGGCAAAGCCGGCGGGCCATCCCTAGCCCGCATCCATCACCAAATCACGCGCCCTCGCACAACTGCTCGACTCCGCCGGGCTTTCGCTTCAGTCGAAAGTACAGCGAGTATTCCCTCCTTCACCGAAAGCCCTGCGAAGCCTATCACTTGCACGATCATCACGTGCCTTGGTGATGGATGCGGGCTAGCAGGGGGTTGAGAAACGCCGTAGGCGGCTGACTTTGTCAGCACCCTGCCAGCCCGGATCTTCATCCGGGCTCGCGGGCAAGGTCTCCCGGAATCAGAAGCTGAACATGCCGGCCGTGCCGTTACACGAGCCGGTTCCGTTTTCGTAGGTGCAGGTGAACTCGCCGTTCGTGCCCTTGATGTCCAATGTGCCGTTACCGTCTACGTACTCGCCGTTCACGGCGAAGGTCTGGCCGTTGACGCGGACCACCAAGACCCAGCCACCGGTGAGATCGAAGCAGCCCTCGTAGTTGACGCTGCCCGCGTCGTCCGTGCCGCAGGTCACATTCATGTCGTAGGAAGCGCAATAGGTGTAGTCGGCGGTGTCTTCCGTGGAGAAGTACCAGGTGCCGCCACCGCCGATGCAGCAGCTTGCCTCATAGCAGCAGTCGTTGAAGCTCAGGTTGGCCGTGGCACCGTTGCCGTCTCCCTGGGCCTGGACGTTGATGTTGCCGCCCGCGGGACATTCCATCATCTGGGTGGCGCTTGCTTGCTTTGGAATCGCGGCACCTCCGACGCTGAGGAGCTCATACTCCATGGCGACCGCCGGGGCGGTGTCCGCGTCCACCGTGCCCGTCGGCGCCGCCACGGCGCCTGAGATATCTGCGAAGCTCGCCCCCGCACTGCTGCTGTCATCGCTGTCGCCTCCGCAAGCGGTCAACAGCGAGGTCGAGAGAATAAGCGTTGCGATGATTCCTTGTTGCATGAGGCTCCTCTTCATGGCTGTGGGGTATGGACGGCGCCGCCCAGCGAACGCCGGTGCCGCGCAAACGATGACCGTGGCGGCCTCCCCGCCTGCGCACGGACTGGTCTATTCTGACTGTCCCCATTCAGAAGTATATTAAAGAAGGCTGCCTCTCCGGAGCCGATTGCGAACGCCGGATGCGATTTCTTCACGTCACGTTGGGGGTCTGCTTGCTGGCATGTGCGTGCACCGGCTCGAGTGAAACCTGCGGCCGCACCTCGTCACTCATCGGCGGGCAGGTGGGGCCCGAGTATCTCGGACTCGACCGGACTACCCACGCTGCCGTTGTCTCCCTGGAGCTCATGTCTCGCGACGGCGCGTGGCTTTCGCCTTGTTCGGGCATCTTCGTGAGCAGCCGTTGGGTCCTGTCGGCTGCCCACTGCGGCGACGGTTCTCCGGAAGGTGAGGCCGCGGTCCTACTCGATGCCGACATGGACTGTGCAGGGCGTCGGGTCACCGGTCACTACATCATGCATCCCGAGCTCGATGTGGTCGCGATCAGAGTGGGGGACGCGTTCGCGGGCCTGACTCGCGACATCGCTCCTGCGACGGTGGCCTCTGAACTACCGGCCCATGTCGGCGTTGGTACCCAAGTATTGCTCGCCGGCTTCGGTCTCGATGGTACCGGGGGAAGCGGACAGCGCACGTTCCTTGTCGAGCCGGTATCACACATCGATGCCACGACCATAACAGTGGAGGGAAGCGGCCGGACCGGCGCGTGTCTGGGGGATTCCGGTGGACCGTTGCTCCATCGCGATGCCGTGACCGGAGCGGCGCTGCTACTGGGCGTGCTGAGTCGTGGGGCACCTTCCTGCCGGCAGGAAGATGTCTATGTCCGGGTCGATCGACTGGCGGCCTGGCTCCTCTCGCTGGGCGTGAGCATCGGGAGGCAGGGGGTGGCGCCCTGCGGAGACGTCGACGAAGTCGGCCGCTGCCTGGGGACGCTGCGTGTGTCCTGTGCGCGTGGCGGATTGCAGGCCGAGTCCTGCCGGGGCGATACGCCCCTTTGTGGCTACAGCGCAGAGCTTTCGCGCTTCGCTTGTCTGGAGGAGTACGGTGGGCCATGCGGGGCGTTCGACCAGACAGGTCAGTGTGATGGCGACCGGGCTCGCGTATGCCGGCACGGCGAGCTACGGACGACCCTGTGCACGGGGCCCAACGCTCATTGCGCTCGTGACCCCTCCACGGCCGTCGCCGGGTGCGGGCTAGCGCGTTGACCCGGCGGGTGGCTTACCGCTGAAGGGGCGATCGAAATGGGCACGAAAGCCCAGGGCGCCGCGCTGCCTAACCGTCGCGGACGGCGGTCCTGGAAGCGCACCATATTATTGCTTGTACGATATAGTTAATCATGGTTAACTACCTGCATGTGGTACATGTTCGCTCTGGCGGCCGGGAGCCTTCAGGTGGTGCGCAACGCCGCATCCCGTCGGTTGGCTGGTGAGGTGAGCGCGGGACTCAACAGCTGGGCCCGCTTCGCGTTCAATCTGCCATGGGCTCTGGCCTTCGCGGCGCTGGTCTCGCATGGCTTGCCTTCGCCGAAGCTTTCCCCCGGCTTCTTCGTGGCCTGTCTGCTCGGTGGCGTCGGGCAGTTGCTGGCGAACGTGGCCCTGGTTTCGGCCTTCCGCTACGCGACCTTTGCGGAGTCCATCGTGCTTCACAAGTTGGAGGTCGTGCTGACGGCCCTAGTGGGCGCCGTCCTGTTTGGCGAGATGCCAGGTCCCCTGGGCTGGGTCGGCATCGTCGTGTGCGCCTTGGGGACGGCGGCCATCAACCTGGCTGGTGCGCCCGGATCGCGGGCGATGGTCGCTACGGAGTTCGCGCGGAGGATCGTTCGCTTGGATCGTGGAGCCCGCCTGGCACTGGCTGCGGGCGGCTTGCTGGTTGTGGCCAGCTTCGGTGTGAAGCGGGCCATGGTCGAACTGGCCGAGTGGAACCCGGAGCATGCGTCGCACTTGTTTGTACTCCCTGCCCACGCCCTCGTCTGGGTGACGGGGATCGAGGTTCTGCTGTTGACGGCGGCTCTCGGCGTGCGCGAGCCGGGCGCCTTTCGTCGCGTGCCGCGGCATATGTCTACGATGTCGACCATCGGGTTGACCGCCTTTTGCAGCAGCTTGTGCTGGTTTTCGGCGTTTGCCACGGGGATCGTGGCCTACGTTCGAGCGGTGGGCCAGGTGGAGGCAGTCCTGGCGGTTGCGGTCGGACTGTGGGGGTTTCGGGAACGTCGCACCCTTCGTCAGCTACCGGGTGCTGCGCTAATCGTGGTCGGTGTTCTGCTGGTGGTGCTTGGCTGAGGTGTCGATCAGCGCCGGGCCGCGCCACATCTGCACCCCGTCACGCTTTCTCGCCGCCGAGCGTCGGTGCCCCGGGCCGCGCTGGGCAGCCGTGAGCCGAAGCCTCCAAGCAGTTCCCGGCGCGTCGGACCGATGCCCTCAAAGACCGGGCAGTGCTGGGCCCCTGGCGGGCGGGCTAGCCATCTCCATCTACCGAGCACGGCCCTCGTCCGACCGCTGCTTCACAGGCCGCCGCACCGGACGCGGATTCGGACAGATGGTAGAGTCGGCACTGGATATTGGCACCGCCCTTCCTGGCCTCCGCCACGTTGTAACCGAGGTCCAGGTGTTGAGCTGGGTCTTCGATCCCCACCAATTGGGCGCATTCCACGCGACACGCTTCCGTTGGGCCTCCGGAAGCGTTCCCGTCGCCGTAGGCCGACTGGAACGCGTCCGGACAGAGCTTTGCCGTGAGATCGCAGTAGCTCTGGCAGATCAGGCCGCAATGCCCGTCGCCCCCGGGGCCCGCGTGGGTACAATGGACCGGCCCGAGTTTGACTGCGCTGTAGGCATGGTAGCGGCGGCAGGCCACCGTATCGCCGGTTGGGTCCGGAGCCTTGCCCAGCACCATGCCATTGCAGGTGTGCAGGCAGGCATCCAGGCTTTCGTACTGCTGCGTGTCCTCCTCCGTACAGGCATTCATCAGCAACCCACAGTACGTCTCGCACGTGGGAGCCTCCGGGACGCAAGGCGTGAGCTCCTGGGCCAACAGGTCCGCATGCGGACAATGGACTGTCGGGTCTTCTGTGGCGGCGGACAGATGCGCCAAGCGGCATTGAATGGTGTCCACCCCACCGAAGGCGATGTCGGCCGCTACCGGTTCATCCACGAGCAGGGGGCAGAGGTTCATGCAGTCCTCGTCGGAGATACGGCCCGGGCAGATCGACGCGAACAGTTGGCAGTAGGCTTCGCAGGTGCTCCCGCAGGTCCCGCCGCTGCCTGGGCTGGCCGCTCGACAGTTGGGAGCGATTTCCCGCGGGTCCGCCTTGAACCGATCCGCGAGACTGGCCTCCCTGAAACGGCATTCGAAGGTGTTGGCACCCCGGTCAGCACCCGGCGGGAAGTGGGCACAGACGGCCTCGCAGTAGGCTGGACTTGGAAACACGGTGGCGTTGTTCTGTTCGTTGCACGCACCGTCCAAATAGCCGCAGTAGGTCTTGCAGGCTTCCTCTGAAGGTCCTTCAGGGCCGGCTTCGGGACCTGCTTCTGGGGCGGAAGCATCCTTGGTATGCACGCCGGAATCCATGGCCGTCCGAGGGTCCACGGTTGGACTTGGCGAGCCCGGTACGCTGCTATCCATCCGGGGCTCATCCCGCGCGGCGTGCGTTCGGGACTCAATGCCGATGATTTCCTGGCAACCGACCAGCAGTGTGAGCGGCAACAGCACGTGGGCCACAGCGCGGTTCAAAAGACACCTCGCAGCTGCAACATGGCGCTTTCGGTGTCGGCCGCCATGGACAGGGTGGCTCGCTCTTGTTCGGGAGCCAACAGGTACGCCGCCAGGCCGCCGGTGATCAGGCAAGCCCCCACCGTGAAGGCAACGGTTGATGCCGTCGCTGCCGAAATCGCCTCGTCGGTCAGCACGACACCTTGCGGGTCAGTGCAGCTGTTGCCCACACAAAAGTCCTCGGCTTCGTTGTCTTTCACGATCGCGCGGGTACCGAAGACGGCGCCCACCACCACCGAAACGGCACCCGCTCCGGCAGTGATCAGCCCGACCACGCGCTGGGTGTCGCCTGCCGCCGAAGCGCGCGCGACCGCTGATGGTGCAACCTCATCGAGGGAGGAAGAGGGTGCTTCCGAGGCAGACGCCGAGGCTGTGGCCAGCGGCTTCAGCTCCGGCACCGGGTATTCGAGCTGACTGGGACCCGCCTGGACCCGCACCGTGGTTTCGATCGTCGCATGCCCGGGCGCACTCACCCGCAGCGCGTGGTCCCCAGGATCCACCGGCAATGGGATTCCCCAGAGGCTTTCCGGAAGCGTCGCACCGTTGCGCGTCACCCGCAGACCAGGCCTGCGTCGGGTTTCCTCGACCTGGACGGTGATGTGCGCGAGCTTCGGTTTGAGCGCTTCGGCGCGCTTGGTACCCGCGACCGCTCGCTCCCGCTGACCGGCCGCGTCCGCCATCGAGGCTGCCTCGCGAAACAGCGCCCAGGCAGTGGCTGTTCGACCCACCCGTTCGTAGCAATCCGCTAGGTAGAGCATGGTTCCCAGCCCCCGTTCGATGGCCTGGCTTCGTTCGAAGCGCGCGCAGGCCTGCTCGAACCGGCCTTCACGCATGAGCGCCAGGCCCTGGTCGAACAGTGCTTCTGCTGTGGCCTTGTCTGCCACGCGGCCCTGGGCATGGGCAGTCGTGAGGCATACGGGAAGGCTAAGGGAGGCCAGCGTGAAGAGTAGCAGACGAATGGCGAGCTTGAGCATCTAGGCAGTACCACCAGGATGTGGGGAGCGGCTTCCTATTGCCGCGGTGCTGAGGCGGGCCGGCGTTCGCGCATAGACATGCGACCGCCGGTGATGAAGTGGTCCCCCGCGGTGAGATACTAGCTCCCGACGTGGTGAGCGCTATAGTCATTTGTTGCGACGCATCGGAGGAGGACGTGTTTGCGAGAGGTGTTTGGGACAGCACACTTGGAGCAGGTCGAAGGAGCGAGCGGATCCAAGCGGTAGTAGCGTTCGGAGAGGTCTCGTATGGTCCGTATGCCAGGAACAGGGGCAGGTCCCGGGGGGCGTTTCTTTCGGTGCGGCCGGACGAGGCGGAGGAGTCTTTGGCAATTGCGGGTGGGAGCTCGTCGGCCAGCAGTTCCGTGAGTGAGCAAATGTTCGGTGACGGCCCGCCTGACATGGGTCACACTTGTATGCGGCTTCGCTTGGGATGAACGTGTATCGCACTGTAGCTACCGGTAGGTCCGCCGGGTCTGGGGCGTTCACGCTGCTCATTGCGTCCTTGCTCGCCCCGTCGTTGCTGGTGGGGTGTAGCGTCTATGACGCCTCCCTGCTTGCCCGGGGTTCGGACGACGGTACGCCCGAGACGCTTCGGGGGGATGGCGGGGGTTCCATGCTTGATGCGGGTGCTCGTGGTTCTGGCTTGCAGCCAGGTCCTGGCGCCGACGCTGCCCAGGAAGGTTCCAGCTTGGACGCCCACGATAGCTCCTCAAGCATGTCCGACGGGGGGCTCGATGACGTTACAGTTGTCCTGGACGCCCGGGTCGGCGACGGTGGGTGGGACCTGGATAGCGGTGAAAGTGACGGCGGCGGCTTCGCCGCAGACGCCGGCGGCGCCCTGGATGCGGGCGGGATGCAAGATGCAGCCGTTGACGCGGCCGCAGGGGATGCTGGTGGCGCCGAGGATGCAGGAGCGACCCAAGACGCGTCGATGGATGCGGCCATGGCGGACGCCGGACCCGGATGCGGAGGTACGGTGGTGTTCGGGCACTGCTGGTATCTGGCTCCCACGGCGGCGAGCTGCAATCAGTTCTGTGCCGATCACGGGGGCTACGACCCCGATACGCGGCACTACACCGGTACGCCAGAACAGGGAGGCAGCGCCGAGGACTGTGAGGGGATCCTAGGGGCCCTCGGTCACTCCGGCGCTGTGATGATGGGGACGCGCGGCGATGGGAGGGGCTTCGGGTGCCATGTGTGGTCTGGCACAGCTTGGTGGCTGTCTAGCCCCGCGCTCGACCCCTCCCAGTCCGATGGCTCCGCCACGATCGCCTGCGCCTGCTACGAGTAGCTCGCTGGCTAGCTGCAGTCCGTCGAGGTGTGCCCGTGGCGGACTTGCTAGCGGGGACTATTCATGAACTCTGCATCGGATCGCGCAGGAATTCGGCTTCACACGGCTTTGCGGCGACCGACGGTACTCTCTGCCGCCTCAGGGGGTCATTGCAACGACTGCGGGTTTTCAAGGGGGCGCAGGCGGATGGCTTCGGGGAGCGCTGCGAGGAACGCGCGGAGACGCTCGGCTGAGGGTAGGGCAACCACCTGGCCGAGCTGACGTTCCCGCTTCGCGATGGCGGCCCGCTGCAGCTCAGAGGCGCGCTGCTCGGGACGGCATTGGGCGACTGTGGTGGCTACTGATTCACATCCGCTACGCCGCCCTGCGGTATTCGTCGTGCAATCCACCGAGCACCGGCAGAGCGATCACCCTGGCTGTCCCGAAGTGAGTTGTCCCCTCCGGGACAGCTTGACCCTTGCCCTGGTGCGGACTCCTCAGGGCCGCCAGCTCCCCCAAATGCGTGCGAAGGCACTCCGTCCATCATTGACGGCACCGCAAGTCCGCGGCGCGTAGCTCGTCCTGTAGGGGGACACGATGTCCGGCGGTACCTTTTTGGCCCCTACCCCGGCGCCTTGGGCGGAAACAGCCCACTCACCCGGAGCTCGATCGCCTCGAAGGGCTTGATCCGCACGACTGCCGTGTCGTCATAGCTGCCGATGCGGGTCCATAGCTCGCCGTTCAGCTCGAACGCCTCGAGGATGTGTTCGGCCGGATCCACAAGCCAGAAATGCGAGACACTGTGCTGGGCGTAGAGCTGCGCCTTGGTGACTCGGTCGTGGGCAGCGTTTGAGGGCGACTGGATTTCGCAGATCCAGTCCGGCACTACGTCGATGGGGCGAGTGTCCCAGGGTTCCGGCAGACGCTCGCGCCGCCAGCCAGCGACATCCGGACGTACGATGTCGTGCTCGCCGAGGCGCACGTCGACCTCGAGCAGAATCCACCAGCCACCTGGGCCGTCGCCATCCTGGTCGAAGGGACCGCCGATCGAATGCGCGATAGCGCCGGCCGCGCGCGCGTGTCGTGGCAACACCGACGGTGCCGTCACCACCTGGCCAGCGATCACCTCTGCGCGCACGTCCTGTGGCAGGGCGATCAAGTCCTTGTAGGTGGCCAAGCGCGGCGCGGCGTCGGACATGGGATCACCCTAGCATGCGCTGCAAGAGCGCCGAAACGTGCCCCAGGGGTCCCTTCACGCGTTCCACCCAATCTTTCCAGTCTATCCGCCGTAGCGCGGGATGGCACGCAACACCCAGGGACGGCAAATGGTTGTGATCATTGGCTCTTGGTAGCCCCGGTCAGTTGGGCTCATCCGGGGGGCGCACGCTCAACAGCAGGGCCTTCCGCTGTCTGCTGGCGGCGGTCGCGAGTGCCCCCCATGTCGAGTACTCGGAGAGCGAGGTGCCCGTTTCTGAGAGGGCGACGAGCGCTCCACATGGTGTCTCCGCTGTGTATGGGCCGCTGATATGCGTGTCGAATGCTCTCTCCGTTCGCCCAGCAATGACGATTTGGGCGACTCCACCATTGCGCAGGGTCTCGAACATCCCGGCAAGTGGGGGCAGTCGCTCACTAGCGTTGGCCACCACGACGAGTCGGGAGCGTGCGGGGGCATGGCCCCATAACGATCGGTCGCGATTCCAGGCGAGGAAGCGGTCGAGTTGCTCGTCGGACATCTCCGTTCCCTCCCAATGTACAGGCCCCCCGCTGCGAACGTAGAGTCGCTGAGGGGCCGTATCGCTGTTGTCGTATCGGGGCCGCACGCATGTTTCAAGGCTGGGCTGATCGTAGCCATCTACGACTGCAACCCCGGGCGGTGGAGGCTGCAGCCAGGTGTCTGTGTCTTCGTCCCAGCTCTGCGCCTGAATCTGGATCGCGATGCCAGTGAGCATGAAGGCGCAGGACCCGATGAGTTTGGCCTTCTGTGGACCCTCCGCACGGGCCGGGCCACGCATCGCACGAAGTATGCAAAACAGCCAAGTCAGGAGTGCCACGACCAAGAGGGAGCCCCGAGTGTTCCTCACTTGGTTTAGTGTGTCGAACGACGCCCAGTATTGGGCGTACCGCGGGAAATCGGCCGTAGCCCTGTGATCGATGTCGACGATGAAAGCGCTGGCTGTCCAAAAGGCGCACGCAAGCATCAAGCCACTACCCCAGATGGCTGCACCGGAATAGCCAGCCCCTCTGTCTCGGACCCGTTCTGACACCCAGAAGGTCCAACCGAGGGCGGCGACGCCTCCCAGCGCCCCGCACCAGCAAAGCGTTCCCCACTCAAGGCTTTCGAGCCAGCGCAGGCTGCGCACAGGGCGATCACCGCGACCCTGAATGGCAATGTCGATTCGCCTTTGTCTCCCGAACTCGACCATCCCGAGGGCGGCGGCGACAAAGAGCGCGTGGCTCGCTACTGCCGCTCGTACAAAGTAGCGGCGCCATCGCGCCATTGCACTTGCTGGTACGAAAAGGTCGCTGACCAGCAATGCGATGCCCAGTGCCCAAACTGCCAACCAGGGCCACCGCCAAGCGGTGGTCCACGGGGCTAGAAGCTCGTGTCTCAGTACGAAAGCTACCTCCCAGAGGCTTTCGAGCGAAATCACGGCAGCCACTCCACCACAAAGCTCAGGCTCACCCAGGCCAACAGAGCGTCGCTCCAGAACAGCACGCCGAGCAGAAGGCAGGTGGCCACCACCAGCTCCTTGACCGCTCCCCCAGTCACCGGCCTGCCCTCAGGCGACCGAGTACCCGGTGCTTCGGCTTTCCCCTGCTCCACGCCTATCAGTGTAGCAGCTGGCCCATCCGACCTTTCCGGGCCGGGCGTGGTGTCAAATCTGTCAATGTCCACAGGTGGCCGTAGCTGGCACCAGATGACAGCACTTCTTGCGGGACTTCTTGCGCTTTCGACCACTTAGGAAGGCCCGGTTCAGCCTTTTTCGGTGCGCTCAGGGCTGCCTCACCGATGCGGCCACGGGTCGCGTGAGCGGGGACATGAGCAGACCAGTAAAGTCTCCAGGTAGGGGATCGTCCACACCGAAGTCAGTGCCGCGCCCATGACTGTGAGTGCCAAAGAGTCGGTCGATCCAGGGGAACAAGGACGCGTAGTTCCGGACAACTCCGCTGCGATCGTGGTGACGCTGGTGATAGTTCGGCATTGCGACCAGCTCGTCCCAGAAGCCGTCCGGCAGTCGTACGTTGACGTGAACGAACACCGTGTGAAGCCGGAGCAGGACTACGATGAGCGCGTGGTCAGTAAGGGGAATGCCCAGCGTAAGCCCCTTACGGGCAGCCCCGGTGCGTGCTGGTGACGGAGGCCGTATAGCTGGGGCATGAAGGACACACGACGAGGTCGGCAGACAGCGGCCGA
>JAPPOR010000687.1 GCA_028817905.1 Myxococcales bacterium
GCTAGCTAGGCACACAAAAATCTTTCTTCACAAGAAAATTTCTTTCGAGCTGTAAAATGGGATCCCGCAACCACCGATTGTATTGGGGATGTCCCTGCCCACGCGGAGCGCCCGCCCCCCACTTTCCCCTTCTTCCGCGCAAGCGGCGAGAAATCGTCCCTGGCTCCCCCTTGTCCCGGGCCTGTTGGTGCTAGCCGCCTGTGGTGGAGACGCCCCCAAGGGCCCCCCGAGCGACGCGACTCCCCCCACGCTGGTCGCCAGTGGCGGCGCCAAGTACCTGGCCCAAGAGGTCATTGTCCAACGTCCCTCCGAGATCAGTGACGAAGATTTTCGGGCGGAGATCGAAGCCCTTGGCGGCGCCTTCACCGAGGACGCGGGCATGCTGGGCTTCTATCGCGTCGAACTGCCGGAAGGCCTGATCGCGGACGAGGCGATCTCGGCGTTCCTGTCGGACGGGCTGACTGAAAGCGCCGAGCGCAACTACGTCATCAGTGTAGAGGCCGTGCCGTCGGACCCGCTGTACGGGCTGCTGTGGGGCATGCAAACGATCGCAGCCGAGCAGGCCTGGGACCTGACAACCGGTGGTGACGTGGTCGTCGCGGTGACCGACACGGGCATCGACCTGTCGCACCCGGATCTGCGGGACAACCTGTGGAAGAACCCTGGCGAAGTCGCCGGCAACGGGGTCGACGATGACGGCAACGGCTACATCGACGACATCTACGGCTATGACTTCACCAGCAACGATGCCGACCCGCGAGACGAGCACAGCCACGGTACACACGTGGCCGGTACCATCGGCGCAGTCGGAAACGACGGCGTCGGCGTCGTCGGCGTCAACTGGCGCGTGAAGATGCAAGCCCTCAAGATGCTCGACGCGCGGGGCTCGGGGACCCTGTGGGGAGCAGCGCTCGCGATTCGCTACGCCGCGCAGAATGGCGCGCGCGTGGTCAACGCCAGCTGGGGCTGCCAGGGGTGCTCCGCCAGCTACGTCAGCGCTGCGATCGCCGAGCTGGCCGATGCAGGCGGCCTGTTCGTGGCAGCGGCAGGCAACAACGGCTCCAACAACGACACCCTACCCTTCTATCCCGCACGTGACAGTAACCGCAACGTGGTCGCGGTCGCCGCCCTCGACAAGAACGATCGCTTGGCGTCCTTTTCGAACTACGGCGTGGGGACAGTCCATCTCGCCGCACCCGGCGTCGGCATCACCAGCACCCTACCGAACAACCGATACGGCACCTATTCCGGCACCTCGATGGCCGCCCCCCATGTGGCCGGCGCCGCCGCCCTGCTGCTGTCGCGCCAAGACGAAGCCGATCCGGTCGCGGTGATCCAGAAGCTCATGCAGA
Source organism: Myxococcales bacterium (assembly GCA_028817905.1). Classification (GTDB taxonomy): domain Bacteria; phylum Myxococcota_A; class Polyangia; order Polyangiales; family JAFGIB01; genus JAPPOR01. The sequence goes on from JAPPOR010000687.1 coordinate 1,353, forward strand.
GCGTCGAGCCGAACCCCGCGCTGGCCACGCGCGTCAAGAGCGGGGGCACCCTTTCGCTGCCCAAGTTGCTGACGATCGATGGCGAACCGCCGGCACCGCCGACGGAGTTCGATGCAACCGCGGGCGACGGGGGGGACGTGCTCCTGTCCTGGACCACCGACTATGATGACGAAGAGCAGGAGTACCTGGCAGGCTTCGTGGTCGAGTATGGCGTCACGCCGGGCGACTACAGCGAAGAGCACACCCTGGGACCGCGCGAGCGTGAGCTCCACCTGTTGGACCTGGAACTCGACACGACCCACTACTTCCGCATCCATGCCTTTGACAAGCTCGGACGGCATAGCGAGCCATCCCCCGAGGTGAGCGCGACCCCCAGCGATCGGACAGCGCCGCCCCAGGTGATCGACCTGGCCGCGCGCCCCGCCGATGCCGGCGCGCTCGCGTCGGGGCGCGTGCTCGAAGCCTCGGGCGAGTTCTCGGAGAACTACGCCGCCTTCCACGCGGCCGATGGCAGCCCCGACACCGACTGGAGCACGCCTCCCCGGGCGGTCCCGCAGGAGGAGTTCGTCACGGTTGCGCTTGACCGAGCGCATCTGCTGAACCAGGTGGAGCTGTGGCCGAGCAAGACCTACCCCGAGTTCTTCCCGCCCGACTATGAAGTGGAAATGTCGCTCGACGGCGCCACCTGGCAGAGTGTGGGCGGCGAGCGCGGCGCCGTGGTCCTGCCGGATCCCGACGCTGGTCACGCCCCACGTGTGATCACGTTTCCCGCCGTCGAAGCGAGCTTCGTGCGCCTGCGGGTGCTCACGGGCACTCGCCACCTTTCCGGGTTTGACTATGTCTCGCTGGCCGAGCTGACGGCACGCGAGGTTGGAAACAGCGGAGATGCGCTTTCGCTCAGCTTCACCGCCCCCGGCGACAACCCTGGTTACGGTGCTGCGGCCCACTACGACGTGCGCGTCGGGCGAGCGCCGTTCGACGCGGAAGACTTCCCCGGACGCGACGCGGTAGAGGCCCCGACGCCCCAGGTCACCCCCAGTCCCGAGCACATGGACGTGCAAGGCCTTGCAGCCAACACGACCTACTACTTCGCGCTCACAGCCACCGACGCGAGCGGCAACACCTCTCCCATGAGCAACCTCGCCAGCGCCACCACACGCGCCGTGCCGCCCGCCGCGATCACCGACCTGCGCGTAACGGAAACCTCCGAAGGTCGCGTCAGCTTGGAGTGGACCGCGCCCTTCAGCGAGGATGGAGGCGACGCGCCAGGGAGCGGGGGCCAAGCGGAAAGCTATGAACTGCGCTACGCACCCTACGCCCTGCACGCCGGCAACTTCGCTTCGGCCTCGGAGGTGACATTGCCGGCACCAGCCCGCGCCGGTTCCATCGAGAGCCACGAGGTGACAGGGCTATCGCCGGGGGAGCATTACTTCTTCGCGCTGCGCAGCTTCGACCGGCGCTTGCCCAGTTCGATCTCGAACGTGGTCTCCGCGCGCGCCAGCGGCGGGCCGGACACCACCCCACCAGCGACCGTCACGACCCTGTCGGCCATGCCCAGTGTCGCGGTCACCCAGGTACCCCTCTCGGTGACGAGCGCTACAGAGGGAGCGGAGCAGGCCGCAAGCTACCTGTGCGACGGCATCCTAGGCAGCTCCTATGCGGCCGCACCTGGCCAAAGCGACGAACCGGTGTCGGTCACCCTCGATGCCGGAGCGGTTCGGTTGCTCTCGCGGGTGCGGATGCACGCGCCCCTGTCGCTCGGCGACCATCCCGAGTACCCGCGCGATTTTCGCTTCGAGGGCAGCGTCGACGGGGTGGCGTTCTTTCCGCTGGTTGAGGTCCAGGGGCTGTCGGCCATCTCGGACTGGCACACCTGGAATTTGCCCCCAACGTTCGCACGCTACCTGCGCCTGGCGGTCAGCCGCCGAGGCCCCGGCACTTGCGGGGCGCAACACTGCGACGGCACGCGGGTGATGGTCGCGGAACTCGAGGCCTATGCGCGTACGGATGCGCCCGAGGTGGACCTGCACTGGGTGGGTGCCGGCGACGACGGCTTCGATGGAACGGCCAGTGAGGTGGAGATCCGCGCGGCGCGCACGCCCATCGATGACAGCGGTTGGGAGGCCGCGCATGTGCTGCGCTCGCATACGCCCGGCGCCGGTGGAGACCTGGAGTGGACGTCGCTCGCGGGGCTCGAGGAAGGACGTCACCATGTGGCCCTGCGCACCTTCGACGAAGCCGGCAACCGCAGCGATGTATCCACCAACGCGGAGATCCTGGTGCCAGGCGTCCCGCCCGGGCCGGTGACCGATCTCGCCGCGACCGCCACCGGCACCGACAGCGTGGAGCTTCGGTGGACCGCAAGCGGAGATGACGGCGCGCGCGGCCAGGCACAACGCTACGACATTCGCTACGACACGCAGCCGATCGACGATGGCCGCTGGGAACAGGCGCAAGCGGTGGTCGACCCGCCTCCACCCGGACCGAGCGGCACGGCGGAACGCTTGACCATCACAGGGCTTTCCGATCGCACCACCTATTACTTCGCCATGCGAAGCTACGACGATGCCGAGCAGGTCAGCTCGATCAGCAACCAGGCGCTGGCCCAAACCCTCGATGGCACGCCGCCCGCGGCCGTAACAGACCTGCAGGCGGAGGTGCTCACGCTGGACGCAGACAGCCCCTTGCCCCTGTCGCTGGTCGCCGCGACCCCGGCCCATAGCCCCGCCCAGCCGGCCGAAAACCTCCTGGACGGCGATCTGGACAGCGACTTCTTGAGCGAAGCGGACGTGCGCGACGCGACGCGCTTTGTGCATGTACGCCTCTCGGCCCCGACCCACGTCTCGCGCATCACCCTGTCCGCCTCGCACAGCTACCCGGACCTGTTTCCGCCCGCCGTGTCCGTGGCCGTGCGGACAGACGAAGATGACGCGTTTCAGCCAGTGCTTGCGACCGACGCCGGCCCCAACCAGGACGGCCAGCTTCACCTGAGCGTCGGGTCGCTGCTCGCCCATGAGATCCGGGTCGAGATACCGCACGCAGCGGCCTTCGCTGGAGCGCACCACGTGGCCCTCGCCGAGCTTGCGGTCTACGCCGATCCGGCGCGCCCAGCGACCGTGGAGCTGGCCTGGACCGCCCCAGGCGACAACGGCCGGGACGGCACCGCGAGTCACTTCGATGTGCGCACGGCCGGCCCACCGCTGGACGAGCAAGCCTATCAAGAGGCCACACCACTTGCTGGCCCCCCCCTACCCGGGCCCGCCGGGACCTGGCACCGCATGACGGTTGGACAGCTCGCATTTGACCGCGAGCACTGCTTCGCACTCACGACACTAGACGCTCGCCAGAACCGCTCGGTGTTGTCCAATGCCGCCTGTGTACACGCACCCGATGCGCCTCCGAGCGGGGTCGCCGACCTCAGCGCCGAGCTGACCGGCCCCGACCAGGTGACCCTGTCCTGGACCGCACCCGCGGCCAACGATGGCCAAGGCGAGGACACGGTGCACCACTACGAAGTGCGGCGCCACCACCGCCTGATCGACCACGACAACTGGCTCGACGCCGCGGAGGTGCAAGCCGATGTGACGGCCCTTCCGCCGGGGCAAGCGCAAACGCTGGTCGTCCGTGGCCTCGGGCACGCCAGCGAGCACTTCTTTGCCGTGCGCGCCATCGATGGTCAGGGGCAGCCCGCGGTCGTGTCGAATAACGCCGTCGCCCATACCCCCGACGTGCTGCCCCCGGCAGCGATCGTCGACCTGAGGGTCACGCCGGTCGATCCCGCTGCACCCAGGGCGGCGGACCTCGCCTATCTCGCCGACTCCGGCAGCTACGGTGCGACCACCGATGGGTCCCTGGCGTTCGACGGGCACGAGGACACCCTGTGGCTTTCGACCGGGGACGGGGAGACGGCGGAGCGTTTCCTGCACGCGCAGCTGCCGGCGGTGACCCGCCTGTCGGACCTGGCCCTATTGCCATCCGCAACCTATCCGGACCTATTCCCGGTCGACATGCGCTTCGAAGTACGCACCGACCCTGCCGGGCCCTGGCGGACCGTGGCCCGTGAAGCCGGGATGGCGACCGAACCGGGCTGGCAGCGATGGGCGCTCGGATCGGTCGAAGCCAAGGAGGTGCGCCTGGTCGTGGAACGAAGTGCCGCCTGGTCGGGCGCCCACTATGCGGCGCTCGCGGAGCTCGTGGTCCTGGAGGACACTTCCGTGCGCTCGGCCGTACGCTTGAAGTGGACCGCACCCGGGGACGACCTGTCTGTTGGGCGCGCCGACGCCTACGATGTGCGGGTGGCTGAGGCCCCGATCGACGACGACAACTTCGCGGCCGCGGACACCGCGCCCGGTGCCCCGACGCCCCAACCGGCGGGCGCACTCGAGCGCATGGAAGTCGCGGAGCTCCCCGCCGGCAGCCACCGTTGCTTCGCCATCCAGACCCGCGACGACGAGGGTCTGTCGAGCGCCACCTCCAATAGCCCGTGCATCGTGGTGCCCAGCCTGCCGCCGGGGGTCATCACCGATCTGTCGACCTCGGAAGTGCTCGCCGACCGCGTCACGCTCACATGGACAGCCACGGGCGACGAGGGGGACGAAGGAAAGGCTGACCGCTACGAAGTGCGCATGTCGGACGCGCGCATCCACGCCGACAACTGGGACGCCGCAATCGCCATCGACGGCCCGCCCGCCCCGGCACGCGCCGGCAAGAGCGAGCATTTCACGGTGACGGGATTGAGCGGCCTGTCCACCTATTACTTCGCCATCCGCGCCGTGGATGCGGGCGGCACTGCGGGCGGAATTTCCAACAATGCGCGCGTGACCACCGCCGACGATATGCCGCCGGCTGCCGTCGGCGATCTGGAAGCCTTCACCGACGAAGACACCTGGGGCGGGCTTACGGTCACCTTCACCGCGCCGGGCGACAACGGCCTGTCGGGGCAGGCCGCGCGGTACGACGTGCGCGTCGCGACCACGCCGATCGAGGAGAGCAACTGGGACACGGCCACGCCGGTGGCGGCACCGGCACCAGCACCGGCGGGCAGCCCCGAGGCGATCGGAATCACCGGCCTTTCGCCCGAATCCGACTACTATGTCGCGCTGCGCACGCTGGATGCGGTCGGCAACGTTTCGGCACTCTCCAATCTGGCGCTGGCGAGCACACGCGACGAAGCGCCGAGCAGCATCATCGACCTCGAAGCGACGGATGCCAGCGGTGAGGCGATGGGCGCGGCCTCCGTGAGCCTGCGCTGGACTGCCCCGGGCGACGACGCCTCCCTGGGAACGGCCCAGGCCTATGAGCTGCGTCACAGCCCGACCGCGATCGATGACAGCAACTTCGCTTCGGCCACGCCGGTAACAGGCTTGCCCGCTCCGGGCAGCGCGGGGAGCTCCGAAACGTTCACGGTCTCGGGCCTCGAAGTGGATACCACCTATCACTTTGCGATGATCGCGATCGACGAACGGGGCAACCGCGGCCGCGTGGAGAGCGACGTGATGGTGACGACCCCGGACGCGGTGGCACCCGCCAGGGTCATCGACCTCACGGCCGAGACCGGTATCGGCACCGGCCGCATCGATCTGAGCTGGACCGCCCCAGGTGACAATGAGCGGGTTGGGCAAGCAGACAGCTATGAAATCCGTTACAGCGAGCAGGCCATCGATGAAAAGACCTGGTCGTCCGCGACGCCCATTGCCAGCATACCGTCGCCGCGCACCGCGGGCACCCTGGAGTCGGCCGTTGTGCAGGCCCTGTCGCCGGAGACGGAGTACCACTTCGCCCTGATCAGCCGCGACGACGCGGGCAACGTGTCCGGCCTATCCAACCTGGCCAGCGCGCGCACGCGCGACGAAGCCCCGGGGCGGGTGGACGACCTGGCCGTCTCCGAGGTGGGGCTGCGTCGCCTCACCCTCACCTGGACCGCACCGGGCGACGACGGCGCATCGGGCCAGGCAAGCGGCTACACCCTGCGGTACGCCACCTTCCCGCTGACGGCTGACAACTTTACGAGCGGTACAGCGGTCGCGACCTCCAAGCCCAAACCCGCAGGCCAGGGGGAACAGAAGGTCGTCAATGGCCTTGCGGCCAACACCCGCTACTACTTCGCGCTGGTGGCGGAGGACGATCGCGCCAACGTCTCCGCCCTGTCGAACCTGCTCGAAGCGTCCACCGAGGACAACGAGGTTCCGGGTGCGATCACGGATCTGTCCGCAGTCACCGGCGGCGCACAAGGAAGCATCCAGCTCGCGTGGACCGCTCCCGGCGACGATGGCTCGAGCGGCCGCGCGAGCCGTTACGAGCTGCGCACCCACGACGCACCCATCGACGGTGCCAGCTGGAACGCCGCGACCGTCGTGGCGAACGTCCCGGCCCCCAAGAGCGCAGGCAGCCCCGAGAGCTTCACGGTGACGGGGCTCGCAGGCGAGCGCACCCATCACTTCGCCCTACTGGCCTTCGACGACGCCGACAATTCCGGTGACCTGTCCAACAGCGCCTCGGCAGACACGCCACCCGTTCCGCCGGCCCGTGTCACGGACCTTGCGGGCGTGGCGACACCAGGAGGCGTGGAACTTTCGTGGACGGCACCCGGCGATGACGGAACCACCGGCACCGCGACGCGCTACGACCTGCGTATGGCCACCTCGCCGATCACCGTCAGCAACTGGGATGCGGCCACCCAGCTCAGCGGGGTCAAGGACCCATCCCCGGCGGGTGCCACAGAAACGCATGCGGTGGAGGGCCTGGAAGAGTCCACCACGTACTACTTCGCGCTCGTGACCGAAGACGACCTGAGCGCTCGCAGCAGCCTGTCCAACGTGCTCGCGATCACCACGCTCGACGAGACCGCGCCCTCAGCCCCGGGAAGCCTCGCGGCGACGGCCGCAGACGAAGACGGGCGACTGCTACACGGCGGCACGGCGAGCGCATCGAGCGAGCTTGGCTGGCACTGGGTTGCGGGTCACGCACTGGATGGCCGCAGTCACACAAGCTGGGCCTCCGAGGCTTCGGTCCTGCACGTCGACCAGGAGATCACGGTCTCCGTGAGTCCAAACAGCGGGGTCGATCGCGTGCGCCTGCGTTCGGACGCCTTCCACAGCCAGTTGTTCCCGCGCGCGTTCGACATCCAGGTCGGCGAGGGCGACAATTGGACCACGGTCGCGCACGAACAGGCATTTGAGCCTCCGACGGCTGGCGCCTGGATGCAGTGGGGCTTTGCGCCCGCCCCGGGGACCCAGGTGCGCGTACGGGCGACCGACACGCATGCGAGCTTTGGGCAGCACTACGCGATCATCGCAGATGTGGAGGCACACGAGGCGCGGCCGCGCAGCGGCGAAGTCCAGCTCACGTGGCTCGCGCCAGGAGACGACAGCGACACTGGCCGCGCCAGCCACTACGAGATCTACCGCAGCGAGTCACCGTTTGGCCGGGACAGCCTGGACACGGCGATCCTCGTGCCCGACGCACCGACGCCCGCCATGGCGGGGACGCTGGAGACCCTCTCGGCCCTGGGCTTGCCGGGCGAGAGCGACTTCTACTGGGCCGTGCGGGCGATCGACGAAGCTGGCAACATCGGAGCACTGTCGGAGGTCGTGCACGGACCCACGCAGGCGGTTTCGCCCGCAACCGTCGCGGATCTGACAGCCGAAGCCATGTCGACCGACGACGTCGAGCTCACCTTCACCGCGCCCGGCGACGATGACATGAGCGGAAGCGCGACGCGTTATGATCTCCGCTACGCCCCGTGGCCGATCACCAGCCACAACTTCGCACTTGCGACCGCGGTGGACGCTCCCCCGACCCCGGCCCCGGCGGGCTCAGCAGAGGTGCTTTCGGTCGGTGGCCTGGAGCCAGGGACCACCTATCGCTTTGCCCTGATCGCATACGACGAGCAGGACAACGCCAGCTACGTCTCGAACGTGGCGGTCGCCACCACCCTGCCAGGACCCGACACGACGCCTCCGGCGGCGATCGAGGATCTGCAGGCTACGCTGCCGGACGCTGCCGGTCTACCGGTCGACGCCACGGTCCATGCGTTCGAGAGCGACCAGCCGGAGTTCGGTGCTGACAAGATCGCCGACGGCGACCATGGAACCGCGTGGGTGAGCGCACCCACCGATGAAGACGAGCCCACCTTCATCGAGCTCAAGCTGGCCCGCGTGATGGACAAGGGGGAGCTCGCCATCTGGCCGTCCGGCACGCTGGCCGAACTGTTTCCGCGGGCCTTCGACGTCAAGGTCAGCCCCGATGGCTTGGCCTGGACGACCGTCCACACGGAAGTCGACTACCATGCCAGCGCCGGCGTCCCCCTGCTCGTACCCTTTGAGGCCGAGGCGACCTCGTTCGTTGCGCTGGACATCTCCGGTCGGGCCGGCTCCGGACCGTTCTACGCGGTCGTGGCAGAAGAGGAAGTCGCCACCGCAAGCGAGTCCCCCGGAACCGTCTATCTCGGCTGGACCGCCCCCGGTGATGACGACCACGAGGGTCGGGCCGTGGCCTACGAACTCGCCTGGTCTCCCTGTCCCTTCGACAGCGCCACCGCAACCCCGGTCACCACCGACCCACCCGCCGTCGCGGGCATCGTCGAGCGCTATCGGCTGGAGGACCTACCGGCCGGCGAGCTGTGCTTCGGTGTCACCAGCCTCGACGACGAGGGCCTGCAGAGCGCTCCCTCGAACGTGGCACAGCTGACGGTACCCTAAAGCGGATCCTGTTCGACAGGCTCGAAGTAGGGCCACATCCAGGATGCGGCATGCGTCGCCAGCTGACGGGGGCTGCGCCGCGCGAACCCGGGCCGAGCCGAACGTTGCGGCAAGACGTTCCAACGCGACAGTTTCGGCCGATCCAGCAAGCCCCGACCATTCCGCATTCTTCGCTGAACGCCCATCAGGCGACACGCCCCTAGACGTGGATTGCGTCTCACTGCGGTTCGCGTTTTGTAGTGGGCTCGTCCCGGTTTCGAGCGCTTGCCTTGTTGGCCCCAGGTGGCCCGGTCGCCTTGCGATCTACGGAGCTGTGGGAGAAGCTCGGGGCATGTCCAGCACCGCCGCACAGTTCGGAGCCGTCCTCATCTGTACCCTTCTCATGGCCTGCGCGGACACGGGGGGCGATGCGCTCATGGGCCCAACGCAGCCGGTCGCCGATCCCGCTCCGGGAACCGCGCTCACCCCTCGGGTAGAAACGCAGCCGACCACGGCCGGCACGGGCGCGACCGCAGGCGAGTCCGGTGCCCCGGCAGCCGAGCCTATGCCAACTCGCGGTACGAACGGGGACACCGACACCGAGCAGGCGGCGACCGAACCGCTACCAGAGCCGGCGACCGAGGAGACACCCGAGGAGACAGCCGAAGAGACAGCCGAAGAGACAGCCGAAGAGCCAGCCGAGGAGACACG
>JAPPOR010000713.1 GCA_028817905.1 Myxococcales bacterium
GCGTTTGGACAAGGTCGCTAGGTCGCGCTGACGCGCTCCGGGGGTGAGCTGCAAGCGACAGTGGTTTCTGGTGACTCCTGGTCACATGCCTTGGTTGGGCTAGCCGGCCAAGTCGCGGATGCTGACTAGAACGATCAGGCCTAGCAAGAATAGCAGGCCGACCGCGTGGACGGTTTGTTCGATCCGCTCGTTGGGACGTCGGCGCGTGATCAGCTCGTAGCCGAGAAACACCAGCCGGCCGCCGTCGAGGGCCGGAATCGGCAAGAGATTGAACAGGCCCAGGGCCACCGAGATCACGATCACCAACCAGACGAAGTCGAATGCGCCGCGTTCGACCTGGGCCGCCATCAGTTTGCCCATGCCGATGGGACCTGTCAGCCCCTCAGTGGTACGCCTTTCGACCATGTCCGCGAGGCCTTCGAGATTGCGAATCGTGATCAACCACGGCAGCGAAATGGCCTTGTCGAGTGCTTCCAACGGCGCGTGAACCACGTAGATGGTGTCCACTCGCGGAGTCACGCCGATCTTTCCGCTCCCGTCGATCGCACTCGGCGTGATCATGAGCGTCGAAACGGAGCCGTCCTCACGCTTCACAACGTACTCGGTTGCGAGGCCAGCGCGATCCTTGGTCTGCTCGATCAGCTGTTCAACATTGCTGATGTCGTGGCCGTTGGCTCTGAGGATCACATCACCCTCGACGAGACCGGCGCGCGCGGCGGGCGTTTCGGGCATGACGTCGCCAACTGTCATGGGCTCGACGGGCGTCTGGTCGCGCCAACCTATGGTTGTGACGAGCCCAAAGATCATGACGGACGCCGCCAGGTAGTTCGCCAACGGACCCGCGAAGATGGTGAACATCCTTGCGAACACGCCTTTGTTCGGGAACAGCGACGGATCGTTCGGGTCCGCATCCTCCGCGGGATTCATGCCGGCAATCATGACGTAGGCCATGAACGGGATCGCGCCGATCTGAAACACCGTGGGGCTGCCCTTGGGCTGGAACTTGGCGAGCGTCGGGCCGATCCCGATGCTAAAGCGAGTGACCCGCATTCCAAAGGCTCGCGCCGCCAGGTAGTGGCCCAGCTCGTGCACGATGACGAGCAACGAGATGCTGAGCACCGTTATGATAACTTGAGAAACAATTGGCACGTCGGATTCTCTAACATAGCGGTAACCGTGGCTTTCGGCCAGTCGCGCCGCCGATTCCGTTCCCTCGAAAAACACCAATGAAGCCGATGCCATGCAGAATAACCCATACGGCTGGTGGGGTTTGGCCACGCGGTTTTCGCCGTTCGAGGCGAATTCGCCGGTGCTGCGTCCTGGCCCTTTCTGGCGGTGTCGTTTTCGCCCCGGCTGGTGAGGGATTGTCGGCGTCGGCCCGTGCACAGGAGCCGGTGTGGCACGAGTATGTTCCGGGCATCGACCCTGACGAAGCGTTCCGGAGTCTGGGTCAGCACGAGGCGGAGCCAGACGCGGTCGTCCACGATGGCGAGATGCTGTCGGCGCCTGACCTGAACGAAGCAAGCGCGCAGCCGCCGATGCGCGCCGAACCCGGTGACGGTCGGGGTGGGGCGAGTCCTGGCCGACGCTCGCCGGAGTTCAGGCCGGACCGCCTGACCGAGCTCGAACAGACACTGGACTACTACGCGAGCTTCAACCCATCCATTGCGCCTTTCAAGCGGGTTACCAGCCTCAACACCATCGTCCTCGCTGCGGATGGCGTCACCCCTGTGCTCACGGTCTCGGATCAGAGCCGTACCCAAGTTCCGATCTCGCCGCCAGATGTTGCGCCGCCCGATGACCGGCCTCGGGATCGGTTTTGGGGTCAGGTCGATCTGGACCTCAGCGCGGGGCGCACCGTGCCGCTTCCGTCGGTATCTCCGGAGTCGCGCATCCTCAGTCTGCGCAGCCAACCGTCGGTGGAGGCTCGCATTGTGCGGGACGGGGCCGACAACTACTTCGTCAGGGTGGATGGGCCTCCGCGGATGGGCGCGGTGCGGCTCGCGTTTCTCACCGACGCGCCCAAGAGCTACTTCGGGATGCCCATACCCGCCTTGCCCGTCGGCACCCAGCACGCACTGGTCCCGCCCGTGCCGCCATCTGTCAAGCGACGCGGTCTCCTTTTTGCACGCGAGCTGGGTTTGTCTCGAAAGAGCGACTTGCGGACTGCTCTGCACCGCCTGGTTGCGCATTTCCGCGCCTTCGAAGCCAGCGCCGAACCGCCTGAGGGTGACGACATCTTTCTTGCCCTGGCTCGCGGCAAGAAGGGGATTTGCCGGCACCGTGCCTACGCTTTCGTCGTTGCGGCCCAGGCCCTCGGTATCCCGGCTCGATTCGTACAAAACGAGGCCCACTCCTGGGTCGAGGTCCGAGTGGCCGACCTGGGTTTCTTGCGGATCGACCTGGGTGGAGCTGCCAATGGCATGCGCGCGCACGAAACGGCTTCGCGCACGCGCTACCGACCCGACCGCCCCGACGAACTGCCCCGGCCGGAGGCGTACGAACGGAGCTATTCCCAGGCGGCGCCGGCGGCTTTTGCGGATTCGGGCGCTACAGGGCGTGCGACACAGGCCGACGTGGGGCGCTGGCTGCCGCCTGCCGCCACCGGCGATCCGGCGCCAGGCGCAGGCGCCCATCCTGCGCCAGCGCTCCTGGGGGCTAGCCGCCCGGTGGCGGATCCACGCACGCCGCTGCGGGTGTTCGTCGAGCAGCGCCGCGCACAGGTGGTGCGTGGCGAAACGATGATGCTTTCGGGACGCGTCGCCCTTGACGATGGCACCGGTGCGCCTGCGATGCGCGTAGAGGTCTCGCTCGCCAGCAAGACCCGCACCGAGCGCATGCTCCTGGGCGTCGTGGTGACCGATGGTCGCGGTCGCTTCCGAACACGCTTGACGCTACCACCCGACCTCGCGGTCGGCGACTACGAACTCGTGGTCCTGACCCCGGGCGATGCCCGGCATCTTCCCGCCATCGCCGACTGACATGGCATCTGGCAGCAGAGACACGCAAGCCCAAAGGCGGTACATTCCCGCCCATGCGCATCGCGCTTTGCCAGATCAACACGGTTGCCGGCGACATACCCGAGAACGTGCGCCGCATCGCAGCTGCGGCCACGGATGCACGCCGACAGAATGCCCGGCTGGCGCTCTTCCCGGAGCTCACCATATGCGGTTATCCCCCCAGGGACTTGTTGGATCGGCGGGCCTTCGTCGACGAGAACCTGCGGGCGATCGAGGCCCTCGCCGGGGAGTTGCCCGCAGACTTGGCGGTCCTGGTCGGGTTCGTCGACCGAACCGACGAGAAGCGTTCAGGGGTGCTCTACAACGCCGCTGCCCTGGTGCTCGGTGGCCGCATTGCGCAACGCTTTCACAAGCGCCTCTTGCCGGCCTACGACGTGTTCGACGAACGTAGATACTTCCGCCCCGGCGAGCTGCCTCTGACGTTTGACCTCGATGGGCAGCGTATCGGCGTGTTGATCTGCGAGGACGCCTGGAACGCGACCGACAGCCCCCTGCGGCAGGAGTACACGCATGATCCGGTCGCTGCGTGCATCGAGGAGGGCGCCGATGTGTTGGCGAATCTATCGGCATCGCCGTTTACGCTGTCCAAGCGTGCGGCGCGGCAGGACATGTTCGCCGCTATTGCCCGGGAGCAGGCACGCCCCCTGTTGCTCGCGAACTTGGTGGGTGCCACCGACGACCTGATTTTCGACGGCTCCTCCGCCGTCTTCGGGCCGACGGGCAATCTGTGGGCGCGCGCGCAACGGTTCTCGGAGCATGTGCTCGTGTGCGAGCTGCTGCCAGAGCAAGCGATCGCGCCGCAGGCGGAAACGGATGCGGGTGCCGCGCTCGACGGTCTTGTGCTGGGCGTCCGCGACTACGCGCGCAAGTGTGGGTTTAGGCAGGCGGTTTTGGGCTTGTCGGGCGGCGTGGACAGTTCGCTGGTCGCCGCCGTGGCCGCCGAGGCCCTCGGACCCGACAAGGTGTTGGGGATCGCGATGCCAACCCGCTACTCCTCCGAAGGGAGTCTTGCGGATGCGGCGACCCTTGCGCAGGGACTGGGTATTGAGCACCGTGTCATCGACATCGATTCCACCTTCCAGAGCTTTCTCGACACCCTGACGCCCACACTTGAGGCGCTGGGCCCCGCGCCTGCGGTCGACACCACGTTCGAGAACATCCAGGCGCGGATCCGCGGCGTGACTCTCATGGCGGTTTCCAACCGGTTGGGTCATCTGCTTCTGACGACTGGGAACAAGAGCGAAATCGCCGTGGGGTATTGTACGCTCTACGGCGACATGGCTGGCGGGCTGGCGGTCATCAGCGATTTGCCCAAGACCTTCGTGTACGATGTCTGTCGTGAGTACAACGGGCGTGCAGGTCGCGACGTGATTCCGAAGACCGTCTTGACCAAGCCGCCCAGCGCTGAGTTGCGGCCTGATCAAACCGACCAGGATTCACTTCCGCCATATGATGTGCTCGATGCGATTCTCGCGCGCCTGGTCGAAGGGGAGGAAAGCCAGACTGAAGTCATCGCCGCAGGCTTCGAGCCCGAGCTCGTGGCGCGCATTGCCCATCTGGTGCGCATCAACGAGTACAAGCGCCGTCAGATGCCCCCCGGTCTGATCGTGACCAGCAAAGCATTTGGCCCTGGGCGCCGCTATCCCATCGCCCACGGCTATCAGGGTTGAGCGAGCAGCCTCTCCAAGACCCCGTCGTAGGCGCGCAGCAGTTCGACCTGACTACCCCACAGACCATTGGCCCGGCGTTCGGACGCTTCAGTCAGCTCTTCGCGTTGCCAGCGTTCCGGTAGCGGGCTCAGTAGTTCGTTGAGTGGTCGCTGGCTGTTCAGCTCGTAGGGGTAGTGCGACTGGACCTCATCGACTACGTCGGCCACGGGCACGCCCCGAGCCAGCCTGCGGCGTGCCAGCTGGGCCGTCATGCGGGCTTCTTCGACGCGGATCTGAAGCCGCGCGAGCTCTCGTGCAACGCGCGCCCGTTCGCGCTCCAGCAGGGTTTCGGGCGATAGCATCTCGTCGAGATCGACGGCCAGGAGCCGCGACTCCATGGCGCCGCCACGCTGTGCGAGTGCCCGGAGACGGTCGCCGTAGGCGGCCAGGAAATGGTGCACCAGGAAGAACTCGTCCAGTCGCATGAGATCCCTGCGATGGACAAGTCGTCGTAGCAACTCGACCAGTCCCTCGCTGGTCAAGCGCCAGCGCGGTGGTTTGCGGCCGGAGCGCGTCGCCCAGCCAACGCCGGCCAGGGCGTGGACACAGCGCAGCACCTGGGTGTTGTGGAACGCTTGGGCGCCTGCGGTCGACTCAAGCCAGTTCCCAAACAGTTCGGCGAAGAAGCGAACGTCGCGCTGGCGAAAACCGTGCTCTGGCGCGGTTGCCTGGGCGGCCACCAGGGCGGCGGTCAGCACGGGGCTATCGAGTCCGGAGGCGGCCTGCGAAGAAAGCATGCGTTACCTCGTAACTAATTCACATTTGAAACTGAATCAACTAATTTATCAAAAATTTCATATATCTAAATGCATATGAGTCAATAGAAGTTACAAAGTAATTCTTGAATCCTAGGTGGGGACGCGCTCCTCGCGCATTCTGGAGAACGACTACAGGAGGTCATCTTCGTGCGAGTTTTTCAGCGTCTCAGACACACCGTTTCGGTCGGCATCGACTCCTTGCTCGACCAAGTCGAAAACCAACAGGCGGTCGCGACCGCTAGCATTCGCGAGGTCGAACAGGGCCTGGGTCGGATCCGGGTGCATCGGAAGCGGTGCGAGCGCCGCGTCGCCGAGCTGGAACAGGCGGTGGAGAAGCTCTCGGTCGATGCGCAGCAGTGGCGCGAGCGCACCTTGCGATTTCGGGAGGATCGACCGCGGGCGCTCCAATGCATGCGCCGCTTGCGCGCCGCGGAATCTGAGCGTGCGCGGAGGCAGACCGAGCTCGAGAGCCAGCGCGTATTGGCGGAGCGGATCACTCGGGACGAGCGCGCCGTCGAGGTGCGCCTCAGCGAGTTGAGAGGACGGTGCGCGGAACTGTCCACGCGCGAAGCCCGCAGCCAAGCGATGGCGACCGCCGAACCAGGGATCGACCTAGACGGTGTGTTCGACCGCTGGGAGGCACGCTTGGAGGGCGCGGACGACGGCCTATGCAAGAGCGCTAGCCCCGATGTTTTCGCCGACGACCTGGCACGTGACGAGGAAGCGGAGGATCTGCAGGCTCAGCTCGATCGCATGCTATCCGAGGCTCAGGGGCACCACGGAGGCAACCGTGGTGACATCTAGCGATGGCGAGGAGGCTGCCGTGCCGACCTCCGAACCGACTGGCCCGGCGATACGCGGCCTGGGAGCCCTCATCGGCGTGCTGCGGGCCTTGGGTGCGACGTGTTTCGTGGCCGCGGGCGCATCCTTTCTGGTCGAAGGTTGGGCCGATTCGGGCGTGTTGCAGCGCCAGTTGCTCTGGGGCGGTGGCACCGTGCTCATGACCATCTTCGGGGTTTTCGCTGCGCGCCGCTACCGCGACCCCCTCGGGGCACGCATGTGTCTCGGGCTTGCGGCCGCGACCCTTCCGGTTCACTTCGCCCAGCTAGGGGCCGCGGTCTGGGCGCTTCGCCTCGAGGGGTTGCGGGTGGGGGCCAGTGTGCTCTTCGCGGGGCTCACGGTCCTGGCGTTGGGGCCCGTACTTGCGCTCGGCTTGTCCGCTCTGGCCCGCTCCCACGCGCGGCGTCTGGTGGGGTTGTTGTTCGCCGTGTCCGCGCCGCTACTCGTGCCTACGCGCGATGGCGACCTGGTGGCGGCCTTCTCGCTGGTACAGGTTGCGGTGCTGTTGGCCGCCGAGATCCGAACGTTTGGTCGCGACCCGCTCTTCCGCACGCTGGAGGGCTACGGCGTGCGCGCCATCCTGGTATTGCCCTGGGTCATCATGTCGAGCCGCAACCTCTACTATGCCTCAACGCCCTGCTTCCGAGCATCCCTGGTTGGACTTCCCGCGCTCGTGGTGCTCGTAGTTCCAGCGTTGTGGCCCGTGGCGCGCGGCTACCGGGCACCCTTGCAGGCGATAGGCGTCGCGGGTGTCGCGATGGCCGTGGGCCTGGTCTCGCCGTCGGGTGCGCCGCTGGCAATGGCCCTCGGTGTGGTCGCGGTAGGGGGCGCCGAGATTTCCGAGGGTACGATTTCGCGTCTTCTTGGGTGGGCGGGAGCCGTCGCCCTGGCATGCTGTGCTGGGCTTGCCTGGGTCGATCCGGACCCCTTGCTTGCTCTTTCGATCCTTCCACTAGGCGTCCTGCACGTCGTGTCGGCTTACCGTCGCCGCGCGGCCTGGCAGCTTGCGTTTGCACTTGGCCTTTCGCTGATCGCCTGTGCGGGTCACCTAAGGGGGCTGGTCGTTCTGCCGGCGGAGCGCTTGTGGGTTCCGGGCGTGATCGGTAGCGTTGTGCTGCTCGCGGCGGCCTCGGCCGCGGAGCGACATCGGGGAGAGATCGAGCGCATCGTTGGTCGCTTGCGCACATACATGACGAACGGACAACCACTATGACCACATCCGATCCGGATCCTTCTGTTAGTCCCGATGAGCCTCCCGGCACGCTGGACAGCTCTGCTTCAAAGGGCTTGCTCGCGCACCGGGGCTTCAACGCGCTTTTCTGGACGCAGTTCCTCGGTGCCTTCAACGACAACTTGTTCAAGAACGCCCTCGTGCTCACCTTGACCTTCGGGGGGGCGAGCCAGGCGGGAATGACACCGGAACAGCTGGTCGCCATGGCTGGCGGCGTGTTCATCCTACCCTTCTTTCTGCTGTCGGCGTTTGCGGGTCAGCTCGCAGATAAGTACCCGAAGGGCCTCTTGATTCGCTACGTCAAGGTCGCCGAGATCGGCGTCATGGTCCTGGCCGCCGTCGGTTTCCTGTTTGAGAGCACGGTCGTGCTCTTCCTGACCCTATTCCTCATGGGCCTGCAGTCGGCGCTGTTCGGGCCCCTCAAGTACGGCGTGTTGCCGGAGCTACTCCCGCTCGACAAGCTGGTTGGGGGTAATGCGCTGGTCGAGATGGGCACCTTCCTGGCGATCCTGCTTGGAACGATTGCCGGTGGGCTGTTGATCGCGGCCAAGGCGGCCGGTTCCGCGAGCGTGGGCGCGGCGGCGATTTGTGTGGCTGTCTTGGGCTGGCTCAGCGCCAGGCGTGTGCCGCGAGGGGATGCGGCTGCACCCGATCTTCGAATCGCGCGGGGCGTTGTGCGGCCCACACTTGGCCTCCTCGCTATCGCCCGTCAGCCCCCAAGCGTCTTCAACTCCATTCTCGGCATTTCCTGGTTCTGGTTGCTTGGGTCGTGTGTCCTATCCTTGCTTCCCGGCCTCGTAACCAAGCATTTGGGTGGCGATGAGACGGTTGTCACCTATGTGCTGGCGCTCTTTTCCATCGGTGTGGCGGCCGGTTCGCTCCTTTGCGAGCGTCTAAGCTTTCAGCAGCTGGAACTGGGATTGGTACCCATCGGTTCGGTCGGGATCACGGTCTTTCTGTTCGACGTCGCCTTCAACCTCGGTCCGGCCAGCGTGGGAGGGAGCGAGCTGTCGATCCAGGCGTTGCTGGCGACATCGGCCGGCGTGCGGGTGTCCATCTCCCTTTCGCTGTTTTCCATCGCGAGCGGGCTATTCATCGTACCCCTGTACACGCTGCTACAGGAGCGCAGCGACCCCCAGGGTCGTGCGCGCGTGATCGCGGCAAACAACGTGGCCAACGCTCTGTTCATGGTAGCTGGCTCGCTGTTGCTGATGGGATTGCACGCCATGGGAGCCGGGATTCCGCACATCCTGGGGTTGCTCGCACTGCTGAATCTCGCCGTTGCCGTCTACATCTACACGTTGATTCCCGAGTTCCTCTTTCGCTTCATCTGTTTTCTGCTCGCCCACGTGCTGTACCGCCTGCGGGTGACGCACCGCGAAGCGATTCCGATGACGGGACCCGTGGTGCTCGTGTGCAACCACATCACGTTCATCGACTGGCTAGTGATCTCCGCCGCCTGCCAACGGCCCATCCGCTTCGTGATGCACCATAGCTTTCTGAAGTTGCCCATGTCAGGGTGGTTCTTCCGCGCGGCCAAGGTGATCCCGATCGCTGGCGCCAAGGAGGACCCCGAGATTCTGGAGGCTGCGTTTGCTCGCATCTCCGAGGAGCTCGAGGCGGGTGAGGCGGTCTGCATTTTCCCGGAGGGCAAGCTCACGCCAGATGGCCAGATGCATCCGTTTCGCTCGGGCATAGAACGCATCATCGACAGAACGCCTGTGCCAGTCGTTCCCATGCACCTGCACGGCTTGTGGGAAAGTATCTTTAGCTACTACAAAGACAAGCGCCCTTTCCGTCGCATCTGGTCGCGTGTCCGCCTTACCGTTGGAAATCCGGTGGCTCCGGAGCAGGTCTCGGCAAGCGGACTTGAAGAGGAGGTGCGCCGTTTGGGGGGACTGGGCGGGGCAACCCGGGCGGCCGACGCTCCGGCTGCTATTGCGCGATGAACAGCAATTCAACTGACGCGCCCTCGCTGCGCGTTCAAATGGTTGGACGACAGCGGGGTAGCGGATGGGGTTACGGGTTTTCGTCCGCACACCGCCTGTTGTACGTGCTATGACACCCCGCCGCCGCCTCGCATCTCCTTGGATTCTGAGCAACAGCGATTGACCGCGAATCTCACCACACTATACGTGGTGAAGTTCCTCTTCTTCTGCCACCTGGGCACCGGCGTGACGGTACCGTTCCTGCGCGATTGGGGCGGACTCAGTTACCTCTGGCTCATGGCTGCCGAGGCCTGGTTCATGTTTGCCACGTTGTTGCTCGAGGTGCCTTCCGGCGCGTTCGCCGATCGGTTCGGCCGGCGCAACAGCATGGTCACAGGCGGCGTGGTGGGGATGGTCGGGGCGTTCGTCTATACCGCAAGCCCCGAGCTCGGCACCATCGTGGCGGGAACATCGCTGTTTGCGATAGCCGCCGCGCTGTTCTCCGGCGCCGACTCGGCGCTTCTCTACGACACCCTCCGCCGCCTCGGTCGCGCCCACGAGGCCGCCCAGTTGTTTGCCCGCCTGGATTCCATACGTCTGGTCGGTTTCATGATTGGTGCGGTCACGGGCAGCCTCATCGCAGAGCACCGCGGCGTGGCGACCGCGCAGTTTTGGCGTTGGTTGCCCTTCTCTCTGAGCGCGCTCTGCGCGCTCGCCCTGTCGGATCCAGGACGCGCCGGGCGCGCAGGCGCACCCGGAGGATGGCTTGAGCTGGTCCGTGCGGGGGTGGGCGCGCTGCGCCGTCCGGTCTTGCGCCGCATGGTGTTGCACTACGTTCTGCCCGAGTCGTTCTTGCTCCCCGTGCTATGGGCCTATCAACCCTTGTCCGAGGGCGTGGGCATCGGAATCGGCTGGTTCGGTAGCATCCACGCGACCCTGGCCTTGGCACAGATCCTGGTACTGTTGCGCATCAGGCAGCTTCAGAGCCGTTTCGGTGGTCGCGACCGTCTGCTGTGGCTGGGTGCTGTGATCGCAGGGGGTTGTCTAGCGGCCACCGGCATGGCACGCCATCCCGCCCTGTTGCTCCTTCTCTTGGTGGCTACCGTCAGCTTCGGTTTGATTCGTCGGCCCGTCGTGCTCGCAGCTCTCAATGAGCACATCGAGGAGCACCAGCGCGCCACGGTCCTGTCTGCGGTCAACATGGTGCGCATGGCGGGCGTGGGAGTCGGCCTTCTGTTGATGGGCGCAGGCCT
>JAPPOR010000252.1 GCA_028817905.1 Myxococcales bacterium
TGCGGAGTCGAGCAGTTGTGCGAGGGCGCGTGATTTGGTGATGGATGCGGGCTAGCCCGGATTATTTCACGAACTCTCCATCGCCTCGCTTGTTCTGCGACGACACACGGCTTTCGGCGCCCTAGCAAATACGGAGAGTATTCCCGTCGGTCGCCAAAAACCTGTGTGAAGCGAATCCCTGCGCGATCCGACGCGGAGTTCGTGTACTAGGCGCGCTTCTGATAGTCGGCCATGAAGGTGGCGAGTTGCTCCACGCCGGCGACCGGCATGGCGTTGTAGATCGAGGCCCGGATGCCACCCACCGAGCGGTGGCCCTTAAGGCCGACCATGCCGGCGTCGGCGGCTTTGGCGATGAAGTCCTTTTCCATCTCTGGCGTGGCGAGGCGGAACACGGGGTTCATCACTGAGCGGGAACGTGCCTCGACGGGGCAGCGGTAGAAGCCGCCGCTCTCGTCGACGGCGGTGTAGATGAGAGCAGCCTTTTTGCGGTTGCGGCGCTCGATCTCTGCGGGGCCGCCTTCGTCCTTGAGCCACATCAGGACATTGCGGACCAGATAGACTGGGAAGGTTGGAATGGTGTTCTGAAGGCTGTTGGCAGCAGCGATTTCCCGGTAGCGAAAGATCTTTGGGAGGTCGGTCCGGGTCTGCTCGAGCAGGTCCTTGCGGATGATCACCACCGTGATGCCGCTGGGTCCCATATTCTTCTGCGCTCCGGCATAGATGATGCCGAACTTCGAAATATCCAGGGGGCGCCAGAGGATGTCGCTCGACATGTCCGCTACCAGGGGTACGTTCGCGGTATCCGGGAAGTCGAAGAATTGGGTGCCCATGATGGTGTTGTTCGACGTGATGTGAACGTAAGGGGCGTTCTGGCTCAGGTCGAGCTCGTCCTGTTTGGGAACGCGGGTCCAAGTGCCGTCGGCGGCGCCATCCCAGGCGACGTGAGGCGTTCCGACAACCTTGGCTTCGGCCAGGGCTTTCTTCGCCCAAGTGCCGGTGACGATGTAATCGCCGGCGTGGCTGTCGGTGCGTAGGTTCATGGGCAGCAGGGCGAATTGGGAACTGGCGCCCCCCTGCATGAAGAGGATCTGATGAGTGGGTGGGATGCTCAGCAGTTCGGTCAGCAGCGCAATGGTTTGCTCGTGGACCGCTGTGTAGACGGGGCCGCGGTGGCTGTGCTCCAGGATGGACATGCCGGAACCCTCGTAGTTGAGGAATTCCTTTTGCGCCCGTTCGAGGGCAGGCAATGGCAGGGTGGAGGGGCCCGGATTGAAGTTGACGTGGCGCTGTTCGCTCATGGGCTGGCAGAGTAGTGATTGTCATCGCGCCCGCAAGGTGATCGCGGGGGAAATCCGCCGGCGACCTAGAGTCCGGGATTCGTGGGTAAGTAGGGCTAAAGGCGGCTTCGGACGTGATCAAATCGTACTAGCTAGCTAGCTAGGCCGCGCCCCCCGGGGGCACGTGACCGCCGGTGAGTTTGGGGGCAGACGATGGGCAATCTGCGAGCAGGGTGGCAAGCCCATCACAGCTCGGCGAGCGGAGCGGGTGTCCTGCGTGCGCTGAGGGGGCGGGCTCGTGAGGAGGCCCGGCAAACCGTGGGGACTTGGGGGTGCGTGACCGGGATGGTGGAGCAGAGGGGGATCGAACCCCTGACCTTAGCATTGCGAACGCTACGCTCTCCCAACTGAGCTACTGCCCCGGTGCCGCGCATGGAGTGGTGGCACACGCGAGGGCGCTTTTAACACGGGCGGAGTCAGCGGGCAAAGGGAATGCGTGCAGCGGACGCAGGGGAAGGTGCCAGGGAGGAGCCTGGAACGAGCCTTTACAGGGGCGCGGGGGCGTGCGATGGGCGGGAGGTTGGGGCGAGCCCCTCGGGGCCCGGGCTCTGACAGGAAGGTTTTTGGCGATGGCGTTCGAAGGACTCGATTTCTACAACCTGGATGAGGAGCTCACCGAAGAAGAGCGGTTGGTTCGCGATAATGTGCGCCGGATGGTGGACGAGGAGGTGTTGCCGGTCATCGCGGCGCACTACCAGGCGGGAACCTTCCCGATGGAGTTGGCGAAGCGCTTCGGGGAAATGGGGCTGCTAGGGGCGAATCTGGAGGGGTACGGTGGTGCGGGGAT
>JAPPOR010000232.1 GCA_028817905.1 Myxococcales bacterium
GGCGCCTGGGGGCACAAGGCTCGTTGGGCGGGGGCAGAGCCCCGCTAATACTCGACGTGAACTTGCGTGGCGTCTGCACCGTTCAAGCGTGGGGAGATGATCGTGTAGTGGGCGAAGCGGCCTTCGGGCGCCTGTCCAACGGACCCGACATTGACGACCTGAACGTCGCCAAGGTCGCGAATGAAGGGGACGTGCGTGGCGCCGCATACGATGATGTCCGCGGGGTCGTCGGCGAGCCGTGACCTCATCTCTTCGTCGTCTAGTTCGTGGCTGATTTCCTCGGTGGGTGCCCCCGGGCTTCCATGGACGAGGAGTAGTTCGCTGCCGTCGATCATGGGAATGCGAAGTTCACGCGGAAGCGACGATAGTTGGCGCAGGACCAGATCGCCGACAGCTTGCTGCGTGCGCCGGAACCTGTCGGCGCGCGCCCGCTCCTCTTCCGTCTTTGGTTGCAGGTCCAGGGCGCGCACGCTCGCGAGCGCCGCATCGCTAACCCCCTGCACGCAGCGTGCGCCGGCGCGCGTCAGGCATTGCCACACCGCGAGCGGCTCGTCGCCGCCCAGGAGCAGGTCACCCGCCACATAAATATCCACGACGGCGCGCTGTGCGAACTCGGTGAGGACCGCCTCCAGGGCTTCAAGATTGCCGTGGATATCCGAAATGAACCCCATGGGGCTCGATGCTGGGCCGATATGTGCATTCATCGCTCGTCACTTCCGTTCACGGCGTCGAACGCTTAGCGCGATTGCTGCGGCGCGTCACGCCCCACGGCGTCCTTGAAGCGGTGTTCATAACTTGGTAGGATAGGCCCCTACAGTGTAGGGTGTCGGTCGGTCGGTATGGGCGAATCACGACTCAAACCCTTGTCCCGTGTGCGTGCCGGAAAGGGTCTGCGGCGAAGGCGTGCACTTGCTATCACGCGCGAGCTTGAGGAGGCGCTGTTCCGCGATGCAGACGTGCTCAGCGAAGGCTATTGTCGTGGGGCAGGGGGATCGCGAGTGTATTTTGGCAGCACGATGATCACCATCGACCTGACGCGTCTGAGCGCCTATGTTCCGGCGGCCTCCGCGGAGCACTTCGCGGAACTGGCTGCCGCGGTTGACGGCTCGGTGCGGATTCGCATAAGAGCCATGCGTCTTGCATGCGCCGAGGTCTCTCGCCGGATGCGCAGCCGCGTACTGGGCACCGCGCAGGTTGAGACCCGCGTGCGTGTGGCAGGAGAGCAGCTGCACATCGACGTCGACCTGGAGGTGCCGGTGGGCGTATCTTCGGGTTCGGAACGATCGTGAGTGACGACAACATTATCCATGTCCGGTTCGGCCCCTTTGGGGGTCGCACCCAGCGCCGAGTTTCCCCTGACGCGGAGCCACCCCCCTCGGCGGAGCCGCGCGGGCGCGATCCGCTCGGCGACCTGTACTCGACCGCGGACGTGGCGCAGCTATTTGGGCTTTCGGCCGGCAAGCTGCGCTACTGGGAGCGGTCCGATTTCATCGAGCGCTCGGGTCGCTCTGGGCGGCACCGCTACTATACATTCCAGGACCTCATCAGCATTCGTGCCGCCAAGGCGCTGCTCGATGCGGGGGTAACTCTGCGTGTGGTGCGGCGCAGCGTCGCGGCCCTTTCGGAGTCGCTGCCCAGAGTGGCGAGGCCGCTGAGCTCACTGCGGATCATGGCGGACGGGATGGGCCTCGTCGTTCGCGATCAGCAGGGCGCCTATGATCCGGTGACGGGCCAGCAACGACTCGACTTCGATGTCAGCAGCCTGCGCGACGACGTTGTTCGGGTGCTGGGGCGTAGCGGGCAGACCAATGACTATCGCAGGGCCTACGAAGCGTATCTGGAGGGCTGCCGGTTGGATGAGGACGAAGCGACCTTTGAGGCCGCCGAACAGGCCTACCGACGCGCACTGGAACTCGACCCGACCCTGGCCAATGCCCTGACCAATCTTGGCAACCTGCTGTTTCGCCGCGGCGACACCGACGAGGCCGAAGGACTCTACATCCGCGCGCTGCGCGTTGATCCGGAGCAGCCCGAGGCGTTCTACAACCTGGGGTTCCTGCTGTATGAGCGCGGCGACTTCGAGGCAGCTGCCCTCAACTTCAAGCGCGCGGTCGCCAGCGATCCCTCGTTTGCCGACGCCCATTTCAACCTTGGGATGGTGCTGACCGATCTGGGCCGGGCCGACCAGGCCCGGGAGCACTTCCGAACGTACCTGGAACTCGATCCGGAGAGCACTTGGTCGGAGATCGCGCGCCGACACTTGCGACGCTAGCTTGGAACCGCTGAGCACAGCTCGACGAGCAGTCCGTTGCAGTTGTGGGGTGCATTCGAACGATGAGGTCGACACAGCCATCGGCCGGGATGGCGACACGCATTTCTGCACCAGGCCGGTGGGACCACTGCGCGTCCACCCACGGAGACAACCCTGGCCAGGCGCTGTAGCGTGATCTCTCAGGGACGCCCCCGTCGGGAACCGTCGATCTTCCGTCAGCGTCATCGACTGAGGGTTGTGTCTTCACTACCTGTCTCTCGAAGCCACCATGGGTCCTCATTCTTTCATCTTTGCCTGCGACACGCCCGTCCTTTAGACGATCCCGATGCACGGCGACCCTAGCCCGGATATCTCACCAACATCGCGGCGCCTCGCTTGGTCTTCGACTTCACAGCACTTTCGCCTCCCTCGCAAATACAGCGAGTATTCGGTCGGTCGCCGAAAGCCCTGTGAAGCCGAGTCCCTGCGCGATCCGCTCGCGAGTCGGTGAGACATCCGGGCTAGGAGCGGGGCGGTTCACGGGGGCACGACCTTGCGCGGTAGCATGATGCCAGAGATCATGCCTGCATCATGCCGATCCGCGCGATCCTCTTTGACGCTGACGGGGTCCTTCAGTACGCGACCGACGACTTCGAGCAGCGCATTGAGGCCGTTCTCGGCTTTCTGCCTAGCCCGATCGAGGATTTCAAGCGCGATGTCTTCGCGGCCGAGCGTCCGACCTTGACAGGCGGGAACGTGGTCGAGGCACTGGGACCGGTAATGACAAGGTGGGGCGCAGCTGGTCGGGCCGAACCCTTGGTCCGAAGCTGGTGGACGTCGATCGTTGTGGACTCCGGCGTCGTCGGGCTGATCGGACAACTCCGGGCCAGCGGCTACCTCTGCGCGCTGGCAACCAATCAGCAAAGCCTCCGTGCTGACTACATGCGCAGCCAGCTCGGCTACGACGAGGTCTTCGATCGTTGCTTCTATTCATGCGACGTGGGTTTGGCCAAGCCCGACGCGGACTACTTCCGCAACATTGCGGACGCGTTGACCCTTGCCCCGGCCGAGCTGTTCTTCGTCGACGATCACGAAAGGAACGTGGCAGGTGCCAGGGCGGCCGGGCTGGTCGCCGAACGCTTCGTCAACAATCGTACGACCCTCGCGGCCGGTGAACTGCGAACCCTGCTGCTTGCGAGCGGTGTGACATTGACGGGATAGCCCGGATTACTCATGGACTCTGTGTTGGATCGCGCAGGGATTCGGCCTCGCACGGCTTTCGGCGACCGACGGGAATACTCCCCGTATTTGCTAGGGCGCCGAAAGCCGTGTGAAGTCGAGGACCAAGTGAGGCGATGCAGAGTCCATGAGTAATCCGGGCTAGTCGGTGTCAGTGCTGGGCGGGTCCGAGGGGCCCGAACTCTGTTCTCGGCTAGGGGGCTTGGGCGCGTTTGAGCGCAGATGCTCAGGGATCGGCGGCGGGATGGAAGGACCGCTCGTGGGACGGCCGGATTTGGCGGATGCGGGCAGTGGTGGGGGAACCGAAGCCTGTGGATGGATGGCCGGATCGCCGAGGTCGACCGGTATTGTGGGGTCGGCCGCTTCCTTGTCAGCCGCGATGCCATCAGCACCGTATCCGCTGCGTTCGAGATCGGCGTCCAATGTGGCCAGGTCGGCCTCCACCTCGCCTTCCAGGCCGTGATCTCGGTCGCCTCCCGCAGGCGGCTGGCCGGTCAGGTCGGTTGGGGGGTGTGCGTCAGCGTTCGCGGCGGACCCTCCGGCGCGCTCAAGGGGGGGCTCCAAATCATAGGCAGGGGCATCGAGCATCGGTTGCCCCGCATTGTGCGCCACTGCGTGAGCGTTTCCGGCTGGTTGCGGCTCGTCGCCGAACAGGTCCAGCATCGGGTTGCCCTTGTAGGCGTCTCGATAGGGGCCGAAGGCCGGGTCGTCCAGTTCCGCGGGCGGTAGTGGGAATAGGCTCGAGTCGAGTTCGCCGGTTGGCCTCTCATCAAAGGTTGGCCCCGTTCTTTCGTCTGCCGGTTGCTCGTGGGTGGAAGCGCCTCCGTCGTCTGCAGCCTGTTTCCCCTGTGAGTCGCTCTGCGTTTCCTTCGCGTCTCCGTTCGCGCCGGATCCGGGGCCTTCGCTCAACGTTGCGCTCTCGGCAAACAGATCGGCATCCGGTCGCGAGGTGCGGCGCTCGGCGAGTCGCTCGATCGCCTGCTGGGCTTCTACGTCCTCGGGATCTTCGTGGGCGACTTTTTCCCACGCTTCGCGCGCCTCGAAGCGGTTCTTGAGGCCGTGCTCCCAGGTCAGAGCTGCTTCTCGCAACAGACGTAGACGCTCTGCTGCGCTTTCGGCCCGCGGGAGCTGCTTGCTGATCTCTACCAACAAGTCCCGATGACGACCGGCGCGCTTGAGGCTCTTGCGAAGGCGGTTTGCGATGACCTGATCGTTTGGCCGTAGCTGCAGCAGCTTCGAATATACTCGAGCCGCCGCCTGGGGCTGCTTCAGCTCAGCCTCGAGCAGCGCGCCGCGACGCTGAAGCAGGGCGACGGTTTTGTGCGAGTCGATCGTCTCTTCGATCAGGTGATCCAGATATCCATCAAGTTCGTCTACCCGATGCAGGTCCTTGGCGGAAGCAACGAGGGCGGCGTAGATCGCATCGTCTTCGGGCTGCAGGCGGACGCCCGCGCACAGCATGTCGTAAGCTTCGCGCTTGCCTTCCATGTGGGCGCGCAGGGTGCTGGTGGCCCGCAGGACCAGGCGGCGCGCAAACTCGGGCGATGCGGACTCGGCCAGCGCGCCGTGCGCGACCAACAGGGCTCGGCGGCCTGACTCGGCCCCAAGCTCAGGCCGGTTCTCATCGAGCTCTGTTGCCACCTCGTAGACCTTCTCCCCCAGGGCAGGCTCGTCTTCGGTAGCGACCAGTGCCTGCTCCAAGTGGCGCTCGGCCCGCTTGCGATCTTGCAGGGCGCCGTCGCACAGCCGTGCGCACCGTAGGCTGTACTCCACGCGGGCTTCGGGCTCCTCCGCCTGATCGCGCCGCTGCTCGTAGACCGCTAGCATGTCTTCGTTGCGGTTCGCGGCACCTGCGAGGGATTCCGCTCGCGCCAGGAGCTCTTCCGATTCGGGGGCCAGACGGCACGCCTGGAGCATTCGGTCAAGGGCCAGCCCGGGGTCGCCAGCATCACCCTCCAGGAGGTCCGCATGTCGAACGATGAGTGCGACCTTGTCCTCCGCGGTCTCGGTTGCGCCGAGAACGCGTTCGTATACCTGCGCCAACCGCCTCCATGCACCACTCCTTACGGCCAAGTCGTCGACCAGCCCCAGCGTCTCGAGGTCGGCGAGATCGATCGCGAGCCCGCGCAGGGCCGCCTCGAACGCGCGTTCGGGCGAGGCCAGGTCCCGATCGAAGAGCCCTGCGGCGGATCGCCAGTGGGTGAGCTGGACCGCTGGGTCGCCGGCCTTCTGCGCCAGGTCAACGTGCAAGTTGGCTAGCCGGTCGGCCCATCCCGTTTGCCGGCACACCTCCGTGAGCAGATCGGTGGCTGTCTCGTCGCCGATCGTGACCAGGGGCAAGAGGCGCGTCCAGGCCCCGTCGGCGTCGGCCCGCCGTTCGAAGGCGCAGCGGGCGCTTGCAAGCGTAGCTTCGTGGATTGTCTCCTCGTCGTCTTCCAGCTGGGCGAGGGCGTCCAACGTGTCCTGTAAGGCCGTGCCGTCTTCGCCCTGCTCCAGCAGTGGGCGTAGTCGTCTATGCGGCTCGGCCTCATTCGGAGAAGCCTCGGCCCACAGGCTCAGTGCCCGGATGGCGGGGGGGCCACCACCCCCTTTTCGCTGTGTGAGATCAGCGAGCCTCTGGGCGGTCGCAGCGCGCCGCTGGTGGTCGTCGAGGGGCATTGTCGCAAGCTGCCGCTCGAGTGCGATGGTCAGGCCCGCATCATCGCCGTTGGCCTCGCACAAGGCCAAGAGTTTCTCGACCGCCGGCCCACATTCGGGGTCGACCTCCTCAAGCAACACGCGCAAGCTTGCGATCGCCGCCTGCGGTTGTGCGAGGTCGATTTCTTGCAAGGCGGCCAGGTTGAGCAACCGTTCGCGTCGCTCCGCCTGGTCCGGCAACAACGCCTGCAGTCGAAAGGCGTAGTCGGCTTGCTGGGCTGCGTTTTGGTCGTCCTCAGCGCGCGCCAGCAGGTAGCGCAGAGCACGCTCCTCATCTCCCGACTCAAGCACGCTGAGGTAGGCCGCCCGGGCCCCCTTTTCGTCTTGCACGAGTTCAGCCAGGGCGCGCGCGAGTTCGATCCGAGCTTCGCGCTGCGCGTCGCCCGGGGGGGTGTCGCGCACCCGCTCTCGTAGTAGCTCGACCAGATCCTCGTAGCGCTCTGCTCGTTCGTAGAGCCTGGCCAGGGCGGTCAGGACGTCTGGTGACGCTCCAGCGGCCACCGCACGGCGACAGCAGTCGGCTGCCTTATCCAGATCGTCGAGGTGCTCGCCGGCGAGCTCGGACATGCGAACGTAGAGCACGGCCTGCTCATCAGGTACCGCGTCGGCCCTGCGGCCGAGCGTGCGAAACAGGCGCTCGTAGTGTCCACCACGCTCATCGATGCGCACCATCCGGTCAAACGCGCTGCGCTCCCCCGGGTGTTCGGAGAGGATTCGGTCGCATACCGCGTAGGTCCGGGCGTCGTCGCCGACGCGTTCGTCCAGGATCTCAGCCAGTTCGCGCTGCAGGGTCAGGCGGGTCTGCGGGTCTTCGCTACCCGCTATCGTGGCCTCGAAAAGGGGGACTGCCTCCTCGTATAGTCCCAGCTCGCGCAGAGCGCTGCGAAGGCGATCGCGATGATGGTCGGCTTCAGGGCGCAGGGCATGGAGCTGGCGCAGCGTAGCGGCCCATTCGACGGGATCGTTGCGGTGCTCCCGATGCAAGGCTGCGATTTCCTCGAGTAGCCTCTCGCGGGTTTCGGAATCCGCCGCGGCCGCCTGGCGTTCCAGCAAGGCCACCAGGTCGTCCCAGCGCTGTGTGCGCTCTAGGAGTCGTCGCAGGCTGCGGCCAGCGTCCACGTCGGACGGATCCAGCATGACGACGCCCTGATAGGCGGTGATCGCTGAGTCGACGTCTTGCAGCTTGTTCTCGCTCAGAACCGCCACCTCATTGAGCCGCAACCTGCGGGTGTCCGCCGAAAGCCCCGGCGCGCGCGTCGACGTGAGCAGCAAGTCCCGCAGCTCACCGAAGGACCGCATCTTGCGATACTGACTCTCGAGGAAGTTGAACGCCTCGGTGTCGCCGGGGTCGAGTGCGATGATCTCCTTGCAGCGCTCGGCTGCCTCGGAGTGGCTGCGGGCTGTGACCAGCTGGTGGACTTCCTTGCGAAGCGCCAAGACCCGGTTGTTGTGTTCGGCTCGCTGTTCCTCGCTGAGTCTCGGTGCCCGCGGCTTGCGGTCTGTCCCTACCGGGGCACTTAGTCGTTCGCCAGCTTCTGGCGCCCCTCCGTGAGGCATCATGTCGCGTTGCGCCATGAGAGTCGTAAGGAGCGTCGAAGCCTCGGCGTTATGGGTGATCTGCTCCAGGCAGTAGATCGCGTCGTCGAGCTGTCCTGCACCCGCATACGCTCGCGCTAGAAGAATGCGCCTACGTTCGGTCTCGATTCCTTCGCCGGCATGTTCGAGGAATGCGATCCAGTAGGGAGGCAACAGGTCGTCCTGACGTTGACCCGCGGCGAGGTCTTCCAGCAGCCCCAGAGCGCCACCGTGGTTGGGGACCGCAGCCAGGGCCGATTGGAGATAGCCGATGGCCTGGTCCGGCTCGTCGGTGAGTCCTTGGCCGATCTGATAGAGGAGCTCCCCCGCGCGACGATGGTCGCGCTCGGCCTCATCGGACGGCAGTGCCTTTGCGCGTTCCAGCAGATAGCGAGCGAGCTGGTCCATCACCTGGACGTCGCCGGGGGCTTCATTCAGCGCACCACGTAGCACACGGATCGCGTCGTCCAGGCGTCCTTGCAGGTCGGCGTGTAGCTTCGCCAGTTGCGAGTAGATGTTGATTCGTCGCGCGGGGTCTGGCTCGACGGCGGCCTCCGCTGTGTACAACCGCGCCGCTTCCTCCAGATCCCCTTGGGTCTCGGCGAGCTTGCGTGCGCGATAGATCGCTCCAATGTGATTGGGCGTCAACTCGCACGCTCGCGCGTAGCATTGGCGAGCGGTTTCGGGCTGCTCGAAGCGTGTTTCCCAGACCTCGCCAAGCGCCAGGTACGCTTCTGTCATTGTCAGCGGGTCGCCTTGGGCGCCCTCCATCATCACAAGGTAGTTGTCCAGAAACTCTGCCAGCTCGTTGAACCGTTCTTGCCGCTTGAGCAGTTCGATCAACGCGTCGGCTGCGGCGCTGTTCCCATGGTCTCGGTGAAGCGCGCGCTGGAGCAGCTTGAACGCCCGGTCGGTGTCGTCGAGCTGCTCAAGTACTAGCTGGCCTGCTTCCGTGTACGCAGCTGCGGCCTCTTGATTGTCGGGCCACTGCCCCGCCCAGCCTTCCAGCAGATTGACCAGCGAAGCGATGTCACCCGCTTCCCGGTAGGCGCTGCGTAGTTCGTCGTATGCGCCGAGGTCCTTGGGGTTCTCACGAAGGCGCGCTACCAACTGCTCGGTCGTGCTGTCCACGGTGGTCCGCACCGTACCATGTTTCGCGCCCCGGCCTGACGCTTGCAGGGCCGCGCTACGCCTCGTGGCTAGTTTGGGTGGGCCGCAACAGGAGTGGTGGCGGTTTCTAGCGCTCGTGTTGTAGCCCGTTTCAGATTTCCAACTGCGGCGTCCTCGGTCGCGGCTCGCCATCGCCAGCCGTCGTGACAATCGTCCAAGCGATCGAGTTCACAGGGCTTTCGACCAGGGGTGAGGGAACACTCGCGAATGCGCTCACTCGGACGCTTCACGAACTCCCCAAGGCATCGCTTGTTCTTCCGGCGTCAATTGGCTTTCACCGCTCCAGAAGCTGCGGGGTGCCTTCCCGTCGGTCGCCGAAAGCCCTGTGAAGCCGAATCCCTGCGCGATCTGACGCCGACGTCATGAACGCTTCGTGCTGGTCCGGATCCCTCATCACAATGGTGGCGCCTCGCGTGGTCTTCGACCTCACAGCGTTTCCGCCCTGCCTCGCAAATCCAGCGAGTCTTGGGTCCCCTCGCGAAATGCCCCGGTGAACTCGAATCCCTGCGCGGTCCGTTGGCGAGTCGATGAAAGGCCGGAGGGGCCGAGGCGTCTGGGCCCATGTCGTGCTCGATCAAGCCGCCCGAATTGCATTTGTGGCCTGCTCAAGCCCTCAATGGTCTCTAGGCCCTCCATGTGCTGTCGGGACATCGTGGCCGTTTTGCTGGCGTGATGTGTAATGTAGGCAAATGAAGGTGCTTGGAGACGCGCGTGGGTTGTCGCCGCAGTCATCGGCAGCGCGGGCCACCTTGCCGTGCCTTGTCGCCAGCGTGAGCGGCAGTCGCTTCTGCGGCGCAGAGTTTGTCTCTTCTTTCTCGACACTTGATGCTGCAGCGCGCACGTGAAGAGGCGTTCGAGGCCCGGGCTCTCATGCGTTTAAGCCTGCATTTGAAGCTGTTTTTGGGCGGCGTAGGGTCGACAACTACATCCCCTGAGCTTTGAGTACCTTCGCGCGATTTTACGACGAACACGGCCTCAAAAATCTCCGCGATGGCTCGTTGAAATGCCTTGACTGGATCAGGGGCAACAACATTATCTTCGGCCAGGCATTTAAGGGGGAAGACGGCAAGTTCAAGAGTTTTCAGCGATGAGTTCAAGCAAGCCGTGGCTCGCGCTGCGTTGCGGACACGGGTTTGCAAGGTCTTTGTCAAGGCAGCGGTCGAGGGGGCCGCGACGACTGGAGGAAGTAAGGATGGCTTTAGGTACGGTCAAATGGTTCAACGATGCGAAGGGCTTCGGCTTCATCAAGCAAGATGACGAGTCCGATGTCTTCGTGCACTACTCCCAGATTGTAGGGGATGGCTTTCGCACGTTGGAGGAAGGGCAGGTCGTTCAGTTCGATCTCAAGGAGGGCCCGAAAGGGCTGTTCGCAGAGAACGTGAGCAAGGTCGACAACTAGGCCGGTTCAGGACTGGCGACCACGAAGGCTGCGGCGAGACGTCTCCGCAGCCTTTGGTCTTTAAGCGAGGCTGTCGAGCGGCGCGAACCGCATACAAGCGGACCCGCGCGAGCCCACGCAAGCGGGGCCGTCCAGCGGCGTGCCCTTTCCCGGGTGGACACTAGCTAGCCCGCATCCATCACCAAATCACGCGCCCTCGCACAACTGCTCGACTCCGCAGCGCTTTCGCCTCGGTCGAAAATACGGCGAGTATTCCCTTCCCTCACCGAAAGCGCTGCGAAGCCGATCACTTGCACGATCATCACGTGCCTTGGTGATGGATGCGGGCTAGGCCTATGAGCTCGCGGGTCTGCAGTCGGGAGGCTGCTTTGCCGCGACGGGGGAAAGGGCGCATGCCCTTGC
>JAPPOR010000180.1 GCA_028817905.1 Myxococcales bacterium
AGCGAAAGCGCTGCGGAGTCGAGCAGTTGTGCGAGGGCGCGTGATTTGGTGATGCATGCGGGCTAGCTACGGGTCCGATGGCTCGGGGGCCCACGGCTGACTGGCCTGGGTTTGTTCAGGGGCCGGGGGAGGCGGGGGCAACGAGCCGGGGCGCGGAATACCCAGGTTGCGCTCGCGCAGGTAGAGGAACAGCGTCTGGGTGATGCTCAGGACCGGGACGGCGAACAGGGCTCCTGCGATGCCGGCGACGTGCTCGCCGGCGAGCAGGGCAAATACGACGAGGACCGGGTGCACACGAGCGGCGTCCCCCATGATCTTGGGGTTGAGCAGGTTGGCCTCCAGCTGGTGAATCCCAACGATCCAGGCCAGCACCAGAAGAGCGAGACCCAAGCCCTCCGGCAGCGCGACCAGGACTGCCGGAATCGTGCTCAGGATGGAGCCGAAGATCGGAATGATCGACATGACCCCTGCGAGCAGTGTCAGGAACACCCAGTATTTCAGCCCTAGAAGATAGAAGCCGATGCCCGACAGCACCCCGTTGACAAGGCTTATGGTCAGCTGTCCACGCACCACACCGGAAAGACCGCGATCGAGGCGCCGGACCAGATCGTCGAACTGATGTTTCTTGCTAGCCGGATAGAAGGAACGGACGAACTCATGGATCCGGTCGCCCGTAACGAGTAGATACGCCGACAACATCAGCATCATCACGAAGCCGAAGATGCCGCGCGTCAGGGCACCGATGACCTTCTGGGCGGTCTGCATCAGCGCTATCGCGCCCTTTTCCGTGTTCTGGATGGTGTGTGACACAGCGGCGGTGACCGTCGTGGCGATGTCACGATCAGTGCGCTCTGACTCGAATCCTGGCGGTGCCAAGCGGTAGCCCCCGTCGCCATGGGGGCGGATTTCCAAGCCCGCCCGCGGCAGGCGAACCTCGAACGACCCGTCGCCTTGGGGAGTCACTACGATCGCAGGTCCTACCCGAGAGTCGGTCTGCTCCCCAGTTCCACGGGCGCCGGAGAGCTCGTCAGCTGAGCGGGCACTTAGCTGCGGATGGGCGGGGGTGGTCGCCGACGTCGCCTGATCACTGGCGCCCGCTCGGTAGGGAGCGGCAGCAGACCGCAGGCGGCGCTCCAATTCGGGCAACCACTTGGTCCGCGCCTTGTCGACTACCAGCGGCGCGTCCTGGGCCAGACGCGCGAACTCGTCCGACAGACGTGGGATGGTTGCGGCGACCAGGGCGCTCAGGCCACTGAGCAAGACGAGATACAGCAAAGCGACCACGGTCCAGCGGGGCAACGAGCGACCGCGAACCGACACTCGCTGACCCGCCTCGACCAGGGGCGAAAGGACGTAGGCGACGATTAGGGCCAGCAGGAAGGGCAGTAGGACTTCTCTGAACGTCCACACCACCGCAACGAGCAACAGGCCGGTTGCGATGAGAAACCACCGCCTGCGCACGCGAGAACCCGGGCCCGACGGCGGGATCTCGCTGCCATCGCTCGTGCGCTCGTCAGGAACTCCAAGCTGTTCGTCCGCCACGCGATCCCGGATCGCCGGCAACTGCCACCGGCCGCAATTCAGGGGCCGTCTGTAACGCGCCCACCAGCCAGTGTACCGCCTGCCGGCCGCTTGAGCACGCGAGCGTGGTGAGGGAGCGTCAAAACCATGGGTCGAGACACTTCACCGACGTTCGCGTGGGCCACAAGTCGGTCGGTTGACCGCGATTTCAGGATTGCGGTAGCGGCGTGCCTGGGTGAAGGAGCCGGGCTAGCCTTCCTCGCCGCCCGAAACGCCTTCCAATTTCTCGAGCTTGCCCTTGAGAACGTCCCCGAGGGTAGCGCCAGAAGGCCCGCTGGGGCCGACCGAGCGGGCCTCGCCCTCGGCTCCCCGCGCCTTCTCCATGAACTTCATCGCTTCGACGTCCTCTTCGCGCTCGGTCGCGCTCTTCAGGGAAAGTGCGATGCGTCGTTCTTCGGGGTCGAGCGAGATGATCTCGGCCTTGACGATGGCACCTTCCTTGACGGTGGCCGTCGGGTCATGGGCCCATTCCTCGGGCATCTCCGAGACATGTACCAGTCCTTCGACACCTCGCTCGATCTCCACGAACACGCCGAACTCCGCGACGGACTTGACCCGGACTTCCAGGACGGTCCCAACGGGGTAGTTTTCGGGAAGCCGAAGCCAGGGATCTTCGTAGAGCTGCTTAATGCCCAGCGATACTTTCTTCTCGGCGTGGTTGACCGACAAGATGATGGCTTCCACCTCGTCGCCCTTCTTGTACATATCAGCTGGATTGTTGATGCGTTGGGTCCAGCTCAGATCCGACTTGTGGACCATGCCGTCCACGCCGTCCTCGATCCCGACGAAGACCCCGTAGTCGGTCAGTGACCGGACGGTCCCCCGAATGATGTCACCGGGGTTGTACTTGGAGGCGAACTCCTGCCAGGGATCGGGCGCCAGCTGCTTTAGGCCAAGGCTGATGCGCTTGGACTCCGAGTCGACTTCCAGGACCTGGCACTCCACCTCTTCGCCCAGTTCCAGGATCTTCGACGGGTGTTTCGGCTTGCCCCAGCTCATCTCACTGACGTGGATGAGTCCTTCGATGCCTTCCTCCATCTCGATGAAAGCACCGTAGTCGGTCAGCGAAACCACCTTGCCGCGCACCCGCTTGCCAATCGGGTAGGACTCGAACGCGTGTTCCCATGGGTCGTCCATGGTCTGCTTGAGCCCCAGCGAGACCCGCTCGGTTTCGGCGTTGTATTTGAGGACCTTGACGGTGACTTCGTCGCCCAGCTTGAACACTTCGGATGGATGGCTGACACGGCCCCAACTCATGTCGGTGATATGCAAGAGACCGTCGATGCCGCCCAGATCCACGAAGGCACCGTATTCGGTGATGTTCTTGATCGTGCCTTGCACCACCATACCCTCCTGGAGGTTCTCCAGGGTCTGGGCCTTGAGCTCGTTGCGTTCCTTCTCGAGCAGGACGCGCCTCGACAGCACGATGTTGCCGCGCTTCTTGTTGAACTTGATGACCTTGAACTCAAAGGTCTGGCCGATGAGCTTGTCCAGGTTGCGAACGGGTCGTAGGTCGACCTGAGAACCGGGCAGAAAGGCCTTGACCCCACCGCGGATGGAGACCTGCAAGCCGCCCTTTACCCGCGCTGTGATGGTGCCCTCGATCAGTTCGTCACGCTCGCAGGCGGCGCTGATCTCATCCCAAACCTTGAGCTTGTCCGCCTTCTCCTTGGAAAGGGAAACCAGGCCCTGGTCATTCTCGCGGGCCTCCACCAGCACATCCACCACGTCGCCTGGCTGCACACTCACTTTGCCAGTCGTGTCGATGAACTCGTTGGCCGGGATGACCCCTTCGGATTTGTAGCCGATGTCCACCACGACTGCATCGCGATTGACCTTGATGACCGTACCGTTGACGATCTCACCTTCTCGGAGTGAATCCGCGTGCTCTACCGAAGCTTCAAATAGCGCCGCGAATGATTCCTCCCCGGAAGTGGCGGCCTGGTCTGTCGTTGCCATGATTGTGATGGGACCTTTCAAGATGTCCACTCTGCGTGGGCACCTGGACGGCGGCGATGGCCACCGCTGCAAAGCACTGGAGGTTAGGGGGCCTACCTTTACACGCCCGCGCGGGAGGCCTCGGTGATTGGAATGGCCGCGGGCTTTATGGGCGGGCAAGCCTAGTGCCCGGAATTGCGGCTGTCAAGGCGACACCCTGCGTACATGGCGCGTGTTGCTCCGTCCTTGTCGCACCTTGCCCCTTCCGAAGGGTGCACGCCGCAGGGCGGCGGCGAAGGCGCCTTCTTTTGTTCACGGAGACCACGGGCCCCCTCGCTTGCGGGCTCAGGGCGCCCGGCTCCGGTGTCTCTCTCGGACGGGGCAGCATGGGAACACGCGCGGGTGCGCCCGCTAGGAAGTCCGGAGCTTGCGGACGAGCTCGACGATGGTTTCAACGACCTGGTCGATAGTCATGCCGCTGCTATCAAGCTCGATAGCGTCGAGAGCCGGCTTCAGGGGCGCCACGGGGCGATGGCTGTCTTGCTGATCGCGCTCCCTGACCTCGCGCAAGGTCGACTCCAGGTCGGCCTCAAGACCCCGACCGCGCAGGTCCGACACGCGGCGCTGGGCCCGTGTGCGCGGATCCGCTGTCAGAAAGACCTTGGCCTCCGCGTCGGGGAACACCACCGTCCCGATGTCCCTGCCCTCCAGGACGACACCCCCTTCGCACCCCAGCCGACGTTGCAGGTCCAGAAGCGCCGCTCGCACTTCGGGATGCTTGGAAACATGACTTGCCCCCATCGAGATCTCCGGCGTGCGGATCTCATCCGCCCGGTCGACCCCGTCGATCAGCAGGCGCGGCACCCCGCGGGCGTCCGAGGCGAAAGCGAAGTCGAGCCCCTGGGTCAGGCGAGCAAGACCCGGCCCGTCCGACCATTCAACGGCGGCTTCCCGAGCCGCAAGGGCTACGCCGCGATAGAGGGCCCCTGTGTCGACCAATACGAAATCGAGGGTCTGCGCCACACGATGGGCAACCGTACTCTTCCCGGCGCCTGCAGGTCCGTCGATCGCGATGACTGGCTTGGCCCGGGCCATTCACTCACCTCCGGCCGCACATGAGCATGAGGGGACGTCGACGTCGCCCTGCCCTGGCTGCGCCCGCTCGCGCCACGCCGGTTGGAAACCGCGTCCTTCCCAGCGGCAGTTCACCGCGGTAGCCCCATGTGGACGAGTGCCCGACATGTGCGCTCCGCCGCACCGGGAATGGTCGGTTCTGCGAACTTCATCAGACGCTTGGTCTCGTTGCCTGACAATGCCAGGTTGGCATGCAAGGTCGCCCCTTTGTGCGTCGTTTTCACCCGCTTGTCGAGTGGCAACCCGAGCAAGCGGAAAATCAGCGCGGCGCCTCGCAGTCGGCCGCGGACCCTCTCGACCACCGAGCGCGCGTCCCGCTCGTAGCGCAACTGCGCCTCCAGACGCGTTTCCAGTGGCTCCGCCTGCACCGCCAGGCGAAAAGGTGCGCCGAGCAATGCCTTGGCCACTGCGCCCCCGGCGAGTTGCGCAAAGGCACTCGCGTGTGGCTCCGAGAGCGCCGGGGTCGTCCAGTTGAACAGATGCCCGCGGTCCGGTCGATAGGACGGGGGCTGCTGCTGCCAATAGCCAGGCTTCGCCGCGTTGCCCGGATCATCGTACCCTTGCAGTAGGCGGCGGACGCGTCCACTGGTTCCAATGGCTAGCAGTCGGCCACCCAGCTTGACGGCTGTCAGTCCTGCGGCTTCTGCTCTCCGATGGCGACCCTCGGTCACTTCCTCTGGCCGTCCCGCCGGGGTTTGCCCAAAGACGCCTAGCACTGTCGTCAGCAGCTCTGTGGGCGAAGTCTGCCGCTCGGAAGCCCGCTGTTCGATGAAGCCCACGAAGTCCTGTTCCGGCCCCCAGCTTGCGAAGCCGATGCGGTCGGCGTCTGCAAGCATGGCCCGGGCGTTGCCGCGCTGGAGGCATGGAAAGAGGTCCAACCACCCACGCGCACGGGCCAGGGTCGGCGCAGTGCGTAAGTTGGCCAGATCCACCTGCAATGCTTCCGAGGCATCCGCGGGCACCGCTTCGCTTACGGTCCTTGGTTTGGGGGGCAGGGGGGCAGGTGGCGAGGTGCTGGGTGTGGGCGTCGAGACCCCCGTGCCGCCGCACCCGACGGCGAGGACCACGCACCACGTTCGCACCATTCGCGCCATTCGTGCCATTCGCGAAGCGGTGCGAGGGCATCTCCGAGTCCACACACAGGTCATGCTTCTGTCCATCGGCAAGGGAGGGTACCGCCCTCGGAGCGAACGAGCTGGTACTCCCCATCTCATAACCGCGACTGGCTACCCTAACCCGAGCGGCGCAGCAAGTGCGCCTCGCACGCCTGCACTACACAAGCTTGGATAGGGCCGCCAGCAGTCGATCGTTTTCGGCCACGCTGCCGATGCTGATACGCAGGCAGTCTGCGATCGGTGGACCGAGCTGCCGTACGATCAGGCCTGCATCGAGCAGCCCATCGTACACGGGGCCGGCGGACGCTCCGAATGGTACCGTGACGAAATTGGTCTGGCTGGGGGCGGGTGCAACCCCCAAGTCCCGAAGCGCCGCGATCATCCGCGCGCGCTCCTGCCGGTTCGCACGCACGCACTCAGCCAGGTGGGCGGTGTCGTCCAGGGAGGCCAGGGCAGCCGCTTGACCGACGGCGTTTGCATTGAACGGCAGGCGGGCCCGGTTCACGTAGCCGACGAGCGGTGCCGGTGCAACCGCATAGCCAACCCGCAACGCCGCCAGGGCGTGAGCCTTGGAAAACGTCCGCACCACCACCAGCCGTTCGCGTAGATCCCGCAGAGTAAGCGAACTTACGTAGTCAGAGGCTTCCGCGAAATCGATATAGGCTTCGTCCACGACGACCGTAACCGCTTTGGGTACGTCCCGCAGGAACGCTCTCAGGGTCGTCGCTGGAACGTGCGTGCTGGTCGGGTTGTTCGGGTTGTCGATGAAGATCAGCCGCGTTTCGGGGCGCACCGCCGCGAGGACCGCGTCCAGGTCCCAGAATAGCCTGCCTCGCAGGGGCACCTCGGTGAACGGGACGTGCGCGGCTCGAAGACTGAGCGCGTAGGACGCGAAGCTGGGCACGCCACAGATGGCGTGGTCGGTGGGTCCCACGATGGTGCGGGTCAGTAGATCGATCAGCTCGTTGGAGCCATGACCAAACATAAGCTCTGTGGGCTCGACGCCCAGCATTCGAGCAAGCCGCGCGCGCAGGTTGTACGCCTGGTCGTCCGGATATCGATGTACGTTACTCGCCACGGCACGGACGGCCGCGATCGCTGCCGGTGACGGTCCCAGGGGGTTCTCATTGGCCGACAGTTTGACCGCGTTGGCGATCCCGCGCTCCCGCGCCAATAGCTCGGGTGGCTTGCCGGGCTCGTAGGGAACGATGTCATCGAGGTGAGCCTGGGCCCAGCGAGGCTCTAGCTGCGTTTCCGGTTTCGCCACAACGCTACTGGTCCGCTCGAGGGTAGCTTCCGAGTACCTTCACATAGCGACTGGACACGCGCAGCGCCTCGATGGCGGCCAGCAAGGGTCGGTCCGTAATGTGTCCATCGACTTCAAACAGAATGAGGTAGCGGAACTCCCACCCGCGTGCAGGACGCGTCTCCAAACGATAGAGGTTGATCTTTCGCTCTGCGAACGGCTGCAAGCAGTCGAGCAAGACGCCAGGAGCGTCATGCAACGCGAGCACGATCGCCGTCCGATCCGCGCCGGTTCTAGGTGGGTAGTCGTCGCCCACGATCACGTAACGGGTGTGAAGGTCCGAAACGTCCTCGATGTTGCGCTCTACGAACGGCAGGTTCGCCAACTCCGCCACCACTGCGGTGGCGAGCGCCGCCGCTTCGGGAACGCCCTTGACCTTCTCCGCTGCTGAAAGACCATTGCGTGCGTCGATTACGTCCACCTCGGGGAAGCGTTCAGAAAGGTAGTGCTCACATGCCGTGACCGCCGCTCCAGACGCGTAGATGCGGCGCAGTCCCTCCACACTTCCCTCGCCCATCAGGTGAAAGGTCCTGCGCACCGGCACTTCCGCACAGATCTTGACATCGCTGCGCGCGAGTAGATTGAGAGTCGACGTGACCGCTCCGTCGGAAGAGGTTTCGAAGGGCAGCACTCCGTAGGAACAGTGTCCGCGCTCCACCTCGGACAGAACTGCATCACCGCTTGGAAAGACGTGTAACGACGCGGCGGCACCGAAGTGTTTTCGAGCGGCGAGATGCCCGAAGCCACCGAGCGGCCCGGCATAGGCCACCTCAGCCGGACTGATGATTTGCTGGCAGACCGATAGCACCTCGGTCATTACAGGCCGGATACCTTCGGTCGGAAAGCTGCGCGCCTGTTCGCTGACCCGGGCAATCGCGTCCGCATCGCGGGGCGGCACGAAGTAGCCTTCGGGTTCGGCTTCCCGCAGCGCGCTCAAGTCACGCATGGCCTCCACGCGTTGGTCCAGCGCTTCGGCGAGCGCACGGTCGGCGGCTTCAATCGCTGCGCGGATTCGCTCAAACTTGGCCTGCGGGTCACTCATGGACGTCCTTGTTGGCCTTTCCTGGCGCATCGACGGGCCGGAGCGCTCCGTCCGACCGCGTCACGAGGGAATCATATCCTTGAGGCGCGCCAGTGCAACCATCGCTTCGATCGGTGTCATTCGATCCAGGTCGAGGGCGCGCAAGGTCAGCTCGACCTCGGAAGGCGCTGGTACAGCGACCTGCTCGAACATGTCTAGCTGCCCGTGGCCGTCCTGGGGTACTTGGGATCCCGACCGGGGTGCTCCAGGCTGGGGTGACTCACACGCGCCGTGAGGCAAGTCACCGCGTTCCAACTGTTCGAGCCGAGCGCGCGCCCTGGCGACCACCAGTTCAGGCAGGCCCGCCAGCTTGGCCACAGCCACGCCGTAGGATCGATTCGCCCCGCCCGGAACCAGGCGATGCAGGAACACCACATCTTCGCGGTACTCCTTGGCTGCGACATTGTAATTGGCCGCACCCGGGTGTTCCCTCGCAAGGGCACATAGCTCGTGATAGTGGGTCGCAAACATACCCCGGCAGCCGATTGCGTCGTGGAGGTGTTCCGCGACCGCCCATGCGATCGCCAGACCGTCGTAGGTGCTCGTACCGCGCCCGATCTCGTCCAAAATCACGAGTGAACGCCGGGTTGCTCCGTGCAGAATGCTGGCGGTTTCGCGCATCTCCACCATGAAGGTGCTTTCGCCCTGTGCCACGTTGTCGCTGGCCCCAACGCGCGTGTAGATGCGGTCGACCACCCCGAGGTTGGCTGACGCGGCGGGGACAAACCCGCCGGCCTGGGCGATGATCACCGAAAGCGCCACCTGCCGCATGCATGTGGACTTGCCGGACATGTTCGGCCCGGTAATGATCATCAGTCGTTCGCCCTCGGTGTCCAGGGCGATGTCGTTGGGAACGAACGTGCCCGCGGGCAGGTTGCGCTCTACGATCGGGTGCCTCGCGTCTCGCAGTTCGATGCGCTCCGAATCGTTCACGGTTGGGCGCACGTAGTCGTATCGGTGGGCAAGTTCGGCGAACGCCGCGTGCACGTCCACGTCGGCCAACCGTTGGGCCAGTCGTCGCAGACGTGGGGAAAGCTGTCCGATGTCTGCGCGCAGGACTTCAAAGCGCTCCTGCTCGAGGGTTCGCAGCCGCTCGTCCGCATTGACGATCTTCTGCTGCAGCTCGTCAAGTGTGGCAGTCGTGAAGCGCTCGCCGCTGGCCACGGTCTGTTTGCGCCGGTAGTCGTCGGGGACAGCTGCTAGCTTCGCCTTACTGATCTCTATGTAGTATCCAAACACCTTGGTGTAGCGGATCTTCAGGGTCGGGATGCCCGTACGCTCCCGCTCCTCGGCCTCGAGACGCAGGATCACGTCCTTGCTAGATGCGCTTAGCTCGCGCAATTCGGCGATGCGGACGTCGGTGCTGTCGCGAAAGATGCCGCCGTTGGCCGCCGCCACCGGTGGCTCATCCATCAGTTCGCTTTCAAGCCGGGTTACGACGTCTTCGCACGAATCTTCCGGGACAAGGGCAACGAGGGGGTCCTCTCCCGGGCGGGGCTCTTGCGTGCTCTCGCGAAGCAGGGCCACCAGCGTCTGGGTGGCCGCCAGGCCATTGCGAAGCGAGCCGAGATCGCGCGGGGTCGCGACCCCCAGGGACGCTCGGGTGGCCAGGCGCTCGAGGTCGCCGACGTGGCCCAGCTGTTGTCGCAGCCCTTCGCGCAAAGGCGCGTCTTCCACCAGCCGGGCTACCTGATCGTGCCGGCGGCGAATCGGCGACAGTGCTGTCAAGGGAGATAGCAACCGGTGTCGCAGCAGGCGGGCACCCATCGGAGACTTCGTCACGTCCAGTAGATGCAGAAGGGAACCGCGACGTTCTCCAGAGAGGGTCTTGACGAGCTCCAGGTTGCGCACGGCAACGTCGTCCAGGACCAGTTGCCGACTGGGGTCGTAAGGTGCGATGCGCGAAATCGGCAGGCGGGTACGGGGCTGCGAACGCTGTGCATAGACAAGAGCGCAGCGGGTGGCCAACAGGCCGGGGGCTGACAGGGGCTCCTCGTCGC
The DNA here is from genome assembly GCA_028817905.1 of Myxococcales bacterium. Taxonomy (GTDB): domain Bacteria; phylum Myxococcota_A; class Polyangia; order Polyangiales; family JAFGIB01; genus JAPPOR01. Next base: position 10,156 of record JAPPOR010000180.1, read on the forward strand.
GCTGCGCCGCCTCTGCAAGCACCTCTGCGAAGTCACCGCTTTCTTCGGCATGCACCACGTCGCTCGCCGACAGGGGCACGAAGCTCGCTCGCGGCAATAGAGACCGCAATTCATCGGCGCGCCCATCCAAGCGGCACAGCAGGACCTCGCGCGGATCCAGGCGCACGAGCTCGGCCGCCAGATCCAACGGCTGTGGAACGGTTGTTGCCCGCACTTCGCTTGTCGACAGCTCCAAGACCGCGAGGCCGAACGCCCCGTCGCATTCGGCGACCGCTGCGAGATAGTTGTGGCTGCGCGCGTCGAGAGCGTCTTCATCGAGCACCAAGCCCGGCGTAACCACCCGAACCACTTCGCGCGGGACCACGCCCTTGACCTGGGATGGATCCGCCATTTGTTCGCAGATCGCCACGCGTTTGCCCAACTCGATGAGCCGGGCCACATACCCGCTGGCGGCGTGGTGTGGAACACCGGCCATGGGAATCGCTACGCCGTGCTCATCGGTGCCCCTGGACGTCAGCGAGATGTCGAGCAGCTGCGATGCGAGGACCGCGTCCTCGAAGAACATCTCGTAGAAGTCGCCCATGCGGAAGAATAGGATGGCGTCCGGGTACGCCTCCTTGGCGCGAAAGAACTGCAGCATCGCGGGCGACTTGCGGCCCTTCTTGCTGCTCGTCTGCGTCCGCTTGGAGGCCACGCTTCGCTCCCCATCCGGTCAGTTGAAGTGAGAAGCGTTGGAAGGCAGCGCGGCCGGGAACGAATCGAGCGGGATCGGCAACAATCCTCGGATTTGCGGATCGACCATGTACACCCGAAGGTCGGTCTCGCTGTAGCGCATCGACAACGGCAATACACCGAATTGGTTGCTGAACGACAGGCTCCCCGCGCTGAACCGTTGTCGTGGTGACGGAGCTTGCGTCGCGATGTTGAGGGCAACGTTGGCCACGCGCGAAGGCGCAGGGCGGGAAGGTAGGGCGCGTTCCCCCAGGCACAGCGCCAGGCGGCCGTTGTTGAAGAAGTTGCGGTCCCCCGGGCGGCAGAACCCGTCTTCCTCCTGCTGTATTGCTAGCTCCGGATCCGGCAGGTAGACGCGGCCGGTGGTGGTGAGGGGATCGGAGGCTGACGTCTCGCAGCGCCCGTCGACCGACGAAACCCGATGCTGGAAGCCGGTGCGTGCACTCCACACCAGAAAGGAACGGTACCCCCTCACCTGGTAACTCATGGCGCGCGGGATCTCGGGCAAGTACTCTTCGTCCTCCGCGGACGGCTGGAAACAACGCCACAGGTCCGCGAAGCTGGAAGGCAGGTCAGGGTATGGCGTCGCGATGCCGCTCTCCGTCGTCTTGGACCCGACCGGAACATTGGAGATGACGAAGCGGTCCTCGTAGGCCTCGAGAATCTCGAAGCCCATGACACGTCTATCCTCGAGGCTCTCGACGGTGGTGACGAAGGCCCGGCATGGCGCGGGATCAAAGGAGTTGTCCTCGTCCGAGCCCTCGTCCCAGCTGCGGCGGACCAGGTCGTCCGGTACACTCGTGATCACGAGTTGATCGCCCGCCAGCACGCCATCCGAGCAGTGATCGCGTTCGACGCGAAAGCTCCACGTTTCGTCATCCTCCTGATCTGCGCGGCCTTCACGACCGGTAGCACCTGGCAGGCGGCCCTCGAATTGTAGCTGCCAATTCTCGCTCACTCCCGCCCAGGGATCGCTGAGCGAGCAGATACGGCCGTGACCATCGCTACAGGCAGCGGGTTGACCCGCACCCTCCTCTGCTCGTCCCGCGTCGGGATTACCCGCATCGGGAGTATCCGGGTCTTCGGCCATGCCGGCGTCCACCATCGGGGGATCCATCTGTGCGCCGCGCCCGGCGAGGCTGGTGACGAGCCGTGGGCCGGACTCCCGATCCTCGGTCGGGGCGCGCTCCTCTACGCTTGCAGCTGACCTGACCCTGGCGCTGCCGTCACCGAGCGGGAAGGCACGTGCCATGCTGAGTTCGCGACAGGGCAGACAGCTGAGCTGGGGCAAGTGCCCTTCACTGTTGCTACCGTCGGGACCTACGGTTAGGAGTCGATCGTCGACGGTGTAGGCGAGTGTGTCGACGACGTTCGACAGGGCGACCTCGTCGCCGTCCATGGGCACTGGCTGCACGGTCCCCGCCAGGTCCAGGGCCAGGCGCGGTCGGTGACGCCTGACCAACAAGGGGCAGGCGCGGCAGGGCGGGTCATCGTCTCCAGCCAGCAAATGGTGGCGAAGGTCCAGATCGTGCACATCCACCACGCGGATCGCGCCCTCGCTTGTGCCGACCAGCAGGAACACGCCCCGCAAACGGTTCGCTCGACCACGGACCAGCTCCGGGGTGCGCGCCTCGGCGGCCATTTCCAGGCCCGTCAACGCGCACATCAGGTCGTCTGCACTCGGGTACCCCGGCGTGACGATTTCGAGCGACAGGGCGCGCTCGCCATCGCGCGCCATCAGGCCTATGCGATCGCGGCGCTGGTCCGGCATCTCGGAGACCGTCAGAAGCTCGCCCTCCTCCAGCACCAGAACCGAACCGTCTAGACTGTCGATGGCGTACACGTAGTGCGTCATCTCATCACCATCGGGAGTCACCGGAACCGGCGGGCTGACAACGACGTCACGCACGGGGACACGCGTCTCGAGGGGCGGTAGCCCGGACACCTGCTCCCCGAGCTCGAAGCGGTGAATCACGGGGAGGTTGTCGTCGCCGGCAAGCAAGATCGCGCGGCAATCGTCTGCGTCGGGGTCGGGACACCCGCTGAGATCGAGGGCGAGGCTGCTCGGTTGGGGGCCCGCCTCCGCGTCGCGTGCGACGGCGGCTGGCAGCGTCGGCGGTGGCAGCGCGGGTCCTCGCAGGAAGCTGAACTCGCACTGCGGCTCGCCCGCAAGCTCGGGGTCGCCGCCCAGCGCTTCGGCCGGGCACTCCTGCGCCGTACAGGCCATGTCGCTCGCGTAGGCCTCAGTGGCGTCCAGACCCGGCTCCGCAGGCAGGGCCAGGGAGTCTTCAGGAACGTCTGGGGCCAGTACTTCGATGGCACCGAAGTGCTGTTCGGGGGCGCACTCGCGACACAGCTCGACGCGCAGCACCACGCCGTCCCTGGGAGCGCTGAGGTAGAGAAAACGCTCGCGTGGTCCGAGTACCATCTCGGTTGGGTGAACTCCCAGCGGCAGCGGATCGCCTACGCGCGCGCGCACCTGGCGTGCTTGCGGCCGAAAGGCCGCGGTGCGCAGGGCTGAAAGGGATTTTTCGCCAAAACTCGCGATGTACGTGAACTCCGGATGTTCGGCCGGCACCACGATGTCCGAGGGCACGGCGCCCACGTCGACGAACGTGAAGCCGGGGATATCCGGCCGGCTGTCGATGACACGCCCGGGCTGGACTCCGATCGAGGTCCGATTCGCGCGCATCTCCACTGCAGCCACCTCTCCGGTCGAGGTCTGGGTCACCAATGCGTGCAGGACGTGGGTATCGGATGGCTCCTCGCGCGGGTTCGGACAGTCCGCCAGAGGCACGGCGCGTACCTCGTCGTCCTCCATTTCCATGCAGACGAAGGCCACGTCTTCGGGCCGAGAGAAGTTGGCGGGCGGTGGCGGTGGGTCGTCATCGCTGCAAGCGGCGACACTGAGCATTGCGGCTAGCAGCGTGGCGGTGATCGGCTTGTTCACTGCAGTACCTCCACCAGGTTGGGTCTACCCAACGTTGCGATGATCCGGGCCTGGCGGCCCTGGGCCAGTCCCTGCACCGAGACCACCCGCACGACAGAGGCACTGAAATCAGCTACATAGATCAGCTCACGCGCTTCATCGACGGCCAGCTCGAACGAACCGCTGAAGCCGGGCACGATCGACAGGGCGCGGCCAAGGTCGCGGTCGATGATGAAGAGACGGCGCTCGTCAAAGCAACTGACGACGGCGATGCGAAGGTCCCCCTCGCGGTCGGGGTCCGGCAGGCGTCCGAGCGCGAGCCGTGCTGGGCCCTGGCCCACCGGCGCGATCTGCTCAACCGTCTGCTTCGCCGGTAGTCCCGCGACCAGAGGCACCCGCAGCAGGGCGTTCGGCTGGCGGCTCACTACGAAGGCTGTCGACTGCCGTGCGTCTTCACCATCGCCCGCGTCGCCCTCGTTCTCGTCGCCTCCGCTATCACCCGTGCCTTCCTCGTTGTCGGCTGCGTCTGACACGACCTGGATCGCCCACGTATCCTGTGCGCCCGTCACGCCCTCGAGCTCCAGGGCGGCAAGGCGAAACACGTGCTCCGAAGGGTCAGCGAGCAGACCGACGCGCTGAAGCGTGCGCGCACCGCCGCCACCGAGTGCCCTGGAGGTTACGAGGGACACCCTGCCAGCCGGATCATAGGCGAGGCCTGTGAGGTTCCCGGCTAGGTTCGCGCTGACGTCGGCCAGCACTGGCCCATCCTCGCTTGCCGAAAACAGTGCGACCGCTCCCGCGCGATAGGCCACGATCACGTACTCCGAGCGCTGCCGCTGCCCAGAAGCGAAATCTCCGAACGCGCCCGCGATGACCCCTACGGGGTCCACCATTTCACGGCGGTCGTCGTCGCTACCTGCTTGACCTACAAGATGTCCGCCCGCGCAGCGCCGACCGCTGCCTTGCCCGCAACTCAGCTCCAACGAACCGTCGCCCTTGTCGATGTCGATGAACGTGAGCTCGGCGTCCGCCGCCGTGGGCACGTAGAGCCGCGTCCCATCCCGCGACAGCGCTGCCCCGCGGCCCAGGGAGCCGATGACCACCTCGTCCGCGATCACTTCTTCGGGCACCCGCCAGTCGTCTTCTGCGACCTGGTGCGCGAGCAGGCAGTCCCGGCCACCACCTCTGCTGCAGGCCCCCCCTACCCCCGTTTCTCTCTCTTGGTCATCCGCCGCCTCGAGCGTCCCTGCGATCTTCTCTTGCAGCTTGTCCAGGTCGATCGCGAGAACGTTCCCGCTGTTGTATTTGCGGTCGAAGTTCGAGTTGACCACGTAGAGATAGTCAGGCCGACCCGTCTCTGCGTCGCGCCCCAGGGCCACCGCGGTGGGAAAGTAGAATACGTCGCGGGGAGGGGGTTCCCCGTCCTGTTCGAGCGAGCACGCATGGACACCGAGCAGGAATGCCAGCCCGGAAAGCGCAGCCGCCCACTTTCGCAACCCGCGGCGTTTGGGCTTCTTCGGCCCTCTCGTGAGCGGTCGTGTACCCGCTCCAGCTGCAAGCAAACCGACGCCGCGCGGCCGGGGGAACCGGACGAATCGGTGCCAAAACGAGAACAGCCGCCCACGGGCGGCGAGAGGGGTCGCGTGCAGCATGGGCAGCGCAACGTAGTCGTTGTGCGTCGACGCTGCAACCATCTGCTATTGCGCCGGATCCTGGCCTGGAAAACGGGCCTTGGCGGGTCAGTCCCAGGGGTCGAGGACCTCGGACTTGAGCCGATTTCCAGCCGGCCTGTCGGCCTTGGGCTGCTTGGCAGCGGGGGGGGCGCTGGACCGGGTACTGCGGGTGCTGGCGGTTCTCTTGCGCGAAGCCCGCTTCTTGAGCTTGGTCATTCGCACGGACATGGACTCGGGGCTCAGGGCGCGAACGAGGACGGACTTGTCCTGATAGCCCTCGCGCTTGAGCACCAGGCGGATGTTGTCGTCCGCCTCCGGTTTGAACAGGGCGAAGGGCGTCGACCCGACCAGATCGCCGTCGCGGTATACCTCAGCACCGGACGGCTTGCTCTGGAGCGTCATCTTCGCCCGCGGAGCATCCGGAGCATCCCCCGCGGCCTCCGGGGATGGCTCGCCTTTGTCGCCTGGCTGTGCGGTCTGTTCGGGAGCCTGTTCGCCCGTAGCTACGGGTGCGTCGGCTTCGAGCTCTTCGTGTTCTTTTTCGGCCGGCGACACGACGTTCGCTCCGACCTCACTCGTCTGTCCATCGGATTTCGGCTCGCCCGCGAGAGCCCATACCCCCGCTACGGCGGCGGCAGCGAGCACCAGGCCTCCCAGCAACAGCGGCAGCAAGGGTCGGCTGGGGACGCCAGCCGGCTGACCCACACCCATCGTCATCCGCCCGGGTTCATCGTCGTCATCGAGCGTCAGCGTTCCCTGCGTACTCCCGGCGCTCTGACGGTCGACCGCCTCGACCACCGCGCGGGGTGTGGTGCCCCGTTCAATGGATTCCAAATCAGCGGCCAGCTCCGCCATGTTCTGGTAGCGCTGCTCCGCCTTTTTCGCGAGGCACTTGAGAATGACGGCTTCGAGCGCCACTGGAACGTCGGTCGGTGGCGGCAGATCGTGGGGCGGCACGGGCTTTTCGTACAGGTGCTTCGTGAGGATCCCCATCAGGTTGTCCGCGTCGAACGGCACTTGCCCGGTTCCCATCTCGTACAGGATCACGCCGACGGCATAGATGTCGGTGCGATGATCCACGTTCGTACCCGCACACTGTTCCGGGGACATGTAGTGCGGAGTCCCGAACACCTGGCCCGCCTGCGTTAGCTTGGTGTTGCTGCCGCCGACCTTGGCGATCCCGAAGTCGAGTACCTTGACGAAATCGTCCGTTCCACCGCGCGGGATCAGCTGAACGTTGTCCGGCTTCATATCGCGGTGGACGATGCCCCGTTCGTGCGCAGCGCCCAGCGCCTTGCATAGCTGCTGTGCGATGTGAATCGTGCGCTCGGTGGACAAGCGGGTTTCCAGCAGTGCATCCGTGAGCGAACAACCCTCCAGGAACTCCATCACGAAGTAGGTGGAACCATCAGGAAGCACGCCGAAGTCACTGATGTCGATGATGTGCTGATTTCCGATCGCCGACGCGCTTTGCGCCTCCTGTCGAAAACGCGCGACGATCTCGTCGTTCTTGGACACCTCGGGCCGCAAGACCTTGATCGCCAACGGCTTGTTGAGAGCGGTGTGGGTTGCGCGATAGACGATGCCCATGCCGCCCTCGCCGAGCAGCGATTCGATGCGGTAGCGCGCGTCGATGACCTGGCCGATCAGGGGATCGTCCGGCTGCTCTGGCGCACCGGCCTCGGCCGCGTGGTCCACCACCCCATTTCCGCCCTGCTGTGCCATGAACAAGCCAATCGTGGGCGACCAAGGCGCCCGGCGGCGAGGGCGGCTGAACCGCAACTCACCGGTTCCAATGATGTCCTTCGTGGTCGAGTCCGGTCAAGTCCGGGGGCGCCGACCTGTTCAGGTGGGAGTCCCGTCCCCCGTGTCCTCTGCCTCGCGGGGGGTGTCTTCTGGGCCGGTCTCCTGCTCTTCGGTCGGCTCCACCGACATGTCGTCCTCGGCCCCGGCGGGCTCCCGCGCGGCCGCGAAGTCTCCCCCTGTTTCCGCTGTTTCCCCGACCGTGGAGTCTTCCAGAGCGTTGGCATCGTCATCCCCGCGTGCGGACATCACATCTGACGTGTCTGCATCCGGGCCGGCATCGTCGGTAGAGCGTTCGGCGAGCTCGGCTTCGGCTTGCTCGACCGACTCCCCGGTCTTGCGCTTGAATAGGGTCCGGTTTTCCTCGGTCAGATCGGCGAACTCCTTCAGTGTAGGCAGATCTCTCAGGGTCTTGAGACCGAAAAACTCCAAGAAATACGGGGTCGTTCCATAGAGCATGGGCCGGCCCGCCTCGTCCTTGCGCCCGAGCATCTTGATGAGCCCCCGGTCGAGCAGCACCTTCACCGCGGAACCCGTGTCAACGCCTCGCACATCGTCGATCTCTGGGCGCGTGATCGGTTGGCGATACGACACCAGCGCCAGCGTTTCCAGCTGCGCGCGCGTCAGCCGGACGGGCTTCTGGGCCACCATTTCGCGCACAAACTCCGCGCAGGCGGGCGCGGACCGAAACTGATACCCCCCCCCCACCTCAACGAGCTGGACCCCGCGGTCTGCATACTGGCTGATGAGTTCGGCCATCAGCGGCTTGACCTCGCTTGCTTTGAGTTTGACGATCTTTCCCAGCGCCTGGGCGGTCACAATTCGGTCGGATACAAACACGATGCTCTCGAGACCCCGGAGCAAGCGTTCGCGGCGGGTTTGCTCGGACTCGCCGTCCGCTTCGTCCTCGCCGCTTCCCGTCTGCGAAGCCCCGCCCAGCTCGCTCACGTCCGAGACCGCGGGCACCGCCCGCCCCCCGTCCTCGGCAGCGGGCTCGTTGGGGTCGTGGTCTTCTGGCTGCGCATCAGAAGCGCCTCCGGCGCCCGCCGCCTCGGGCAACTCCTCGGCGTGATCGGGTGTCTCGCTGGTCATTGACTCTCTCCGTCAGGGCCCGCGCCCGGGTGTTCCGGATCGAGCGCCTGCTCCGCAGGCGTCGGCTGGGTCTCATCGAAGCCCGCGCGGGGTGCGTTCTCCAAAGGGTCGGACGCGTGGAAGTCGCGCCCTTGGCTGGCTTCGGGTTCGGGAAAGCTCGACGGGTCCGAGCCCACGGAAGTGGGACCGTCGGGAGGTACACTTGGGCTCTCCGGGTCCAGCAGTGCAGAGCGCACGTGAATCGGCCCGCTGAGTTCGGCCTGGTACAGGCGGGTCACGTGCATCTTGGTCATTTCCAGGATCGCTAGAAACGTGACCACCACGTCGTAGCGCGTGCGATCGTCTTCGAACAGCTCCTCAAATGTGCATTCGCGGCGCTCGCGCAGGAACTCCGTGATCTGGGTCATGCGCTCCTGGATCGAGATGCGTTCGGTGGTGACCTCGAGGGCCAGCTTCCCGCGCACGCGCTTCAAGATTCCCTGGAACGCGTCCAGCAACTTGAACAGGCTGATGTCGGCAAGGGGCGCTTCGCCCTGAACAGATGGCACAGGCATGCCGCGGCCAAAGACGTCACGACCGGCGACCGAGCGCTCGCCGAGCTGGTCGGCAGCATGCTTGTACTTCTGATATTCGAGCAGGCGCTTGATCAGCTCCGCCCGCGGATCCTCCATGTACGGGTCATCTTCCTCCCCATCGTCTTCGTCCGGGCTTGGCGGGAGCAGCATCTTGCTCTTGATGTGGGCCAAGGTGGCGGCCATCAGCAGGTACTCGCTCGCCACGTCGAGGTCCAGCTCCCGCATCAAACCCAGGTACTCGAGGTACCGTTCGGTCACGAACGCGATCGGCAGATCCAGCAGGTCCAGCTCGTGCTTGCGGGCGAGGTGCAGCAGCAGGTCGAGCGGTCCCTCAAAGGTGGGTAGCTCGACACGGAACGTGGTGTCCTGGGGCAAGTTGGTGGTGTCCACGCGTGGGGTGTCCCGGGGCATGGGAGCCGGGGCCGGAGGGTACCAGATAGCCCGGCCCCTTTCCGCGAGCAGGTGGGGTGGCCAGGGGCCAAAGTGGGTTCTCGAAATTGTGGGACAGGCCCTACTAGTGCGGTCGATCACTGTCAATGAAGCGGCTGGATTCAGGAATCCATATGGAAAGCGTTCAATATAGCAGCGGCCACCTTCCGTAGGCCTTCTACCCGCATGTCCGTGTATCCGCCCCTGCGGACCACATTGCCTATCCACCTGGACCGGAGATATAGTAATTTCAGTCACGACGTCTTCTTGTAGTTTTACCGCAAGAGATTCTCCTGGCACCTACGTCTCCGATGGCTACGAGTTTGTGTCCCAACTGCGGCCAAGCGGCCGACGACCGCGCGCCCGCGTGCGGCGTTTGCGGAGCCCAACTACATGCCCAAGCGCCCGTACAGGCTGCGGCCAGCTGGGGTGGGCTTCAGTGCCCCGCGGGCGCCGCGCCCGCGGCCGCTTCCGCTGACAGGACCTCGACGAGTCGCGTGTTGGCCCACCGCTCCTCCGCACCCGACGCGGGGTGCGAAGGCGCTCCTCCGGCCACAACCACCGATTCCATGTCCCACGCCCAGTGGGGCATGGTCAACGATCCGCTGGCCGAGGACCTGAGTGCGCAACCCAGCCTCGAGTTGGCTTCGGTGCCCGTTCCCGGCCGCAAGAGTCGCCCGAGGCAAGCCAAGGTTGAGGAAGGCGGCGAAGCAAACCAGGAAGCTGAGGCCAAGCCCAAGAGACCCAGCCGCGCGCAGCGCCGGCGGAGCAAGATCCTGGAAATCGCGGGCTATGGCCCTCGCCCCACCTCGGTATTGTACGTAGTGCCGTACTTTGTCCGCGTGTTCCTGCGTCGACGGGTGGTCGCCGAGGAACTCGCCGAACTTGCCGTAGCCCGCAAGAAGGCCGAGTCCCAGCTGGCCGACGCTCTGGGAGAGGTGGGTGGAGCCCTATACGTCCGTCGGGCGGATCCCCGCCTCGCGGCGCTGGGCCGGCATGCTGCGATCGTGACCGAAGCTGAGCGCCAAGTCGATGCGGGCCACAAACACAGCCAGCTGGCGCAACAGGATGCGAGCTCGGCCATGAGCGAAATCGCCCGCCGCCTGGAGGCCGCTCAAAACGCTGCCGCACCTGTGCGCGAACGGGGCATTAAGCTGCAGGCGAAGCTTCACCAGCTCGAACAGCACGTCGCAGCGTTGGCGCAGACGGTGCAGAGCTGTGAGCAACGCATTGCTCGAATCCAGAGCAAGAAGGTGGCGGAACCCCAAGACGTCGAGGTGCTTCAGGGCCTGCACGCGGAGCGCGCGGAGGCCCACGGGCATGTGCAATCGACCCAGCTAACGATGCACCCGATCAAGGAGGAGCTGCAGACCGTACTGGTCAAGGTCAAGAAACACCAGCAGATCATTGCCGAGCTTGAGGCAGAGGCAGAGCGCCATGGCAAGATCATGGAGCGCGATCAGGCGCGCCACGCGCGCCAGGCGGGAGATGCCCGCAACGCCCTGCAAACGGCCCTGCAGTCGCTGGCTCGGGCTGCCATTGAGCAGGGCTTCGGCCGGGCCGTCCCACGGCTGGTGGAGGCGGTCGAGCGGCGAGAAAAGGACGTGGCACGCAAGCGAGAGCGTGAGGCGGTCCACCGCGAGGCCCTGTCGAGCTACGATGAGTCGGCCTATCGCCGCGGCATGTTGGGTCTTGTGGGAGGCACCGGCGCGGTCTTCTTGACGACCGTGTTGCTGATCGCGCTCTAGCCCGTGCCCGATCGTGCCTGGGCCTTCTAGGTCATCTTGACGAGCATGGACACGACCCTTGCGAGTTCATGTCGAGGGCCACGTTCGGGGTGAGAACTCGTCTACAACTCGCCCACGACCTCGAGCACCTTGTCGACGTGTCCCTTCACGCGCACCTTCGAAAAGACCTTAGCCACCTTTCCGTCAGGTCCGATGACCACGGTAGTGCGGATGATTCCCATGCTCTTCTTCCCGTACAGGTTCTTCTCTCCCCAGGCGCCGTACTTCTCAAGCATCGTGCCATCCGGGTCACTCAACAGCGGGAACTTCAGCTTGTACTTGTCTCGGAACTTGCAGTGTGACTCGATGCTGTCCTTGCTAACGCCAACGACCGCCGCCCCGGCCTTCTGGAGCTTGCTCAGAGCTTTGTTGAAGTCGTTTGCTTCGGTCGTGCACCCCGGCGTGTTGTCGCGCGGGTAGAAATAGACGACCAGCGTCTGACCTTTGAAGTCCTTGAGCGCGACCTTGCCGCCCTCCGATGACGGTAGGCTGAAGGCGGGTGCGCGCTTGCCTTCCTCGAGCATGATTGGGTCTCCTCACCTGTGTGACTGGGTTGTGGGCTGAATGCCCAGTCCAGGACGCTACGCGAGCCGCCATTGGACCGCAGCAAATGTCCGGCGCCACCCTAGCCCGGATCATTCATGACTTCGACGGTGCCTCGCTTGTTCTTCGACTTCACAGGGCCTCCGCCGACCTAGAAAGTACGGGGAGCGTTCCCTTCGGCCGTCGAAAGTCCTGTGAAGCTGAACCCCTGCGCGATCCGGCGCCGATGTCATGACCGGACTTTCCGTGCTTCCGTCTGTGGTCAGTTTGAGAGAACGTGCTTGCGAGTCTGCGATCTGCCGGCCGCGCGGCGAATGGGCTCGAGGAATTGGCCGCCAGCGCCCAACGGCGGCGTCGCGGATCGGCTATGCTGACCGGGTGGCGGACCGAACGATCGTCGTAGGGGACGTGCACGGTTGTTCAAGCGAGTTGGATGCCCTCTATCGGCTCTGTGAGGTCGGACCCGGCGACGAGCTCGTCTTCGTGGGGGACCTGGTTGCCAAGGGCCCGGACAGCGCGGGGGTACTCGCCCGAATGCGCGCGTGGAACGCTCGCTCGGTACGCGGCAACCATGATGCTGCTGCGGTCGCTTGTCGGCTCCTGCCCGAGCATCAGGTGCCGGTACACCGGCGTGCTCTGGTGGCGAGCTTGTCAGACCAGGACCTCGCCCTGCTGGCCGGGTTGCCGCTATGGCTTCGGCTCTCGCGGGGGTTAGTCGTACATGCGGGCATCGTGCCGGGGCTCGCTCTCGAGCGGCAAGACCCGTACTTGCTGATGAACATGCGAACGCTCGACGAGCAGGGCCGCGGAAGCCGGTCGGCAGCAACCGGGCAACTGTGGGGCGCCGCCTACCCTGGGCCGGAATTGATTCTGTTCGGACACCACGCCCGCGCCGGCTTGCAGCTGCACCCGTTCGCGTTGGGCCTCGATACCGGATGCGTATACGGCGGCCGCCTGACGGCGTGTATTCTCCCTGAGCGTCGGATCGTGTCGGTGCCGGCCAGACGAGCCTACACTGCCACGTCGGACGCTCGGAGCCGAAGATGACGGCGGCCCATGCACCCAAGGGCTGGTTGAATGCTTGCGACACCCGTGCGCTCGTTTTGGGGCGGGTCCTCGAGATTCCTTTGCCGAGCGAAACCGATCGGCCGCTCACCGCGCTCTTGGTGCGTGACGGCAAGGGTTGCCCACGGGCCTATCTCAACCTTTGTCAGCACCTGCCGATTCCGCTAGATGCTGGAGGCGGGCGCTTCCTGTCGGCTGACGGATCCCACTTGGTGTGCCAGACACACGGGGCGGCCTATCGACTATCCGATGGTGTGTGTGAGCGCGGGCCCTGTCTCGGCAAGGTGCTGGTCGCGCTGCTCGTACAGGAGCGCGCAGGGCGTCTCTTCATCAAGTGCCCGTAAGCGACGCGGGACATGATTTGGGGCCGAGTTTGGCGAACGGGCGATCTTCGCTCTGGCGCAGCAGAGCCTTGCGCGCTGTCAGTACCTCGGAGCCAGCTCCCGTCACCAGGATCGTATGCTCAAACTGGGCTGACAGCGACCCGTCAGCTGTACGTACCGTCCATTCGTCCTGGTCGACCTTGCAGGCCCAATGCCCGGCATTGATCATGGGTTCGATCGTGAACACCATGCCGCCCTTGAGACGCTTGCCACTGCCTGCGGCGCCGTAGTGGGGGATCTGCGGCGCGGTGTGGAACTCACGACCAATGCCATGGCCCACATAGTCGCGCACGACCCCACAACCCTGGGCTTCGGCGAACTCCTGAATGGCCGCGCCGATATCGCCGATGCGAGCGCCGGCCTTCACCACGGAAATGCCGAGTTCCAAGCACTGGCGCGAGACTTCGGTCACATGGCGAGCTTCCTCGGAGACCTCGCCAACATAGAACGTCGCACTTGTATCTCCGTGATATCCGTCGGTCTTGGGAAGGTACGACGTCACGTCGACGTTGACGATGTCGCCCTCCTTGAGCTTCTGCGGACCCGGAATTCCGTGGCACACGACCTCGTTGACGCTGGTGCACACGGACTTCGGAAAACCGTTGTAGTTGAGCGGTGAGGGCCAGGCACCGTGCTCGACCGTGTAGTCGTGGACCAGCTTGTCGATTTCATCGGTGCGCATCCCCGGACGTAGGTGCTCGCCCACCATGAGCAGCGTATCGGCCGCCAACTGGCAGGCCCTGCGCATGCCTTCAAGCATGCGCGCATTCATGATTTGGACGCCGCTCACCACCACCTCGTCAGGTCGATCGTGCGCCTTGGATCTCGGCCAGGCCAGGGGCCGGGAATCCGCAAGACGCAGACCCTATTCAGATACAAGAAAGGATATAGATCACGACGACCGAGGCGGCTAGGAAAGCAAGGCCCAGCGCGAAGAGCCGCGGGCCGTTCCAGAACTCCTCTTCCTTCGCGATCCGTTCTTCGTGTGACGTCATGGGCGGTTCTCCTTCCCGATGCGAGCCGGCTTTTTAGTGCCCCGCGGTCGAGATGACAAGCGGTTTGGCCAGGATGTCTCCTCAACCCGACACCCGCGTTCCTGGGTCTTGGACGGCCGGGCGCCTTGCTTCCCGGACCCGGTAGAAGTCGCGCGAGCCTGGGTTGCGGCCTCACTGGCTATCCCGGATCATTCATGATTTCGACACCGCCTCGCTTGCCCTTCGACTCCACTGGGCTTTGGGCGCCCTGGACAATCCGGGGAACATTCCCGCAGGTCATCGAAAGTCCTGTGAAGCCGCAACCTTGCGCGATCCGCTCGCCCCGGGTTGCCGAAGGCCGTGCATGTTCCGAGTCGATGTCCCTGCTGTAGGATGAATAAGAAATGCCCTCCGTCGGGGGCGTCCGGCGGAGGGCGGGTGTCCGACAGGCAACGGTCGAACAGGCTGGCAACTCAAGATGTGAAGCCAAGCGGCACCACGCGTCCGACTCACGCCGGCCTGGTGGTGGAAGTTGGAAAGGCGGTCAGCCGAAGTCGAGCTCCTCGGGTTCTTGCTCGGACTGGTGGTCGCGGGCCGGACGATAGGTGGCCTCGGCTTCGAGGTCGTCCAGGCAAAACCCCGCCTTTTTCATCGGATGGATCTCCTCGCGCTCGAACTCAGCGAAGGATGCGTATCGACTTGGGCTCATCGCGACGTATCTCCCTTGGTGCAGCGGGCGGCCGGCAGCCCCTCGCTGCACGAGGAGGAACCGGACGGCGTGGCCCGGGCTTCACCCGGGGGCTCCTTGACGACCTTGGAGGACATTGTGCTCTACCGGTCACGTTGTCCTACATTCGACGACAACCTATCCGGTCCGGCCTCGGGGACAAAAAAAGCGGCGACAATTGCCCTCGGGGGCTCGTCAGCTTGAGCTGGCGTTCTGCGCTTGCTACTCCTTTTTGCCCAAATGGCTCGGGTAGTCGCGATCTCCAATCAGAAGGGTGGTGTCGGAAAGACAACCACCGCTGTGAACCTGGCTGCGAGTCTGGCAGTCGCGGAGCAGCGCGTGCTGCTGCTCGACGTGGACCCACAGGGCAACGCGACCAGCGGCGTCGGGTCGCGGCGCGATCGGGAAAACTCCCTGTACCCGGTGCTGTTCCATGAGCGCCCCCTGCCGGAGGTCATCCAGTCGACGGACCTGCCCTTTCTCGACGTGGTACCTGCGTGCCGCGACCTCTCGGGAGTCGAGGTGGAACTCGTCGATGAGGAAGACCGGGTCTGTCGCCTCCGCGATGCGCTGGAAACGGTCAAACCTCGGTACGACTTTATCTTCGTCGACTGCCCCCCCTCTCTGGGGATTCTGACGCTCAACGCGCTAGTGGCCGCCGATGTGGTCCTGGTCCCGATGCAGGCGGAGTACTATGCGCTCGAGGGATTGTCTGACCTGACGGACACAATCGAGCGCGTACGCGGCTCGCTCAATCCGCAGCTTCGCCTACACGGCGTGCTCTTGACCATGTTCGATGCCCGCAACAATCTCGCCAACCAGGTGGCTGATGAGGTGCGGAAGCATTTTCACGTTTTTGACACCGTCATACCCCGCAACATTCGGTTGGCGGAGGCGCCGTCCCACGGCCGACCCGTGATTCTCTATGACGCCACATCACGGGGCTCCCATGGCTACTTGAGCCTGGCACGCGAAATCTTGGATCGGCCCCCGGAAGCGGTGGCCTAGGATGGCCGAGACCCGCAAATCCCGGCGGGCGCTGGGCCGAGGGCTGGACGCTCTGCTGCCCAGTACCCCGAAGGGCGGGGAAGGCAAGACAGGCGCGGCGCTGTCTGCGAGTGCGGCGCCCAGGAGGCGCAGCGAGACGGGCTTTCTGGCCAAGGTCGAGGAGCTCCATCCCAACCGCGGCCAGCCGCGCACACGCTTCGACGATGAGGCCCTGGGGGAGCTTTCGGATTCGATCCGCGAGCTCGGCATGCTCGAGCCGATCCTGGTACGCCGCCGGAGCGAAGGTGGCTACGAAATCGTGGCCGGCGAGCGTCGCTGGCGGGCAGCCCAACGGGCCGGGCTGTTCGAGGTGCCGGTCTTCGTTCGTGAGCTGACTGAGCACAAGGCCTTCGAAGCGGCCTTGGTTGAGAACCTGCAGCGCGAGGACCTGAACCCACTCGAAACCGCCAGGGCCTTTCAACGCCTGATCGACGAACACGACCGTTCGCAGGAGGCGGTCGCCAAGCTGATCGGCAAGGATCGCTCGACCGTCGCCAATGCGCTGCGGCTGCTGAAGCTCCCGGACCCGATTATGGACCTCATTGAGGCGCGCGAGCTGAGCGAGGGGCATGGGCGTGCGTTGCTCAGTGCCGGGGACCGCACGGCGATGGTCGAGCTGGCCCGCAAGGCGGTAGCCCAGGACTGGAGCGTACGCGAAACGGAGCGACGGGCGCGGGCCGCGGCGCGCGAGGGCCCCGGAAAGGCAGGCGCCGCGGATCAGAAATCGCCTAACGTGCGAGATCTGGAATCGCGCCTAAGCAAGTCGATGGGTACACGCGTGACCGTGGCCGATCGCAAAGGCAAGGGTCACCTGAAGGTAGCCTTCTCGAGCTACGACGAACTCGATCGCCTGCTCGAAATCATGACACGGGGCTAGCTCGGATTGTTCATGAACTCTGCGTCGGATCGCGCAGGGGTTCGGCTTCACGCGGCTTTTCGGTGAACGACGGGAATACTCCGCGTATTTGCTAGGGCGCCGAAAGCCGTGTGAAGTCGAAGAGCAAGCGAGGCGATGCAGAGTTCGTGAACAATCCGGGCTAGCTAGCCGGCGACCGTCAAGAGCACCTTTCCGGTGGTCTTGCGGCCCTCCAGCGCCCGATGGGCTGACGATGCATCAGCGAGCTCGTAACGATGATCGATGCGGACCTGCAGAGTCCCGCTCCGGATCTGCCCGAACACGTCGGCGGCGCGCTGTCGTAGCTCACGCTTGCTCGCCGTGTAATGGGCAAGCGAAGGACGCGTTACGAACAGGCTTCCACCCCGGTTGAGCCGCTGGAGGTCGAACGGCTCCACGGGCCCGCTAGCCTGGCCATAGAGACACAGCAGCCCGCGCGGGCGCAGCGCTTTGAGACTGCGATCGAATGTGCTCTTACCAACCGAATCGTATACTACGTCAACGCCGCGACCGTCGGTCAGACGGCGCGCCTCCTCGGCGAAGTCGGACTGCTCGTACAAGATCACGTCGGTGGCGCCGGCCTTGCGCGCAAGCTCGGCCTTGGCCTCAGTCGAGCAGGTTGCGAGCACACGAGCCCCCGCGCGGGTAAGCATCTGCACCAGCAATTGCCCGGTTCCGCCGGCCGCTGCGTGTACCAGAGCCACATCCCCCTGGGCGGTCTGACGTACCCCTTCGGTGAGGTAGTGGGCCGTCATACCCTGAAGCATAGCGGCCGCCGCCACCTCCAGGTCCAGGGTCTCAGGAATCTTCACCAGTACGTCCGCCGGCGCCAACAGCTCCGTGGCGTAGGACCCGCGCGCAGACGCCCATGCCACGCGGTCCCCGGGAGAGAGACCATCGACCCCCTCCCCCACGGCTTGGACGACGCCGGCCCCTTCGACCCCGTCGATGAAGGGAACTGGAACCGGATACGCCCCCGTTCGGAAGTACGTGTCGATGAAGTTCACGCCGGCGGCCGCGACGCGTACGCGTGCCTGGCCCGGGCCGGGCTGTCCGGGGTCATGCGGGCCCATCTCAAGTACCTCGGGTCCGCCGTGTCGGGTCACAAAGATCGCCTTGGCCATCCGGGAAACCTACCATGATTTCAGATGCCTGCGCCGCTTTGGCCCCGATTGTTCATGACGCTACGTCGGATCGCGCATTCGGCTTCACGCGCCCCTTCGGCGACCGACGGGAATACTCTCCATATTTTCGAGGGCGCCGAAAGCCGTGTGAAGTCGAACAGCAAGCGAGGTGATGCAGAGTTCGCGAAGCATCCTGGCTAGCCTCGCAGGCACCATCGAGGTCAAGACAAGGCGGAATCGCCAAAGTTCGTGAAATATCGGCGTCTCGTTTGGACACACAACGGACTGCGCCCCAAGGAGTGGTTTGAAGCCTTCCCGCGACCGCGCTAGCTTTTGAGCGCCGGTAGGGTGGTGTGGTGCGCCAGCGCCCAGGTGCGGAAAGGGTCACGGTGATGACGCGAAGCGGTTCGAACAGCCCTGGCAGTGGCTGGTCGCGAGGCCACATGCTCATCGCTGCGCTTGCGACGGTCATGTGGGCGGGCAGCTGCTCGGAATCGGACGGCAGCAGAACGGAAGGCACCGCCGAACGTTCCGCCCGGGCCGCGACGAACGCCCGTGGCCAAGATGGCCCCGGGTCAAGCGCTTCGGGAACGAATTTCGGCAACCCGACAGAACAGTCTGAAGCCGCTCCGATGCCAGCAGACAATGGCGGGACCAGGGGCGCCCCCCCTCAGCCGGGGCCAGCCGAAGACTGCGGCAAAGACGTGCAACGCGCCATGCGAGTCGAGGTAGACATGTACATCATGCTCGACCGCAGTGGCTCGATGCTTGCGGAAACGGATAGTGGCGAAACGAAATGGGATGCGATCCGAGACGCACTGACTACGTTCGTACAGGACCCCGAGTCAAGTGGGCTGGGCGTGGGTCTGCAGTACTTTCCACTGGGCGTTGAGGGCGTACCCGAGAGCTGTGTTTCCGATACCGAGTGCGGTGCACGGGGCGGGCCATGTACCAACCGGGCATGTCTGCCGGGGCCATTCACGCAGGAGTTCATGTTGATACCTTGCTTGAATGACAACGAGTGCCCCACGAGTTCGCGCGGCTGCGGTCCTATCGGTGTCTGCGAGGAGGACGAGAGTTACGCGTGCTACAACTTCGACCAGGGGTGCGGTCGGATGGGCGCCTGTTTGCCCCTCGCCGGCGAGTGCCTGGGTTTCGCGACCTGTGAACCGTCAGCCTATGAGACTCCAGCGGTCGAAATCGGCGTGTTGCCGGAAAACGGCAGCAACCTCGTGGATTCACTGATGAACGCGAATCCAACGGGCCTCACGCCGACCGGGGTCGCGTTGGTAGGGGCCATTGCACAGGCACGTGCCCGCGCCCTTGCGAACCCCACGCACCGCGTGATCGCGCTGCTAGCCACGGACGGCTTGCCAACCGACTGCGTGCCTCCGGCGGTGACGACCCTCGATGAGGCGGTGGATGCGGTGGCGCTGGAGGCATCCGACGGAGTGTCCATGACGCCTTCGGTTCCGACCTACGTCATCGGTGTGTTTTCCCCCGAGGAGCCCGAGGCAATGCCCAAGCTCGATCAGATCGCGCAGGCTGGCGGGACCGACCGCGCGTTCATCGTCGATGCGACGGCCGACGTCTCCCAGCAGTTCCTGGACGTACTGGCTCAAATCCGGGCGGGTTCCCTCGCGTGCGAGTTTCAATTGCCGACCCCTCCGGAGGGCGAGGAACTCGATCCCATGTTGGTCAACGTGGACCTGACGCGCGCCAGTGGAGCTACCGAGACCCTGGCATTCGTAGGAGACGCGAGCGGTTGCGGGCAGGTCGAGCTGGAGTGGTACTACGAGGCCGGCGCTGGCGGTGAGATGACGATCAACACATGCGCATCAACCTGCCAACAGCTCCAGGCGGAGAAAGACGCCACCGTGCAGATCCGGATCGGCTGCCCGACCCGCGGGCCCCAGTAGTTACAGCTCATCCGCGGAGCGCGCTAGAAGGTGGCGAGCCAGGCGGCGCCTAGATGCCCACGCGAGACCACGGGAACAATCGCGTGCCGTGGGCCAGGGCCGTTGCTGCGATGTTCCCGAGACGGTCGCCAGAACGGCTTATAGTATAGAAGCGTGGGCAGGCCATAGCCGACGCCGAAGCCGACGACGATCGATACGAGCTGGTCGCTGAGCCAGTGCCGGTCGGCAAAGAGACGCGATAGGAAGACGCCACCCGCCGCCGCCATGGCTCCCGCACAGCCCAGCCGGTCCGCCAGGCCGCCACCGAGTGGCTGGGCGTGCTGGTGGTGGGCGCAAGCCAGAGACGCGCCGGTGATGCTGATGGCCGCGTGTCCGCCGAAGAAGCTGACATACTGGTTGACCGAACCGCAGTTGACGCTGTGATCCGGGTTCTCCCGGCAGCCCACCGCGTCGGGTCGTTCCCTCCCAAGCAACTTGTGCGGAATTCGGACCAGGATGCTGGCCACCATGAAGACCTGCAGATTCATCATGCTCATTTGCCAGACCTGGTCGAAACTGCGACCCTGGGCCAGCGGACCGGCAATGGACAGCAACACCGGATACACGGTCGCCGAGTACCACAGCAAGTCGCCGCCCCGGTCGGCGATCTGGCGGGCCTCGCGCGACCCGAGCATGAGCAGGTCACGGGTGGGCTCGTCTAGCACGGGCACTGGCTTCGTCCATTCGGCTCCACGCGGGCTGTCGAGCCCAAACTCGATCGCGTAGTACACGCCGGTGGCGGCGAGCGTCGCGAGATAGTCCACGACCTCGAAGCGCCGCACAGGGGCGTGTTCGGCCCGCAAGAGCCTTGCTGGCTGTTGACCGCCGCGGGCGCCCTCGCTCTCGGCTGCAGACGGCGCAGCACGAGCCCGCTGCGCTCGGCCAACCGCCGGCGTGACGACCACCACCAGCCCAAAGAGGGCGGCCGTGATCCGCGTGGACAAGGTCACCCGGCAGCGCGGGCGTAGGCAGCATCGACGGTATTCGACAGGAGGACCGCCACGGTCATGCGCCCCACGCCCCCCGGAACTGGCGTAATGAAGCTTGCGCGCTCTCGGGCTGGTTCGAAGTCCACGTCGCCATAGATTTGCCCGTCCTCGCCCCGGTTGATGCCAACGTCTAGCACCACGGCGCCTGGCTTGATCCAGTCGCCCTGCACGAGCGCGCGGCGTCCCACCGCCGCTACTACGATGTCGCCCTCACGTACGAGGTCGCCCAACTGCTTGGTGCGTGAGTGAGCGATCGTGACCGTCGCGTTGCGCTGCAATAGCAGCTGCGCGATCGGCTTGCCAACGAGGTTGCTGCGCCCCAACACAACCGCGCGTTTGCCTTCCGGGTCGCACCCGATTTCTGCCAGCATCCGCATGCAGCCCACGGGCGTGCATGGACAGAGCCCCGGAACGCCCAGAGCGAGTCTCCCTGCGCTTACGGCGGTCAGCCCGTCGACGTCCTTCGCCGGATCGATGCGTGCGATGACCTCGAGTTCGTCGTAGCCATGCGGAAGCGGCATCTGAACGAGAATGCCGTCGACCTTGGGGTCGGTGTTCAACTCATCCACGAGCGCAAGCAAGCGCCCTTGTCCAAGATCGGCCGAAACCCTGTGAACCTGACCTGCGAGGCCGGCCTTGCGGCACGCGCGCTCTTTGTTCCGCACGTATACCTGAGAGGCGTGGTCCTCGCCCACTAGCACGACGTGCAGCCCCGGCGGCCGTCCGTACGCTTGGGCAAAGGCGGCGGCCCGCTCGGCGGCCTCCGCGCGAACTTTCATGGCGATCGGTTTGCCATCGATAAGCTGCCCGCTCATGGGTCCTGACTACCAGTCGCCGCCCCTATCCTCAACCGGAACCTTGCTAGCCCGGATACCCTACCAACCTTGTGCGCCCTCCCCTGGTCTTCGACCTGACAGCGCTTTGGCCTCACTCGCCGTGCTCGCGGAAGGTCAAACGCGCGCTGTGGAGGGTCAAGACATATGCGGGCTACGGCCAAGCCGGGCCCATAGCGCTGCGACCAGGCCGATCATCAGGACGCCGAGCAACTGTGAGGTCGAGAGGCCCAATAGGCCCCCCCGGTCATCGGCGCGCACGAATTCAATGAGGAAGCGCAGCACAGCGTAGCCGCCTAGAAACGCCAGCATCACCTGTCCGTGGAACCTCTTGCGGGGCTGCAGCCAGAGCGTCAACGAAAGCCCTAGCAATAGGCAGCCGGCCGCCTCGTAGAGCTGCGCTGGATGGACCGGCAGCGACTCGAGCGACTTGCTGGCCAGCAACCCCTCCCGGTACTGCTTCTCGCTGGCGGCGGAAAAGCGTGGAAACGTCAGCCCAAGTGGCCCGTGCGTGACCACGCCAAAGCAGCAGCCTCCGAAGAAGCAGCCCAGGCGTCCAAAGAAGATTCCAATCGGCAGGGCCGCTCCCACGGCGTCGATTCCATGGCCCAGCGGAAAGCGCTCCCGGCGCAAGAACCATAGACCGCTTGCGCTGGCCACGAACAGCCCGCCATAGTAGGCGAGGCCGCCGTTCCAGAACTTCGCCCAGGCAAAGCAATCCTGCGTGCGGGCGTGGCAGGTGCTCGTATCGGCATGCCACGCGCCCTCGAGCTCGGCGCATTCTGCCGCGCTCTCCACCACCTTCCAGACGACCTGGGAAGGGTCCGTGCACAGGTGCACGTAGTCCCAGAAATACCCGTCTGCGATGACGTGTAGAAGGCGACCGCCCACCACGCCAGCGATCACAGAGAGCAGGCCAAGGTCGATGATCACGTCGTGATCGTAGCCGGCTCGCTTGGACCAGTAGGCGGCGAGGAAGGTCGCGACACCGAACCCGACCATCAGAAGCGTGAAGTAGGCCGGTATGGGTTCGCCGAAGATATGACCGAAGACGGGTATCACACGGTCCCCTTCAACCCAACCCGGATTATTCGCCGAAACGGGTAGCCAAGGGGATCACGAGGTGGCCTCCGGCGCAGAGCCTGGCGCGGCAGGGGCTTCGTCGGCGGTCCGTGGTCGGCGCATGCCGTCGAGCAGGAGAAAGGCGACCCCGATCGTAATCGTGATGTCAGCGACGTTGAAGGTGGGCCACTCCCAGCCATCATGGAGATGAAACCGGATGAAGTCGACGACGTAGCCGAGCCGCCAACGGTCTACCATGTTGCCCAGCGCACCCGAAACGATCAGGGGCACGCTCCAAGCGAACAGAGGCCCGCCGTGAAATGTCACGAACATCCACAGGAGCGCCGCGGTCGCGACCGTCGCGGCACCCGTAAACAACGTCGCGCGCACCCAACCCGGCGCATCGTTGAGCATCCCAAAGGCCGCACCGCGGTTTTCCGCGTAGCTGAAGTCGAGATACCCAGGCACCAGTTCGATGCCGCCGTTTCTGCTCGGGGGCTTGTTCGGAACGATGCGGCACGACGGGGTGGTCTCAGGATCGCACGGTAAGGCCCTTGTGGCCCAGTCCTTCGTCCACAGATCCAACCACGTGAAGAACGCCAGGAACAGGAGGCACAGGGTGATGGCTTTTGGGCTTCTACGCTGGGTCATGGCGGGGGACTGATGGGAAGGGCCACAGTTTGGGGGTTGAGCAGGTCTACGATCAAGAGCGCAATGCCCACCGTCAGGTATACATCGGCGACGTTGAATGTCGCCCAGTGAAATACCTCCCACATGTGTAAGTGTAGGAAATCTATCACTTCTCCTCGATGGATCCGATCGATCAAGTTGCCTGCCCCCCCCGTCAGAAGCAGACCGAGCCCAAGGCGCAGGCGGGTCTGCTCTGGGGCTGTCTGGGCGAAGAGCGACAGCACGAGTCCCAAGGTCACCACGGTGACTCCACCCAGCACCAACACGCGGTAGGCGTCGGGAAGATCGGCGCCGAGACTGAAGAAGGCGCCACGGTTCAGAGTGTATCGCAACTCGAAGAAGCCCTCTATCAGGGTCACGAAGGGTCGACCCTGAAGGCGTGCCTCCGCCTGCCCCTTGGTGTACTGGTCCAGCCATAGCCCCAATGCACTCAGGGCGGCAAGCTTCAGCCAGGCGCGCGCCCGGTTCATGCGCTCGCCGCACATTGCCCGGCGCGCCCCTCCACCCGAGTGGTTGGACGGTGGCCCCGTGATCCGCCGCGGGTTTCGCTCGTCACCCAGGAGCCCGGTGAAGCAGAGGTCCCGCGCATCCGATGCGGCGTTCCAGCATCGATCCGGCTAAAAGCCATCTGCCTGGGCCCTGCGGCGCTCCCGGTCGACCACGGGAGCCATTTGGCGTTGGCTATCGTGCCGTTCGATGAGGACGATCTCGTCCATTGGCGGCCCTTGTTGAGAGGCGCGCACCAGCGCTTCCATGGCCGCCACGGGGGCCACCACCTCGGTGCTACGACCCGGCAGCACGACGGCAGAGGTGCACCCCCCCGCCTGGGTGACTGTGCGTAGGATATGGCCAAGCCGCTCGGACGCATGGTCCACCGACAACGCCGCTTGCGGCCCCAAGCCGAACAGAAATACCTTCTCGACTGGCAGGCGCTTCTGGGCGGGGACGAGGACCTGCTCATCGCGGTCGCCCGTGATGAAACCGTCCATTAGGCGCTGGGAAATCGCGCCGCACAAGCGCCAATCGACGAGCCCACCCGCACCCCGCAGGGGGCGTTCATCGCTGAAGAGCGTGAGCACGATCGCGTCGCAGCGAAGCCGATCGAGTTCTGCCAGGGTCGGCGCGATGAACCGGATGTGCATCGGGCGGTCCGTGGACGCGGCCGTGGGTAGCTGGGCCTTTTCAGGCATCGGGAGCATCCTAGCCCGCATCCCTCACCAAATCACGCGCGCTCGCACAACTGCTCGACTCCGCAGCGCTTTCGCCTCAGTCAGAAATACAGCGAGTATTCCCTCCTTCCCCGAAAGGGCTGCGAAGCCGATCACTTGCACGACCATCACGTGCCTTGGTGATGGATGCGGGCTAGCCCGCATCCCTCACCAAATCACGCGCGCTCGCACAACTGCTCGACTCCGCAGCGCTTTCGCTTCGCGGGCCAAATGCAGCGCCACGGCTTGCTTCACCGAAGGCTCTCGCTTCACCCCACCGACAGCCGGGGCCGCTGTTCTTCAGTGCGGCGGGAAGGTCGCTCCGCCGCCAGGCCCGCAGGGCGCCTATACGTCGCTACCGTGCTCTGCCGCAATTCGGTCGAGGACCCCGTTGACGAACGCCGGGCTCTGTTCATCGCCGAACCGCTTGGCGAGTTCGATCGCTTCGTTCAAGGTGACGCGCGCTGGCAGATCCTCTCGGAAGATAAGCTCAAAGGTGGCCAAGCGGATCACGTTGCGGTCCACACGTGCCATGCGCTCCAGACGCCAGTGACGACTCGTCCGCCGAATGGTTTCGTCGACCTGTTCTCGTTGCTTTGCGTAGCCGAAAACCAGCTCGTCGGCGAACTCGCTGCCGGGTGCGCGGTGCCCGAGATTCGACCAATAGAGGGGGACCGCCTGATCGGCATCGAGGCCCGTTGCATCCATTGCGTACAAGATCTGGATGGCTGCTTCGCGGGCTTTGCGTCGCGTTCCCACGGCCCGCTACAGCCCGTCTACGCCCAGAGACCGCAGCAGGTTCGCCATCTCGAGTGCGGACAGGGCGGCTTCACTGCCCTTGTTGCCGGCCTTGGTGCCGGCTCGCTCCATCGCCTGCTCGATGGTATCCGTGGTGAGCACGCCGAAGATCACGGGTACGCCAGTCTCTACGCCCGCTTGCCCGCAACCCTTTGCTGCCTCGCCCGCGACGTATTCGAAGTGGGCCGTCGCTCCTCGAATGACACATCCGAGTGCGACGATCCCTTCAAACTTGCCGCTTGCCGCGAGCCGTTGGCACAGGAGCGACAGCTCGAAAGCACCAGGAGCGCGCACCGCAACGATGTCACTGGCCGCGACCCCGTTGCGGACCAAGGTATTGATGGCGCCCTCGACGAGCCGATCGACGATGAACTCGTTGAAGCGGGCCGAAACGATCGCAAAACGAGCGCCGGCCGGCGCGCTGTACTGACCTTCGTAGACTTTCACTGGATGGCTCATATCTCGCTCAGTGGGTCGTGTGGTTCGCCTCGTCATCGCGAGCGTGCGTGGCATTGAATATCACTTGCTCAACCACTTCCAGATCGTAGCCCCCAGCCGCTACCAGCCTGCTGGGACGGTTCGTGAGCAAGCGCAGTTTGCGGCACCCCAACGCCGCCAGGACCTGGGATCCGAAGCCGGTCTCGCGTAGCACGGTGTCCTGTGTCGGCCGTCGGGTGGCCTGCGAAACGAGGGAATCGACCTCCGAGAGCAACCCCGCCCGGGACGGGATGTACAGAATCACGCCTCTCCCCTCGGCGGCGATTCGCGCAACCGCGTCCGAGGCCACGATCCGCAGCCCCATCGGGGCTCCGAACACGTCTCCCATGGTACTGCCCACTTGCACGCGCACCAGCGTGGGCGACGCATCGATCTCTCCCAGGGAAAGCGCCAACATGTGGTTTTGTCCAGCCTTCCCTGCCGTTTCGAATACGTGAACCTTCCACGTCTGGCCGCCGGGGGGCAGGCTGACCTCGACTTCGCGCACCTTGTGGACCAGGGACTCGGTTTGCAGCCGATACTGGATCAGGTCGGCGATCGACAGAATCTTCAGGTCGTGCTCGACCGCGAAGCGCTCGAGGTCGGGCATGCGGGCCATCGTGCCGTCCTCGTTCATGATTTCGCAGATCACTCCGGCGGGGCCCTGGTCGGCTAGCTTCGAGAGGTCCACCGATCCCTCCGTGTGTCCCGCGCGCTGCAACACCCCGCCCGCTACCGCTCGCAGGGGAAAGATGTGGCCTGGGCTGACGATCTCCTCGGGCTTGACCTCAGCGGAGGCGGCCACTCGAACGGTGTGGGCCCGGTCGGCGGCGCTGATGCCGGTGGTGACCCCTTCGGCCGCTTCGATCGACACAGTAAAGGCGGTGCTGCGGTGGGCCGGGTTGGTGTCCACCATCAGCGGCAGCTGCAGCGCATCGATGCGCTCAGGCGACATGGCCAGGCAGATCAGCCCGCGCCCATGGCGCGCCATGAAGTTGATCGCGTCGGGTGTGACCAGCTTCGCGGCCATCACCAGGTCACCTTCGTTCTCGCGTTCCTCGTCGTCCACCATCACGACCATGCGGCCCGCCGCAATCTCGTTGATGGCTTCATTGACTCGCTCGATCGCATCACCACGCATCTGGCTGCTCTCTCCTTGGGATCCCGGCTGGCTCGCGCCGGGTCGCCACAGATACCTACCTCATAGTACCAGCAAAGGCCCGCACGTTTCTCCACACGACGGATGACGATTCGGTTACCTGCTATTCCACCCGACCACTTACCAGAATGTCGGGCCCGAAGCGCCTCGTCCTGACCGCGCTCAGGTTGGTCGCGTCCAGAATCCGCCGTCGGGGCCGTCCTTGAAGCATCGACCGGCCCTCGGCGTCCCCGAGCAGGCGCGGGGCGATGAAAATCTCCACCTGATCGACCAATCCCGCATCGAGGAGCGCCCCGTGAACGGTGGGCCCGCCCTCGGCCAATACTCGCAGGACTCCCAGCTTGGCCAGGCGTTCAAGGGCGGCGCGGACGCGAATGTGACCGTTTCGGGCCACCGCCACCGGTACCAATTCGACGCCCGAGGAAGCCAGGGCCTTCGCCCGCCGGGGGGGTGCGTCCCGCGCGTGAAGCACGACCGTCGGGGTGACTCTGGCGCTGACAACCACCTGACTGCCCACGGGCGTGCGCAGGCGGCTGTCCAGGACCACGCGCATAGGGTCCTGGCCCCGCACATGCCGGACGGTCAGGGCCGGGTCGTCGGCTAGCACCGTACCGACGCCCACAACGATGGCGTCGGCTTCCGCCCGGAGCCGATGGGCCTGCTTGCGCGCAGCTTCCCCCGTGATCCACTTGGAGTCTCCCGAACGAGTGGCCATGTGGCCATCGAGGGTAATGGCCGCTTTGAGCGTCACGAGCGGAAGCCCGAGACGCGCGTGCTTGTCGAAGTCGGCGATCAGCTGGCGAGCCTCTTCCCGCAGGTCACTTGCGACCACCTCGATGCCTGCTGCCCGCAAACGTTCGAGCCCGCCGTCGGCGTTGCCGCTGGGATCCGCGCAGCCCACGACCAGCCGCTTGGGGCGGGCGGACAAGATCAACTCCGTACATGGGCCGGTTCGCCCCCTGTGGTTGCATGGCTCCATGGTGACGTACAAGGTTGCGCCCTTGGCCTGTTTGCCAGCCCGAGCCAGGGCGACAGCCTCTGCGTGCGGGCCGCCGCAGGCCGCATGGTGGCCGAGCCCAACCAACTCCGGACCTCGCGCCACCACGGCCCCGACCCGGGGGTTGGGGCTCGGCTTGCCACGTAGGGCCTGCCGCAACGCCCTGCGCATCATCGCTCGGTCGACCTCCCGCTGGGACACCGCCTACCGAGACCCCTGTTGGGATGTCAGCAACTGAGACAGCTCCGCCATGAACTCGTGAATATCGCGAAAGCTTCGATACACGCTTGCGAAGCGCACATAGGCGACCTGATCGAGATCCTTGAGCTCCGCCATGACCTTCTCTCCAATGGCGGATGCGTAGATCTCCTTGTCGCCCGATTCGACCAGGTCCCGCTCGATTCGGTCGACGAGGCGCTCCAGGTCCTCGGTGGGGACGGGTCGCTTCTCACACGCGCGGCGCAGGCCCGCCATGATCTTCATACGGTCGAATGGTTCTCGACGGGCGTCCTTCTTCACAACCATCGGTAGCACCAGCTCGATGCGTTCGTAGGTGGTGAACCGCCGGCTACACGCTTCGCACTCGCGTCGGCGGCGCGTCACCTCGTCACCCTGGGAAAGCCGCGAGTCGATGACTCGGTTGTCTACGCAGCCACAGAACGGACACTTCATGGCGGGGGCACCATACTGCAATGGGAACCGAACGGAAATGCGTCGCGCCCACCGCGTGGGGCAAAAGCCGGGCTCGCTGGGCGTCGTCGAAACGACACCTCAGGCTGGACGCAGCCGGACGGCAGTCTCGACGTGAGCGGTGTGGGGGAACATGTCGAAACCCTGCGCCCTATCCACGGCATAGCCCGACTGCAGGAGCGTGGCGAGGTCCCGCCGCAGGGTGGGCGGGTCACACGAAACGTAGACAATGGTCCCGGGTCTGAGCCCAACGATGTCCGGAATGACTTCACGCGCCCCCGTCCGTGGGGGATCGAGTACCACAACATCCACCCGGCCGCGCCCCAGGCGTTTTGGCAACGGTCGCACCTCTGCAGCCACCACCTTGGCCGTTCGAATCCCGGCCGCGGCCAGGTTCGCACGGCAGGCCTCTGCAGCCTCACGGTGATGCTCGATGGCGGTCAGGCTGGCGGCAGTCCTTGCCAGCGGCACCGTGAAATTGCCGTGGCCCGCGTACAACTCCAGGACGTTCAAGGCCTGCGGCGCTGCCGCCTCTACGACCCAGGCCACGAGTTCGCGGTTGACGCTGTCATTGGCCTGGCCGAAGCCACCGGTAGCACCCCATAGGGGCACTTCCCCTTCCATGACCGCGGGAAAATATGCGCGGGGGTCGCCGATGCGCTCCTCGGTCGGGCCGCCCGTCAGGCGCAGGCTGGCACCAGCCAGCCGATCCTCGGCCACTAGGGCGCGCAGGCAGGCGTAGACCGATGCTGGCTGGGGCTCTTCGCACATCAGGTGCAGGACCACCTTGCCCGCCGCACCGAGCCCCAGCTCCACCTCGCCGTTTGCGGCCAACTCTGGCAGCAGCCGAGCGCGGACCACACCAAGCGCCTGCGCCAGGGGCTCGCTTAGCACTGGACAGCCCGCGACGTCGAGCACGCGATTGGAACGCGGTTCCTGGTAGCCCATGCTGCGGCGCACACCGGTGACGTGGAAGTGCAGCCGCGCCCGCCGGCGGTAGCCAAGCGAGTCACTCCCGGCAGCGATCCCGATCCCGGGCGGCGTCTTCCCCTCGGCGACGCCGGCGGTGACGGCTGCGGCGACCCACGCGCGCTTCTGCTCTTGCTGGGCGGCGTCAGACCAGATCATCAATGGGCACCCTCCGCAGCGCGCCTGCAGACGGCAAGTGGGCGCCACCCGGTCGGGGGCGCTCGCGACGACTGAGACGAGTCGTCCTCGCTGGACCCCGCGTCGCCGTCCCGTGAGTGCGATGCGCACCGCCTCTCCCGGTAGGGCTCCAGGCACTAGCACGATGCCATGTTCGGTCTCGACGGCACCATCGCCCCCGTACCCCAGATCGCGCACCGTTCCGGAAACCGTGGGAGGCGTGTGTGAGGGCTTCGATCCTCGCGGGGTCATCGACAGGTCCCGTCGGCCTGCGGTGGAACCGGGGGCCCGTGGTGCGTGGTCGGCCGTGGATGAAGGTCAGCGGTCAGACAGACTATCAAGGCAGCGTGACCCGGTAGTCTAGGGAGCCGGGCTCGGGCTCACACAACAGATGGGGTTGCGCCTCCAGCTCTGCTTGCAGCCCGACCGCCCGTTCTTTGCGGACGACCACCTTGGCGCTTACGGGATCGGTCGGCCTCGAGGAGGCCTGGCCCGGCGGTGTGATCACGAGCGTGAGCGCAACGCTGTCGGCGCCCACGTCCCGATGGCTTTCGGTCTGCTCGATGCGAAGAAAGTGGCAGCGGCCGGCGTGGGCCGGAACGGTTGGCCGAGGGGTGGCAGCGCCACACGCCCAAAGACCGCCGATGGCGCTCGCAATGCCCAATGAAACCAAGACGCGCATGCCCGGCAACCTAGCCCCTTCCGTCGTTTCCGCAAACCCACGCAGGCGCGGGAGGGGGGCATCGTTTGTTCGCAGACCAACCAGAATCTGACCCTGGCTACCCTTCAATCACCCCGCCGCCCAGCACCTGGTCCTGCGCATACACGACCGCGGCCTGGCCCGGGGCGATGGCGCGCTGGGGGGCCTCGAAGCAGACCTGAAACCGATCTCCGTCGATGGGGGTGACCGTGGCCGGGGCAGGCGTATGTCGATAGCGGATGCGGACGCTGGCGGAAAACGGGGCAGCTGGCCGGGCAGCGATCCAGGACGCCGTGTGTGCCGAGAGTGTGGGCTTGAGCAGGGCATGCGCGGGGCCGACCCGGACCGCGCGGCTTTCGGGAAGCACTTCCAGCACGTAGCGAGGGGCCGGCCCAGCGATCCCTAGCCCCCGTCGCTGTCCTACAGTGAACCCCTCGATGCCAGCGTGCTGTCCGAGCACCTTGCCGGCCTCGTCGATCACGGGCCCGGGCCCGGCCGACCCCCCAGCCTCGCGCCCGATGAACCCGCGCACGTCCCCGTCGGGGACAAAGCACAGCTCCTGGGAGTCGGGCTTGTTCCAGTTCGACAGGCCCAGACGCTTGGCTTCCGCGCGGGCTGCGTCCTTCGTCAGCTCACCCAGGGGACACATCAACCGGGCAAGGAGCCTCTTCGGCACCCCGTACAGGAAGTAACTCTGATCCTTCGTGGTATCCAACCCACGCAGCAGCCTCGCCTCCCCTTCACCGTCCGAGCGCACACGCACGTAGTGTCCGGTCGCAACGGCCTGAGCGCCGAGCCCCTGGGCGATTTGCCACAGCCGGGTGAGCTTCACATGCTGATTGCAGGCCACGCATGGGCTCGGGGTTACACCCGCAAGGTTGTCCGCAACAAAGGGCGCGACCACGTGACGTTGAAAGGCCTCCCGCTCGTCCATAACGTAGTGAGGCACGCCCAGGTGTTCGCAGGTGCGGCGGGCGTCGTCCCGGTCCTCAGGAGCACAGCAGCGACCCACTTGAGACGCCCCGCGGGCGTCCCAGAGATGAAGGGTCACGCCGACCACGTCGTAGCCCTGCTCTGCCAGCAGGGCGGCCGCGACAGACGAATCGACCCCACCGCTCATGGCAACCAGTACACGCGGCTTCATGCCGGCCTACGTGCGGCAAAGCGGCGCTGTGGTCAAGCGCGCGTTCGTTTGAAACGAATCGCCCGACCCTTCGCAACTCTCTCAAAAAGCGCAGGAGGCTCGCGCACTTGGGTGGCCAAGCTCAAACAGACGGCCCGCTGCGTCGCGCGAGTTCGAAGGTACTCGAGCTTCCCAGAAACCGTGGCCAGGGTCATCGCCTCAACAATAGCGTTTGAGGAATTTTGAATTAAAATCATGCATTTGCTAGTTAAAGTTAGATTCTGCAATAAGGTGGGAGTTGGCCCAGCCCCGGCCAGGCGCGCCCTTGGCGTCGGTTCGCGCAAGGGATGCGAGGCGGCGTCGGAGTCATCACGGATCCGCGCTGGGGTGTTCGCGATCAGGTACAGCATGCGCCCGCGAGAGCCCTGACTTCGGACCGGACCAAACCGGTTCCAAGAACACCCAACGGCCCGAAGGTGCGTGCGCGCGACCCGCAATTCGGCCTACACCGCTCGTGCGACGCGTTCGCTCACCATGCATGCGGACTGTTGTTCGCGCACGGGGTGACGGTAGTATCCCACTGAGCGATGGGAGAGGACCTTCACGGGTGGAAGAAGGCTGCGGCGCGGGCACTCGAACACGTGCTGTTGGTGGATCGCGCCCTTCGAGTGCACTATCTCAATCGCCCACACCCCGGTGGTCCGGATCCCACCGGTGCGCCCCTGATGGACTTCATCCAACCCGGCGGGCAGCCTGTGTTGGGGAGTGTGATCGAAGAGGTATTCGCGACCGGGGAGCCGGGGTACTGCGAAGTCGAGGCGCCCGGGCCACACGGACGGTTCACGCCCTACAGCGTTTGGGTCATCCCCGTCGGTCCGGCGAACGACTTGGGAATGGTGGCCCTGGTATGCGCTGACCTGGGCGAACGTCAGCGAGCCGAGCGTGCCTTGCAGGACGAGAAAGAGGTGCTCCGCTCCTTGCTCGACAATGCGCCCGATACCGTCATGATCCTGGATCGCTCGCATCGAGTGCAGTTCATCAACCATCTGACGCTCGGGTTCACCCGGGAACAGATCATCGGAAGGAACGCACACGAGTTCTTGCCCGAGGCGGAGCGAGCACGCGTTCAGGCGGTCGTGGAGTCGGTCTTTGTGACGGGCCAGCCCGGGTCTTTCGAGGTCCAGGTCAACGGGCCACGGGGCGCGTTCATCTTCTCGGAGCGCGAAGGTCCGATCGTAATCGATGGCAAAGTGCAGCGGGTGAGTCTCGTCGCCACGGATGTGACGGACCGTTTTCGTCGTGAGAAGGAGCGCGCCCGGGAGCGCGAGGCTCTGAAGCAGAGCGAGGAGCGGTTCCGAGTGCTCGTCGAACACGCGCCGGAAGCACTGGTGATCTTCGATGTGGACAGTAAGCGCTTCGTCCAGGTCAACCAGAAGGCCTGCACGTTCTTTGAGTTGCCGCCCGAGGCGCTGCTGGAGCTGGGCCCCGCGGATCTGAGTCCCGAAGTACAGCCCGACGGGCGCGCGTCCGCGCAGCAGAACGTCGAGTACATCGCGGCGGCTCTGGCGGGTCAGGCCCCCGTCTTCGAGTGGGTTCACCTGACGGGGAGCGGTCGTCCGTTGCCCTGCGAGGTGCGGCTTGTACGGCTACCCGATGCCGAACGAACTCTGGTGCGTGGCAGCATTATCGACATTAGCGAGCGAAAGCGCGCGGAGGCCGAGCGCGCGCGCCTGCAAGCCGAGTTGTTTCAAGCCCAGAAGATGCAGGCGATCGGTCAACTGACCGGTGGCGTCGCGCACGACTTCAACAACCTGTTGACGGTGGTCATGAGCCATGCGGAGTTGCTTGGTTGCGATGCGGATGACCCAGGCGCCGTACACAGGCACTCCGAGGAAATCTGCGCCGCCTCGCGCCGCGCCGCCTCCCTGACGCAGCAACTGCTAGCCTTCGCGCGCAAGCAGCCTTTGCAGCCCCGTGTCATCGATGTAGGTGCTTTGGTCTTGGACGTGGCGGAGCTCCTTCGCCGCACTCTGGGGAAGCCAATCGATATTCAGACCATCACCCCGGGTGAGCCACTCGTCTGCAAGGTGGATCCGATGCAGCTCGAGAATGCGTTGCTGAACATCGCGATCAACGCCCGAGATGCCATGCCCGAAGGAGGCACGCTTCGTGTCCGTGTTGTCAGCGCCGAGCTTCCGGCCCGCGAGGATGGAGACGGCACCCCCGTGCCAGCCGGCCACTACGCGACCTTGTCCGTCGAGGACGATGGCTGTGGGGTGGCGCCGGAGCTGCGCGACCAGGTCTTCGAACCCTTCTTCACTACCAAGGAGGTCGGTGGTGGCAGCGGCCTCGGCCTGAGCATGGTCTATGGCTTCGTCAAGCAATCGGGTGGACAGATCGACCTACACAGCGAGGTCGGTCGAGGAACGCGAGTAGACATCCATCTCCCGCTCCATGAGGGGCCAGCCCTGCATGAGCGGGAGACGGTCGCAAAGTCCAGTTCACCTCGTGGTTTGGGAGAGACCGTTCTCGTAATAGAGGACGAACCACAGGTACGATCCGTGATCGTAAGCCAGCTGCGCAGGCTTGGATATCGCCCCCTCGAAGCATGCGATGCGATGACCGGAATCGAGGCCCTGGAAGCCAATCGCGGGGTCGCGTTGTTGCTTACGGATGTGATGCTCCCGGGCGATGCTGATGGGATTGAACTTGCCAGGCGCTGTCGTGCTCGGCTTCCGGGTCTGGCCGTCGTATTCATGTCCGGCTACCCAAGCTCGGCAGGCGCGTCCTTGACTACTGGAACGCTCTTTCTCAAGAAGCCGTTCAACCAGGACGAACTGGCCCGCATGCTACGCGCTGGCCTGGAAGCTCCGGGCAGCGCAAACGCCGCAACAACGGAGACTAGCTAGCACCCGCTGCGCGCGCGCGGTTCAGCACGAGCGCCATCTTCTCTAG
>JAPPOR010000170.1 GCA_028817905.1 Myxococcales bacterium
ACCCGGTACCACCGAACGACCACGAGATCCCCGAAGGTGAAGTTCCGCCCACCACCGCGCCGGCACCCACCGACCCCCTGTCCGCGGAAGCCGCATCCCCCGAGCCCAAGCCGGCCACGCGCAAGCAGCGCAAGCGCCCTACCGGTAAGTCAACAGCCAACAAGCAACCTGCACCGGCCGAGACACGGCCGGAGTCTCGCTCGGAACCGCGCAGCGGGCACAAGCGGGACCTGCGACTCCCTCCCGATGGCGATGACATGCGGCGGGGCGCACCAGCCGCATCCAAGCGGAACGCCCCGGCTCCCGAGCTGGCCGAGCGCAACCTTCGCGTTCGCAACAGCCGCCGAGCCAGCGTAACGGTTACGTTGGAATGCGGTGCAAAAACGTCCCACCTCACCCTGGCCGCCCAGCAAACCGCGATGGCCCGGGTGGCGGCCAGCCCGTGTCACGTGCGCTGCGAGGGTCTCGGCAAACCGCGTTGTCCCACCACCGTGCCGCGTGATACTGCAGCCCTGCTGGTCCGCTGAGCGGGACATGGCCGGCAGTACGAGGGGACTCGGCTCATGGAGACGCGCTGGCAGATAGCCCGGACCTTTCACCATCGTCGCCGCGCCTGGCTAGCGGGTCAGTGCACGGCTCTGATGGCCGCGCTCTTCACCACGCTTGTCAGCACGCCCGCGACCCGCGCGCAGGTGCAGCGCTTGGCGTGCGTCGCGGCCCCAGGCGCGAGTGACGCCGACGAGGCCATCTGCTGGTTCGCGCGCCGCGCCACCGACGGACCAGCGTGCCACCGCGACGGGACCGATCGGTGCTTGCACCAGGCGCTGCGCTGGTGCCAGACCGCCGCGTTGGATATGCCAGCCGCTGGCCACACCTGCTTTCTGGCGAACGTCGCCGCTGGCAACCTGGAGGCGGCCGCCGGGATGGCCGAGTATCTGCAGGCTCCACCAGCGCGGGTCGCTCGATGCAGGGCGGCCGTGACCCAGCCGATCGACGTGTCGGTCGAAAGTGATCCCAAAGGCGCCGAAGTTCTGGTCGAAGGCATTTCCCACGGACGGGCACCGGTGACCGTTACCTTGGCGCAGCCGTTCTGGAAGCAGTCGATCGTGGGACGGGTTGGAGGCGCCCCGCTCCAGTTGAAGCGAGCCACGATTCTGGCAGCCTTCGATCGATCCAACTGCACCCTGGACAAGCTAACGCTCTCGGCCCCGATTGCGGAAAGCACCTCCGCACCGGTCGTCCCCACGGACCGGGAACCGGGCGGGCCCCCAGCATGGATGTTTACGGGGATCGGCATGGGAGCCGCTGTCGCTGCGACCATCGCGTTCCGGCTGATTGGCGATGGCCAATACGAGAACCTCATGGCCCTGTGCGGCACCCGTGAGGAGAAGTGTTCGGATGCCCAGATCGACGAGTCGGGCGTGGCGCTCAGCGACACCCTGATGGTGACCTCCGCGATCCTCGCTGGCAGCCTGGCAATCACATCCGGAATCCTGCTGTTGAGCGAGCAGGATGACAGCGGCGTCCAAGTCAGCATCGGCCCCGCAAGCGTCACCGTCCGTGGAAAGCTGTAACGGGGTAGCCACCCGGGATCGATGCCATGGCTGTATTTATCGATTGAATAATTGCATCCCCTTCGCGTAGGATGGAGATACCGCGGGCAGCGTGACCCGCGGCTCTATACGACACGGAGGGCAAGGCTGGATGAGTGGACCGAAGAAGCGTGGGGGCCCTCCCTGGATCGCACCAGCTAGACAACATGAGGTGACCTGGCGCGACGGGGACATCGTCATTTCCGTCCCCGTCAAGAGCGGTACCAACTGGATGATGAACGTGGTCCACCAGCTGCTCAGCGGGGGCGACGATCGCTTCGCGAGCATCTACGACGTGGTTTGCTGGCCCGAGTTCGTGGAGCGGCCGGGGCAGCCGACGGCCGAGGTCATCGCCCGACTCGAAGCCATGCCGCAAGACAAGCGACGCGCTTTCAAGTCACACTCTGCGCCCGGCGACTTGCCCTACCAGGCACCAGGAC
This sequence comes from Myxococcales bacterium, assembly GCA_028817905.1. Lineage (GTDB taxonomy): Bacteria > Myxococcota_A > Polyangia > Polyangiales > JAFGIB01 > JAPPOR01. The sequence continues at coordinate 2,033 of JAPPOR010000170.1, forward strand.
AAGGCAAGGACGTCAAGTACGTGGTGGTCTGCCGCAACCCCGAAGAGGCGCTTGTCTCCTTCAAGGTCTTCCTCGAACAGCACACCGATGCGTTCTACGAGCTGTGGGGCGTGCCGCGCCAGGCCCTGTGCAGGCCCGACTTTCCCACCTTCTACAACGAAGTGATCGACCCGCAGGGCATGCAGGGCATGCTCTTTGGCTTCGTGGCTGCCTGGTGGCCCCACCGCCATGCAGACAACGTGTTGATGCTGCACTTCGCCGACATGAAACGGGACCTGCCGGGCTCCGTACGCAGGGTCGCAGACTTTCTCGGTATCAATCCCGATGAGAAGGCATGGGCCCGGATCGATGAGCACAGCACCTTCACGTGGATGAAGAGCCACCAGGAGAAGTTTGAGACGATCTCGACCGCCCCGGTGCCGGCCCTTGAAGCCGGGGCCATGGTGCGCAAGGGACAGGTTGGGGCTGCCAAGGAAGACGGCATGACCGACGAAATCGCCGCCCACCTGCGCGCCACCGGCGAGCACATCCTCACCGACGCGGCTGCTCGCAAGTGGCTCTACGAGGGTGGCTCGCTGCCCTAGCCCGGATCCGTACTCCCACCCCCGGGCAGCGACCCGTGATCTGACACCTGGACGCAAAAGCGCTGTGGAGTCGCCGAGTTGTCGCGAAGGACATCGATCGCGACCGGTTTCTCCGACAGGCCACCGGAGAGGCTCGGCCGACCCCGTACTCCGGTCGACATCCGCCTACGCGCAGACAAATCTGCTCAGACCAGATTGCAGCGGTCAGGCAAGAATGTGAGAGTTTCTCGCAACGGCGCCGTGGCGTTGACGCGCTTCTCGGGCTACCCCTCGAGCCCCAAATGAGCGCAACCTCCACCGACAGCCCCCAGTTGGCGACCCGCCGTAGCTTCCTGATGCTGGGGCGGCTGATCTGGGAGCAACGGGGCGGCATCGGCCTCGGCGTGCTCGCTGGGCTGCTGTGGAGTGCCGGCAAGATCAGCGTTCCCCTCTTGGTCCGCCAGGCGATCGACACTGGGATCGGCAGCGGCCAACTGGGCGTAATCGCCCGCTGGGCCCTGTACGTGGCATGCGCTGGCCTCGTCAGCGCCACTTTCACGGGGTTCCGGCGCTACAAGGCGTTTCAGGAAGGCCGCCGTTGCGAACGAAGGCTGCGGCAACGCATGTTCGAACACATCGAGCGCTTGCACTTCGGCTTCCACGATCGCACGCAGACCGGCCAGCTGATGAGTCGGGCCAACACCGATCTGCAGCAAATCCATATGCTGATCACTCTGGTTCCGCTGACGGTCTCCAACTTTGTGATCGTTGCCTGCACAACGATCATCCTGGCCTCCATCGACCCGGTGCTCACGCTACTCGCTCTCGGACCACTGCCCCTCGTCAACGTGTTGGGTCGCAGGTTCGGCGAACGGCTGCACCCAGCGGTACGCGGATTGCAGGAAGAGACGGCTCAGCTCGCGAGCGTCGTGGAAGAGACCGTCTCAGGTGTTCGGATCATCAAGGGCTTTGGTGCAGAAGCTTCCCAGCACCGCCGCCTGCGGACAGAGGCCGACGACGTCTACGGAATGGCCATGCAGGCGGCACGGGTTCGTTCCACCCACCTACCTGCGATCGAGCTACTGCCCAACCTCGGCCTGATCTTTGTTCTGGCCTACGGCGGCCACCTGGTGCTGAAGGGAGAGCTCAGCATCGGCACACTGATCATGTTCAACTTCTTCGTGATCCTCTTGATCAACCCGCTGCGCATGCTCGGGCAGATCATCGCGGGCGCGCAACGGGCCGCCGCAGCCGCCGAGCGGGTAGAGCGCATCCTTTCAGAGGATCCCGCCATCGTCGACCCCAAGCAACCGCTGGCCCTTCCGCCCAGACATGCAGACCACCCGGTGGGTGAGGTTCAACTGCGCGGCGTTCGCTTCGCCTATGCGAGCAATCATGGGCACAGTGTGCTAAGCGAGCTCGATCTGACACTGCACGCGGGCGAAACCGTTGCCCTCGTGGGAGGGACAGGATCGGGCAAGAGCACGGTGGCCCGCCTGATCCCACGTTTCTACGACGTCAGTGCGGGCAAGGTGACGCTCGACGGTGTCGACGTACGCGAGCTTCCTCTATCCACTCTACGCTCCGAGGTTGGGATCGTTTTCGAGGATACTTTCCTCTTCAACGACACGATCGCCGCCAACATCGGCTTTGCGCGGCCGCGGGCGACGCCAGACGAAATCGAGCGGGCAGCGCGACTCGCGGGCGCCCATGATTTCATTAGAGACCTACCGGATGCCTACGAGACCCTGATTGGAGAGCGTGGTTTCACATTGTCAGGCGGACAGCGTCAACGGATCGCGATCGCCCGCGCGGTGCTCAAGGACCCACGGGTGCTCATCCTCGACGATGCCACCTCCGCGGTCGACCCCGGCAAGGAGCAGGAAATCCGGGCGGCCATGACGGAAGTGATGCGCGATCGAACCACTCTCATCATTGCCCATCGCCCCCAGACGCTCGCACTGGCCAACCGTGTGCTGCTGCTCGACGACGGGCGGGTCGTGGCGGAAGGTCGACATGCTGACCTGCTCGCCACGCACCCCCGCTACCGGCAAGTACTGGCCCAGGAAGATCGAGCGGCATGAGCGGTTCCAAGGACCTCACAACTCCAGCACCAGAACAGCTACCCCTCCTCGCAGTGCTACGTCGAGGTCTGCCGCTGCTGCGCCCCTACCGTGGAAAGGTAGCGATGGCCATGGGGTTGATCTGCCTATGGACGGGTACCAATCTCGCGGGCCCCTGGATGATCAAATACGCGATCGATCGCGGCATTCAGACCGACGACAGCATGGCGCTCAACCTCGCGATCGGCGCCTACGTGGCGATCAAGTTGTCCGCCTACGTGATCCATCGCGCCCAGATCCTCATGCTCAGTCAGGTCGGCGAAGGCTTTCTGCGCGACCTGCGCGTCCGCGTGTTCGCCCATATGCAGCGCCTTTCGATGCCCTTCTACGATCGACACAAGGTCGGTGTGCTGGTCTCGCGCATGACGTCGGACGTCGATTCGTTGCAGGAGCTGGTGCAGACGGGGCTGATGATGCTGATCAGTTCAGGACTGCTGCTCGTACTGTCGACCATCGTGCTCACCATCGCGTCGCCCGTGCTGATGGCCATGTGCTTGGTCGCGGTCCCACCGGTGGTGTGGGCCAGCGTCCGCTTCGCGCGCCGTTCACGCCTCGTCTACACCCGAGTGCGGGATCAGGTGGCGACAACCTTGTCCCGCCTGCAGGAAGGCATCGTTGGCGTCCGGGTAATCCAAGCGTTCGCGCGTGAACAGCACGAAGTGCAACGCTTCGCCGAAGAAAACGACAAGCTCTATGATGCCCATATCGAGGCTTCCAAGCTGCAAGCCTTTTACCTCCCCGTGATCGAGATGGCCGGCGTCGGTACGACCGCGCTTGTTGTGTTGGCGGGTGGTTTCCTCGTCGCACGCGGCACCACCACGATCGGCACGGTTACGTTCTTCATCCTCACGCTGAGCAACCTCTTTGAGCCGATTCAACAGTTCAGCCAACTCTTCAATCAGATGCAGTCGGCGGGCGCGGGCATGCGCAAGCTCTTTGGGCTCCTGGACACACCTATCGACGTGCCCGAGCACCAGAGCACCACGCCCCTACCCAAACGCGGCGACATCGAGGTCGTCGATGTATCGTTCCGCTACGGCGAACAAGGGGACATGATCCTGAGTGGCGTAGCGCTATCGATCGCAAGCGGTGAGAGGCTGGCCCTCGTCGGACCCACCGGTGCGGGCAAGTCGACGCTGGCAAAACTGATCGCGCGCATGTACGATCCGAGTGGCGGAAGCATCCGTTTTGGCGGCGTCGACCTGCGTGATGCCAAAACGGCGACGCTGCGGCAGCGCATCGTGGTTGTGCCCCAGGAAGGCTTCCTGTTCAACACGAGCATCCTGGAGAACGTTCGTATCGCGAGGGGCGACGCCAGCGACGACGAGGTTTCCGAAGCCCTGGCCCGAGTGGGCGCCCTCGAGCGCTTCCAGGCGCTGCCCGAAGGCCTGCAGACCATGGTCGACGAACGCGGCTCGCGACTGTCTGCGGGCGAGAAACAACTGGTTTCCCTCGCACGAGCAGCGCTGGTGGACCCGGCCGTACTGGTGCTGGACGAAGCCACCAGCAACCTCGACCCCGGCACGGAGAGACTGGTGGAACATGCGATGGCCCAACTGATGGGTGGGCGCACCGTGATCGTCATCGCACACCGGCTATCCACCGCCCAGCAGGCCGATCGCGTCGCGGTGGTGGCGGACGGGCGGTTGGCAGAGCTCGGCTCCCACGACGACCTGGTGGAGCAGGGCGGTCACTATGCCGCCCTGTTTTCCAGCTGGAGGCGAGCGGGTGGGCCGGAGGCAGCAAGACGTGCGGCTCCGGCGTGTTCATAGCCCGGTTCATTCGTGCACTGCGCGTCGGATCGCTCACGGGTGTCAGTACTTGATGATGAAGCGGACGGCGACATTGGTAGGTCGGGTCTCGCTCGACGTGCTCACGTCGGTACGCGATACGTCGAAGTCGTAGGTGTTCAGGACGTCGGCAGTGCCGCTTGTTGCGGACGAGACGTTCATATCTGCCCCGCGGACCCGGTTCGCCTGAAATAGGGGGGAGCTATCGACCGTGTCAGCGGCCACGCGGTTGAGGGTTCCGGTGATGTTCTCCAGGGCGTAGCCCTGCTCGCTTCCTATCTCCCTCGTGTCGCCGTCCGGGTCGAGGCCGCGCGCGCTATCGAGGCCACGCAAGAACTGGCCGCGCAGATCAGGGAGCAGCAACTGGCTGGACGACGAGGCAGCGTCCCATGTGTCGCCGAGGGCTTTGGCCAAGCGTGGGTAGTTGTCCCGCTGCACCTCTTGGCCTTCGCAAGCTAGCCAGCCCGAGGGAACCTCCTTCCCCATGTAAGCGACAACCGTCCCTGGAGGCGGAGTGTTTTCGATCACCCAGCGAAAGTTGTGGTTGACCTCGTCGGCCACAGCGGGCGTTCCCGCGGAGAAGACATGAAAGCCCGGGGGCGCCCAGTTCGTCTGGGCTGCCAGCGTTGCCGAAGACGTGAGTGCGGCCAGGGCCAGCAGCCCAGACAGCATGCGCTTTCGCCTTCGCTGCGCCGACTCGAGCGCGGCGACGCGCGCTTCCAGGGTTGTCTCATGCGGCTTGCTCATCATGCGTGTCTCCTGTCTTGTGTGCTCGTCGTGCATCGTCTTCATTCCGCTGCCGAGAATGTGCTCAGGCGCATGTCGAAGCCTGGGGGCACTCGCAACGATCGCATCCAAGGTTTGCCCAGATTTCCCCAGATTTCGCCGAGGGCGGACTACTGCCACCTGTCCTCGTCCCACATCAACTCCTTGCCTGGAGCATCGGGAGCCCAGAGGGTGCCAGTACCGACGCCGGGGATGGTCGTCGTGTCACGCGGGCCCACCTTTTCCAACGCAATAGCATTCACGCCAGCAGACACGCAGACAGCGCCCTCGCAGGTCTGGCCAGCGGAGCACAGGACGTCCCGGCAATCGGCCTTGAAGTGGAGGTTGAGGTAGCGGGTTTGTCCGTCGACGAAGCCGCTGATCGCCCGCACGCGAGCAACTTCAGACGCACCGTCGTAGGCGCTCGCGACAATCTCGTAGGTACGGGTTGCGTCGCGGCCGATCGGGGTGACCAACAAGCGCACCGGCCAGCTGAGCTCCGACCCTTCGAAATCGCGGTCCAGGCGTTCCGTGCGCGCTTCGCCGTCGGAGCCGGACAACAAGCGGACATGGACCCGATCGATAATTGCACGAACGGTCGGCTCGGCTTGGAGCTGGATGATCACCTCGGTGGGGGGAATGCTTTCGGCGCACGAGCATAGGAGACTCGTGACCATGAGCAGCCATGGCCTTGCCAGCGCTTGTTTCATGCTACCTCCATTGTCGGGCGACGCGCCGTGCTCGAGAGGTGACGCGGGAGCGTGCCGCTAGCTATACAGAGGGGAGACGGACCGACCGGCCCTTCGTGACGCGTGACGTTCGAACAATCTCGATCGCCGCAGGTGGTTGCCGGTGCGCCCCCCGGGGCACTCCTTCTGGCACACGCAGGGGCCGCAGGGGTGCGTATCGGTGTGGGGGAGACCACTAGCGGGCCTCAAGCGCCATCACTTGAACGGCCCCCATGACCTCCGTGTTCGGCTCGTAGGTCTTGCCGCCGCTGGCGAGCGCGACACCCGCAACGATCGCTCCCGCCACTGCGACACCCGCTGCCACCCAGAACCACCACCGCTCGTACAGCGCCGACGACTCCGCTCGAGCAGGAATCGTCGGCATCAGGGTGACCTCCACCCGGGTCTCTGGGCCACTTTCGACGTCGAGTTTGCGTCGGCTCGTCATGTAGCCAGGTGCGCGCACCGTCAGCTCATGCTTGCCCACGACCAGCGGTATACGTCCGCGGTCGTCCAAGGTGACGGCCGTACCGTCGAGGGTCACAGTCGCATCGCCGGGCTTCGTTACCAGCCACAGGGTGGTTACCAGGCCGCGGGCAATTGCGAGCAGCTTCGTCACGTCTTCACGCATCTCCGCGGTCAAGGGGCGTGCTGTCGAAGCCAGGGACTGTTCCAGGTATTCTATACTCTCGATGTAGTTGTCGAGTTCGAACTCCGCCTTCCCGAGGCTTCGCAAGGTGCGGGCGTTCGGAAAAATCCGGTGTGCCTCGTGGAATGAGGCACGTGCTTCAGGGAACTTGCCACGGTACATTTCGTTGGCACCGCGCCTGAATGCCTGCTTGTAGTCCTCCGGTAGACCATCACCGGGAGTGGCAGGGCCGGCCATCGTTGGGGGTTCTGCGCCAACCGGCGCGCCGCCGGGAACCGGTGGCGCGGTTTGCCCCAAAGCGCCGCCGGGAACCGGGGGCGGGGTTTGCCCCAAAGCGCCGCCGGGAGCCGGCGGGGTGGCTTGCCCCAAAGCGAGCCCCGCGGTTGTCAGCGTTGCCACTGTGGCGACAAGCGGTAGAACACGTGCCATATCCTCTCCCCGTCGCGCGAGTACTGCCACCCTCGAACGATTGCCGTCAAGGTCGCGACCGCAACCGAGGGTCGTAACTGGGGCCGTCAGATGCACTGGAGCTGGGACGGTCCAGCCCACGGAACGTGACAACAAAATCGCAGCTGGGCGGTGGCCGGAGCCACAGTAGGGCCGGGGCCGTGGAGAGTACGGGGCGCACCGATTTGGTGCTAGAATGCGGTCACGCCGGGGGAGTACGACTCGTGTCGACAGAGAACGACCGCTCAGCAGCGCCACCCGACTGGCTTCGTCAGGCTGCCGCCACGCCGAGCGAGCCACCCGCGCCCGCCGTACCGGGTCTCCCCCAGGTAGGTCAGGTCGTGGCAGGGAAGTACCGCATCGATGGGATGCTGGGTCGTGGCGGCATGGGGGCGGTGTTTCGCGCCACACACACGCTCATGAACAAGCCGGTGGCGCTCAAATGGTTGGTCCCTGACCTCAGCGCGCGTGCGGAGATGCGTCGTCGCTTCGTGCTCGAGGCCCAAGTCGCCGGTCGCATCGATCACCCCAACGTCGTCGATGTGTACGACGTTGGCACGGAGGCCGACGGGCTCTTCATGGTGATGGAGCTGCTCGAGGGGGAGTCGCTTACCGAACTGTTGGAACGGGGTCAGATCCCGATTCCGGACCTGCTGCAGCTGCTCGTGCAAGCCATGTGGGGCGTGGCGGCCGCCCATGATGCCGGGGTTATTCACCGCGACATCAAGCCCGACAACATCTTCGTATTGCATGATCCCACCCAACCCGCTGGGTTGCGGGCCAAAGTGCTCGACTTTGGGATCTCAAAGCTCACCAGCGACAGCATGGTCGGCACCGGTGTCACGAAGAGCGGCGTCACGATGGGCACACCGGCCTATATGCCGCACGAACAGATCAACAGCGCGCGGGACGTGGACGCGCGCGCAGATGTCTACGCGTTTGGCGTGCTGATGTACCGCGCCCTCACAGGCCGGCTGCCCTTTATCGGGGAGACCTTTGGCGCGATGGCCGTGGCGATCGCGACCCACACCGCGACTCCACCCAAGGCGCTACGCCCCGACTTGCCTGCGGCCCTGAGCGAAGCCGTCATGAAGGCGATGGCTCGCAACCCGGACGAGCGCTTCTCCTCGGTGCGCGAGTTGCTCGACGTGCTCCGCTCGTTGTCGACCGCGGAGGCCTACTTGGGACACATGACGAACCCCGCCACCGTGCCGCCCAGCGTGACCCCCGTGGCTGACCCGGCGGAGGCCCGCGCCGACCAGGCCGATGGTGTCTCGACAGACGCCGTCGGGGACATCCCGAGCGCGCGACGCACGAGGTCGGCTATCGAGGTGCCGGGTCGACGGCGCGGATGGTCCCCTTGGGGTATGCCTGCGCTCGCCGCTCTCAGCGTAAGCGGCGCAATCGGGGGGGCGGCGTGGTTCGCTCAACCACTGCCCATGCGGACGCGTGGCGCTGCCGATACGGTGGAGTTGGCAGCAGAAGTCATTGGGGGGAGCTTTCCCGCAGCTCCGAAGCCACAGCGAGCGACTGCGTCACCCTCCAGGGGGGCTGTCGGGGTGCCTTCCGAACCCGCGCGCCCGCCCTCCCGC
>JAPPOR010000894.1 GCA_028817905.1 Myxococcales bacterium
GGCTAGCTAGCTAGGCGTGAGGGTGATGCGAAAGGCGAGTGCGGGTTGCGAGACACCGCGGCCGTCGTAGCGCTCGTCAATCGCTGCTCGCAGCGCGTCCACCGCTGCAGTGCGAGCGTTTGGTGCGGCGTCCTTCAGGGCCGTGGCGATGCCGGCACGCTCGGTGTAGAAGTGCGCTATCTCGTCTACCGTGCCCTCGATCCGAACCGGCGCCGCGAGTGGGCGCTCCTCTGTCAGGCGAAATCCGGCCTGTTCGAAGATGTCGTTGCGGTGGCTCGCTGACCCGAGCGAGAACGGGCCTGGCCCGTGGGGGTTGGGGGGAGGCGCAAGCGCCACGTGCGCTGCGATCACGCCGGCGAGCTCCGTCATCCACGGGTTGTCGCGGGCTTCGCCCCAGATGATGGCGACCAGCTGCCCGTCCGGCGTCAACCAACGTCGCATGTTGGTGAACGCCCGGACCGGGTCTTCGAAGAACATCACGCCAAAGCGTGACAAGATCCGCGTCACGGAGGCCGGCCGAAATGCCATCTGCGCCGCGTCTCCAAGTACGAATTCGGTGGGCGGACCGGGCTCAGCTGCAACCCGTCGCCTGGCCACGGCAAGCATCGGCCGCGAGATATCGAGGCCGACGATGCGGGTTTCCGGCCAACGCCGACGCATCATCAGCGTCGTGGCCCCGCAGCCACATCCGACGTCGACGAGCGTGGTGCCTGCCGGCACGTCAGGGGCGGACTCGAGTGCGTCCGCATAGGGTGCGAGCACGCTGTCCATCAAGACCTGAGAACGAGCCCATCTGGGTCCCGCCACGTCGTTCCAATACTCTTGCTGGTTGGTTTCGAGCATGCCCTGCCAAGCTGCTAGCGTTCGAAGCCGGCGCGGACTCCGAGACCCACGATCGGACCGTATACCACGGGATCGCGCGTGACGGGCCACTGGATCTGGGGTGCGAGCGACACCCAGTCAAGGTCTACTTCGACGCCAAGGCTCAGCACGACGTTGACGGGTCCGTCGTTGATCTCTGCGTCCACCGCGTCGTTGTTGAACTCCTCCACGTTGGTCGGGTGGTTCACGACGCCCGCTCCCAGACGCAGGCGGGTGCCGGGTGCGACACGATGGCTTCCGAAGAGACACAGCGAAGCGATCGCCATTGGGTCCACGTCGATCCTGCCACGCTGCGGCGAGGGGTCCTCGCAGTCCTCACAGACCCTGCGCACATAGGAGGGCACCTCTGCGAAGACCAGGTCGGTGACGATGTGCAATTGCGTCGCGGGCGAGCCCACGGGCAGACTGGCGGCGAACCCGAAGCCAACGCCGCGCGTGTTGCGTCCTGGGTTCTGGAGGGTGGTGGGGGCCGCCTTCATCGCACCCGCACTCAGGGCTTCGTACCCCAGAATCCTCAGGGCCATGTGCTTGCTCGCGTGGACGCTGACCGCGCCCTGGAACTTGTGGCGGGTGACCCAGAGTCCCGCGTCACTGTTTGGGGCGCGCTGGGGCTGTGACAAAAAAGTCACGGTGGCGTCCTCGAGATACACATCGACCACCCGGTCCTCGCGCGGCGGAGGTGGCATCGTCAGGGCCGGAACCAACGTGGATTGCTGCACGCGGACCATCTCGCATCCGGTCAGCACCAAAAAAACCGCGATCGCCGCGCCCCTCATCGCAACTCCTGCCCTCCCAAGCTCCGCTTTTCAAGCAACGGGCGTGCCAGGCACACCTGTTGCTAGGTGTCTAGGTCGGTACTGGGCCGCGGGCACGGCCGGTCACTGGGGAGCCCTATCTTGGAACGTCTGATCGCTTCGGTCCTGATCGCGGTGCTCGCATGTCCAGGCGCGGGTTGCTCGCTTGCGGCCGTGACGCCTCCACCGCGGTCGCATGCAGTGTTGGTAGAGGAAGGTCCGTCCGTGGTCGAGTCCGGCCCGCCGGCGGAATGCACCCGTCACGTTTGGCTGCCCGTCGGGGACATGCTCCTTGCCGGCGCCAACGGCACACTCGGCTGGGTTGCTGCCAGCGAAGACGCGAGCGCTGCCGGTATCGGGCTCCTCGGGTTTGCTGCCCTGGCATTGGTGTCCGGGATCTACGGCTTTGCGTGGACCTCTGAATGCCGTGAGCTAGAGCCCG
>JAPPOR010000108.1 GCA_028817905.1 Myxococcales bacterium
CTTCATCAGTGGTGAACGTGCCGGGCAGGCTGCGTTGCGTCGTGCCCGCAAGGAAGATGGCTAGCCCCGGTCATTCATGACTACGACGCCGCCTCGCCTGTCCTTCGACTCCACGGGACTTTCGCCGCCCTGGAAAATACAGGCTGTCGGTTTGTCGAAAGCCCCGTGAAGCCGAATCCCTGCGCGATCCGACGCCGTAGTCACGAAACGATCCGATGGGACCGACATGGGCGACGCACTGACGCGGTGCAAGCAACGTTCTGCCTTCCTGTGGCGCCGAGAGAACCTGTTTGTGATGTGCCGTGTGCTGCCTGTCGTGCCGAGACGACCTGCCAGTGCAGGCCGCTATCTTTTCCAGACGCCCAGGTTCATGAATGAAGGCAGCGCGTCGTCGACCGGGAAGCCGGCGTCGCCGAAGCCGCGTGCCTGCGTTGAAACCAAGGACTTGCGCCTGCGGTAGCGCTTGACGACTTCCCGTAGCGGCCATTCGAGGACGGCCTTTTCGTAGTCGAGCAGGGAGGGCCGCGCGCCCAGTTCGTCGAGGCGCTTCATATGGTGCTCGACGAAGCTCTTCTGGCCCGTTGCAAGCCAGAACAGCAGGAAACGATAGATCACCCGCAGGTGTCGAGTCCGGCAACGTTTGGCCTCGCGCGGCCCCATCAACACGTGAGCCCAGCGATCGATAAGAACCAGGGGTTCGAAGACGGAGTGCCTCGACGCCTTGGTCTGCTGTACGAACAGTTGGTCCGGATGGACCCGCAACATGACGAGTGGTTCGTGCACGTATCCGAGCTTGCCGCGCGACAGTGCGCGGAGGCAGGCATCCGTGTCCATCATCACGATGTCCGGGTCAAAGAAGTCGCTCTCGAAGTCTTCTGGGCGCCGTCGGTACAGCCCATAGTTGTGCGGGACGGCATCAGACTCCTTGTTCAGAAAGCGTCGAGCGATTCGGTTCCCGTCGAATACTGTTGTGTCGCGGGGCAAGTCGGTTGGCTGAACGATGTCTCCGCGCCGTGCCATGCAACCGACAAGCTCGATCGCTGGGTCCGACTCGGCGACCTCGACCATACGCTGAATCGCCGTGGGCTCCAGCGTGTCGTCCGCACAAAGAATGCAGAAGTAGCGAGCATCGGCGGGCACCCGTGCGGCCGTGACCGACCAGTTTCGGTTGACAGGTACCGTTTCCGGATTGCGACTGACGTGGACTGGGACCCTGCCGCCCTTGAAGCTCTCGATGATTTCGGGGGACCGGTCGGTGCAGGCATTGTCGACCACGACATGCACTAGGTTCGGATAGGTTTGCGCCTGCACGCTGGCCAGCGTCTCAGCGACATACTTCTCGCCGTTGTAGACAGGCGTCGCGATCGCGACCAAGGGAGGATCGGTCTGCATTTTTCGGGCCTTTTCTCGAGCGCCCCGACCGGACGCCTCGCAAAACTACTTACAAAGACACGGACGCGCAAGCGCCCGCAGACCGTCGATCGTCACGGCGCTTCGGCAACGCGCGGCTCATTGCGACTCATCGCGGCGAAAATCTGGCCAGGATGCGTCTTTGTTCGAGATGACGGCTACCGGGCATGGCCACTGGATGTCGAAATACGGGTCGTCGTGGCGGATTCCGCGCTCGTGGCCTGGTGAGTAGAACTCTCCTGCCGGATACATCACCTCCGCGCCGTCTGTCAGGGACAGATAGCCATGCGCGAACATCTCGGGCACGTAGATGGCTCTGCGGTTTTCCGCGCTGAGTTCAATGCCGTAGTGCTGCAGATAGGAGGGCGAGTCAGGACGCATGTCTATGATGACATCGTAGACTGCACCCGACGTGCACCGTAGGAACTTGGTCTCGCCTGCGGGCGGAAGCTGGTAGTGCAGGCCCCGGATTGTGCCTCGCTTGTGATTGAACGAGACGTTCATTTGGGCGATGACCGGCTTGAGCCCATGCTGCTCGAATTCGCGGGCGCAAAAGGCACGCGCGAAGAAGCCACGGTCGTCCGAGATGGGCTCGAGATCGATGACGTAGGCATCCTTCAGGGGTGTCGGTGTAAGCTTCATTCAGCGTGTCCAGAAGAAGTTGGCATCGATCTGGCCAGTCTCAAGCAGCTGGTTGATCTGCTTGAGTCGCGTGTGGTGGGGTGACTCGAAGAGCTCCTTGGTCAGCTTGATCCGGTCGAAGACTTCGAGCAGCTGTTGCGCGCCTTTTGGTACGTCCCACTCGCACTCGAATCCTGGAACGGTGTTCTTGATCTTGTCGAAGTTCACGCGGTAGTTGCGCGCGTCCCCGCCCTGGTCGCCGATGCTGAGCTCGCAGTTCGGAAAGACGTTGCTAATGATCTTTGCAACGTCCCTGACCTGATAGTTCTCGCTACTCGCTCCGACATTGAATCTCTGGTTGTGCACCACGTCGCGCTCCGCTTCGAGTACGCAGCGCGCCGCTTTGCAGATGTCCAGGATATGCACCAGGGGCCGCCAGGGGCTTCCGTCGCTGATCATCTTGATCTGCTTGGTCGTCCATGCGTGACCCGCGAGGTTGTTGACGACGATATCGAAGCGCTGGCGTGGGGAGGCGCCGTAGGCGGTCGCGTTGCGCAGGTAGGTTGGCGTGAAGTTATCGTCTGCCATAGCCGATAGATCGTTTTCGACCGCAACCTTGCACTTTGCGTACGCTGTCAGCGGGTTGACCGTACCGGTTTCGTCGATGATGTCGTCGGACGCGCCGTAGACGCTGCATGACGAGAAGTAGATGAAGCGCGGCACGTGGGCTTGCTTCGCCAGTGTTGCCAGATGCGTTGAGCCCTTGTGGTTGATGTCAAAGGTAATGTTTGGCGCAAGCTGGCCCAGCGGATCGTTGGAGAGTTCGGCCAGGTGAATCACGGCGTCAAAGCCACGCATGTCCTCGGCAGTGACGTTGCGGATGTCTTTCGAGAGCGCCTCGGGTAGGTAGTCAACACCATTGTATAGCCAACCGCTGCGATAGAAGCCGGTATCGCAGCCGACGACCTGATGCCCGTACTCGCGCAGATGCCCTGCGAGCATGATACCGATGTAGCCGTCGGTGCCCGTTACGAATACCTTCACTTTGCTGTCTCCCCGGTCTGTGACCTGCTCGTCGCAGGCTCCCGTCCTCTTGGACTCGTAGTGTTTCTCGACCTTCGGTTTTGGGCCCTTTGGTCTTTCCAGACCTTTAGTCTTTCCAAACCCCTAGTCTTTCCAGACCCCTAGTCTTTCCAGACCCCTAGTCTTTCCAAACCTTCCAGGGCGGATTGCCGCTCGCCCAAAGCTTTTCGAGATGGTTCTTGTCTCGCAACGTGTCCATTGGTTGCCAGAAGCCGGCATGCTTGAAGGCCGCCAGTTGGCCATCCCGCGCGAGGCTCTCGAGCGGCTGGTGTTCCCAGGTTGTTTCGTCACCTGCGATGCGATCGATTGTCCGGGGCTCGACCACGAAGAACCCCCCGTTGACCCAGCCTCCGTCCGCATCCGCTTTTTCGCGAAAATGTTCGATCTTCGATTGGTCACGCCGCAAGGAAAGGGCGCCGAAGCGTCCAGGGGGCTTGGTCGCAGTCAGCGTCACCTCGACGCCCTGTTGTCGGTGGAACTCTATCAGTTGTGTGACATCGACGTTCGAAACACCGTCACCGTACGTCAGGCAAAACGTCTCGTCTCCGATGTAGTCCCTCACGCGCTTGATGCGACCACCTGTGAGCGTAGACTCGCCCGTTTCCACGAGCGTTACGCGCCAGTTCTCGGCCCGCTGGTTGTGCACGATCGTTTCGTGCTTGCGCATGTCGAACGTAATGTCGCAGTTGTACAATGCGTAGTTCGCAAAGTACTCTTTGATCACGTAGCTCTTGTAGCCACCACAGATGATCATTTCGTCCACACCATGGTGGAGATAGATCTTCATGATGTGCCAAAGGATCGGCTTGCCGCCGATTTCCACCATTGGCTTGGGCTTAACGCCCGTCTCCTCGGAAAGGCGAGTCCCGAACCCCCCCGCCAAGATCACGGCCTTCATTCGCAGTTCTCCAACATTCGAGACAAGCTCAGGAACTGCAACAGGATACCAACGTTTGGAGCACCGCGGGGTATGGAAACGCGTTTAGAGCCCGCTTGCGGGTATCATGGCCCCCATCCCTGTGCAAGGACTTGGCGCTCGGCTTGTGGGGGCCCCCCAAAGGTGCTAGCCCGCATAATTCACTCGTTCGCGGTGCCTCGCTTGGCCTTCGACTTCACGAGGAACTCGCCGCGAAGGCAGACACGGCAGGTTCTTCGTTGCTTGCTGAAAACCCTGTGAAGCCGAGTCCTCTGGCGGTCGCTTGCGAGTCGTTGAAATGAGCGGGCTAGCAGAACGCACCCTGGTGGTTTGATGCGCGTGTTTATCAACGGGCGTTTTCTCACGCAGCGCGTCACAGGAGTTCAGCGCTACGCGCACGAGATCCTGAGGGCTCTGGATGGTCTAGTGGCGGAGGCCAATGCCGGGTCGTCGCCTGGGTGGAACGTGGAACTGTTGGTACCGCCCGGGACGCCCGTTCCCCCCCTACGAGCCATTGTTGCGCGTGAAGTGGGGCGCGGAGGTGGGCAATTGTGGGAGCAGCTACTTCTCCCCCTCTATGCCAGAAAGGGAGTCTTGCTCGGGTTTGCGGCGACAGGGCCTCTGCTTGCCCGCAAGCAAGTAGTCACAGTGCACGATGCATCGGTGTTCGCTGTACCGTCGGCTTTCAGCTGGAAGTTCCGCGCCTGGTACAAGCTGTTGTTGCCCTACATGGTTCATCGGAACAGACGGACCATGACGGTTTCGCATTTCTCGAAGGATGAGCTCGTTCGTTACCTTCGCGCGCGGCCAGAAAAGCTCCGGGTTTCTGGTGAGGGTTGGCAGCACGTCGCGGAAGCCCAGCCCGACGAGGGGATTATCGAGAGACATGGGCTCGGTTCTGGCGGCTACATCCTGGCCGTCAGCAGCATCAGCGAGCACAAGAACTTCGCAATCGTTGCCAAAGCCCTCGAACGCCTGCGGGGCCAGGGGGAGGTGAAGGTCGTGGTTGCGGGCGCCGCCGACGACCGTATTTTTGGCGCTGACCGACCTGAAGTTGCCGGCCAGCTGGAATACCTGGGCTACGTAACAGATGGGGAGCTGCGCGCGCTCTACGAGCATGCCGCGGCGTTTGTCTATCCGTCTCGCTATGAAGGCTTCGGTCTGCCGCCACTGGAGGCCATGGCCCTGGGCTGCCCCGTGATCTGTTCCGATGCCGCCTCGATGCCGGAGGTGTGCCAGGATGCGGTGCTATACTTCAGACCGGACGATGATGTACGGCTCGCCGAGCTCATGTTGCGCATGGTGCGGGAGCCTGGCACGCGAGAGGCCATGAAGGAGCGGGCCCGCATGGTCTTGGAGCACCACAGCTGGCAGGCCGCGGCGGGTAAGCACCTGGAGCTACTGCGAGAGCTCACATGAAGATCATTCAAATTATCGCAGGCCAGGGTGGACAGAATTGTGGGGTCTACGACTACACCGAGAAGCTATGTCAAGCGCTCGAGAACAGTGGTCAGGATGTGGTGATGGAGGCGTTCCCCAGCTGGAGCTTTTGCGACCTCGGCAGGCTGCAGCTGGTCCACGGGCGCAGACGGGATACGGTTCTGCATCTCCAGTATCCGTCGATGGGGATAGGTTCGTCACTTGCACCGATTGCGCTGCCCGCGGTGCCGGTTGGCAGGTACGTGGCGACGCTTCACGAGTTTTCGGTCTTTCATCCGGTACGCAGAGCCGCGTTCCTGTCCTGGGCATTGTTTGGATCTGCAATTGTGTTCAGTAACGAGTACGAACGGGGTCGTTTCCTCGCCATGTATCCGTTCGCGCGCTCGCGTTGCCATGTGATTCCGATCGGAACGAACATCGACCGCGCGTGTGTCGCTGTGAGCCAGCGTGCGCCAGCGGGCACGCTGCACGGCACCTCCGAAGCAGGCCGCGGGGCCGCGGTTGTGTTCTTTGGACAGGTCTCGCCCGGCAAGGGTGTTGAGGAGTTCCTACGGACGGCGGCTATCCTGCGGCAGCGCGCGCCCGACCTTCATTTGCAGCTCATGGGTCGGATGATGAGACCGGCATCCTCGTTCGCTCGGCACGTGAGGGCGACCTGTGCCGAACATGGGATCGAGCTGCTCGAGGGGTTGCCGGCTGCCCAGGTTTCCGCGCAGCTCCGTAGGGCCGACGTCGCTGTTCTGCCGTTTCCTGATGGGATCAGCGACAAGCGTGGCTCGGCGCTCGCGTGTCTGGCCAATGGACTGACGCTGGTTACCATACACAGCGACCGCACCCCCGGCTGGCTGCGTCAGACGACCTACGAGATGAGCGCTCCAGAGGACGCCGCTACAACGGTCTGTGAACTTCTGAGCGGTGAGCGCGAGCTCAACCCAAACCGTGCGGCACTGGAAACGGGCCTTCAGGAACGCACGTGGGGCGCGATCGCCGATCGCCATGGCTGTCTTTACGCCGAGCTGTGAGTGCGAGCATCTGACAGGCTCGGTACGCTCGCGAACTCCGTATCGCCTCGCCTTTTCCTTCGGCTTCACACGGCCTCCTGTGCCCTCCGAAAACACCGGGAGTGTTCCCGTCGTCGAAACCCTGGTGAAGCCGAACCCCTGCGCGATCCGACTCGGACTGCATCAATGATTCGGCGATAGCCTCCTACCAGCTATCCACGAACGGTCTCTTCTTGTGTTCTCGAGGAGGTGGCATGGGCGACGAGCGCAGCGCGCTCGAGATCCAGGTACGCGACTCGACGGGATCGATGACGGCGTCGATTTCGAAATGAGAGGCCGCATTGACGGCCTTGCCGTGTGTGTACATGGCGGCCACCATCTTCTCAAAGACATCCTTGCGCTCCTCGGGATCCTCAATTGCCTCGAGCTCCTTGCGCATCCCGAGCTTGACGGCACCCTCTAACCCCATCCCCCCAAACTCTGCCGTCGGCCAAGCTGCCGTGAAAAGGGGTGCCTTGAAGCTACCACCCGCCATCGTCATGGCGCCTAGTCCGTAGCCCTTGCGTGTCACGAGCGTGAAGAAGGGTACCGACAAGCTGGCGCCTGTCACGAACATGCGCGCGGCGTGCCGAACGAGCCCGGTGGTTTCAACCTCGGGCCCGACCATGATGCCCGGCGTATCGCACAGAAACAGAATAGGTAGGTCAAAGGCGTCGCACAGCTGCATGAAGCGACATGCCTTGTCTGCTGCGGGCACATCGATTGCGCCGGCCAGGTGCGCGGGGTTATTGGCGATCACACCGAGCGGCCGGCCAGCGACGCGCACCAGGGATGTAACCATTCCCAGTCCGAAACCGCGGCGTAGCTCGAGCACGCTCTCTTCGTCCGCGAGCAGATCGATGACGCGGCGCACGTCATACATGCGCTTGCGGTTTTCGGGGATGACGGAGCGCAGCGCTCGCTGGTCCGGACAGCGGAAGTTCGTCACTGGCCCCTGGAAGTAGGCCAGATAGCGCTTCGCGACTGCGACCGCCTCGGCCTCATCCTTGACGGCGACGTCGACAACACCGTTCTCCACCTGGACTTCGAGCGGCCCGATGTCCTCTGGGGCAAATACCCCCAGGCCGCCCCCCTCGATCATCGCGGGTCCCCCCATGCCGATGTTGGTGCCTTCGGTTGCGATCACCACGTCGCATGACCCAAGGAGAGCGGCGTTGCCGGCAAAGCAGCGGCCGGTCGCGATACCGACGAGCGGCACCAGCCCCGAAAGCTTGCCGAAGCGTTGGAAGGCCATGTAGTCGAGTCCGGCGACACCGGACGCATCGCTATCACCGGGCCGGCCACCGCCACCTTCGGCAAAGAAGACGACAGGCACGCGAAGCCGCTCAATGACCTCAAACATCCGGTCCTTCTTGCGGTGGTTCTGGGCACCCTGCGTGCCCGCCAGAACCGTATAGTCGTAGGACAGCACGGCGCATTGTGCACGATCGTCTGGGAACAGCTCTCCGTTGACGCGGCCGATACCCGAGACGAGCCCGTCGGCCGGCGTCCGTTCGATCAGATCCTGCAGCTCGCGGCGTCTGCGCTGGGCGGCGATCACCAGTCCGCCATATTCGACAAAGGAATCTGGGTCGCACAAGTCGGCGACGTTCTCGCGTGCTGTACGGTGGCCTGTCTTGCGTCGCTTCTCCACCGCGCCGGGGCGCTGAGCGTCCATGCCGTAGGCAAGCCGCTGTCGCAACTCGGCAAGGTCGGCGCGGATGTGGTCGGGGTCTTCCTGCTCGGCGGCGGCCTGGGCTTCGGCCTCCACGTCCGCTCCAGTGACGAGCATCATGATCTGGCCCTGCATGACCGCTTGTCCGGGCCTGACCGTGATGCTGGCGACGTATCCTGACGCTTCACTTCTGATGAGGTGCTCCATCTTCATCGCGTCCATCACAGCGACAGGCCCGCCAGAGGGTAGGGCATCGCCAACGGATACGTCGATGCTGACGATCGTGCCCTGCATCGGACTGCTGATGGCAAAGGTACCTTCCGGCAAGTGGGCGGTCGCCATGGCCGGTTCGGCTCTGCTTGCCTCTTCGGGCGGCAGAGCGGCTGATGCAGGAAAGTGCAGTGGGGCCTTACTGGATCCTCCCGGCTGGAGTAGCTCGGTGAGGTGCTCCTGGACGAAGGCCGTGTGTACTGCATGGTCCTGGACCGCGGGGTGCTCAAGCAGCCGCAAGAGAAAGGTACGATTGGTCTCGATGCCCTCGATCCGCAGTTCTCGTAGACCCCGCTGGGCGCGTACGACAACGTCGCGATAGCGACTACTGGGTGTGTAGGCGATCAGTTTGAGCAATAGCGAGTCGAATGTGCCCGGGGTTGCATAGCCAGCATAGCCTGCGGTTTCACTTCGTAGCCCCGGGCCGCTCGCGAGGTCGAACGTTGTGACCGTTCCTCCTGTTGGTTGAGCGTCGCCGCTCGGGAGCATGCGTTCCATGTTGACGCGCGCCTGTAGCGCGTAGCCGCGCGGTGGTGGGGGGTTCTGGGGGTCGATGTCGAGGTCCGCGAGCCGCTGGCCCATCGCGATGCGGAGTTGCGCTTGCACCAGGTCGACGCCGGTGACCTCTTCGGTGACGGTGTGCTCGACCTGCAGGCGCGGGTTGGCCTCCATGAACGCGAACGCGCGGGGGTCGTCAGCCACGACGCGGTCGTCGACCAGGAACTCGATCGTTCCGATGTTGTCGTATTCCACTGCCTGTGCGATGTGCAGGGCACATGATAGCAAGCGATTGCGCAGGACCGGCGCGAGGGTTGGGCTCGGTGCCACCTCCACAAGCTTCTGTCGGCGTCGTTGCAGGCTGCACTCCCGTTCCCAGAGGTGGCAACGATGTCCGTGACGGTCGCCGACGATCTGCACCTCGATGTGCCGGGCGCGAGGCAGGTAGCGCTCGATGTATAGGGCTCCGTCGCCGAAGGCGGACTCGGCTTCCGAGCGGCATCGTGCGTAGGCCTCGTCGAGCTCGCGTGCATCCAAGACGGGGCGGATTCCTCGGCCACCGCCGCCCATGACGGCCTTCAGAATGGCGGCTTCGCCCGGTCCAAGCCCCTCCATAAAGGCTCGGGCTTCGGCGAGGCTGGTGGGCCCCGTGGTGCCTGCGAGTAGGGGCACGTCGCTGCCGGCCGCCAACGCCCGGGCAGCACTCTTGTCGCCCAGCGTCGCAAGGGCTCCTGGGTTGGGTCCCACAAACGTGATTCCGGCCCTTTCGCAACCCCTAGCGAACTCGGCGCTCTCGCTCAGGAAGCCGTAGCCGGGGTGTACCGCGTCGCAGCCTTCGCGGGTGGCGACTTCCAGCATGGCGTCGATATCCAGATATGCGCTCGCGCCCCTGGCGTGTAGCGGGGCGGCGTGGTCGGCACGCTTGACATGCAGGCTGCGGTCATCGTCGCCAGCGTATACGGCGACGGTCTGCAGCCCCAGCTCGGCTGCCGCCCGCGCCACCCGCACCGCCACTTCGCCACGATTGGCAATCAAGACGCGCTTCATCAGACTACTACCTCCAGAAGCGCCGGAGCCTACACCAGAAATGCCGCCTGCCCGGTGCAAAGGGGGTGTTTTGGTGGGGGATGCGGGCTACAAACGCCCCATGCAAGGCTGGAAGGTGCTGGTCGCCATGCTGCTGGGCGCTCTGTTGTTCTTTGGGGTCGCGGCGCTCATGATGCCCTCGACCTTCCAGGTGGCCAAGGCCCTCTGGATCCCGGCGCCCCCGAGTGTTGTGTTCGACGTTGTGTCAGACGTGCGCTCCTGGGAGCGCTGGTCGATCTGGAGTCGCGACAAGGATCCGTCGATGGCCTTTGGCTATGCGGGTCCGGAGCGGGGCATCGGTGCGACGGTGCGATGGACGAGCGAGACCTACGGTGACGGCCAGCGTGTCGTAACCGAGGTCCAGACGCCCAAGCGCCTGACGCTGGAGCGCACGCTTGCTGGCTCGGGCACGCCCGCGATCGAGCGCATTACCTTACAGCCTCTTGCGGACGAGCGCGGGAGCGGCACGCGGGTGATCTGGGGTATGGCGGGCGATGTCGGCGGTGACCTTTCGGCTCGGCTCGGGGTGGGTGTGCTCCAGCGGTCGGCTGCCCGCGACTACGAGGAGAATCTCGTGCGACTCAAGCATCACATCGAGACGGAAGTCCTCCAGAGACCGCAGCCCTAGC
>JAPPOR010000778.1 GCA_028817905.1 Myxococcales bacterium
CACACGGCTTTCGCCGCCCTAGCCAATACGGAGAGTATTCCCGTCGGTCGCCGAGAAGCCGTGTGAAGCCGAATTCCTGCGCGATCCGACGCAGCGTTCATGAATAATCCGGGCTAGGGCGGCGAAAGCCCTGTGGAGTCAAAGGACAAGCGAAGCGGCGTCGAAGTCGGTCCGGGTTTAGGAGGGGATGGTCGTGGGATTGCTGGCGCGGTTGAACCAGGGCCTCGTGGTCGCCGAGCGTAGGGCGACGGTTGGTTTGTTGTTGTTTGTGGTTGTGCTCGCCGGGGTCCAGGCGCTCATCCGCAACGCCGTGCGCTATGAGTGGTCATGGGCCAAGGTAGCCCTACAGAATATGCTCTGGGTCGATAGCGTGCTCGGCCAAGCGTGCTTTGTGCTGATATTCCTTGGGGCGTCACTGGCCACTACGGCGGAGAAGCACACGGCAATCGACATCATTGTCGTGCATGTTGCGCCTCGGCCTCGGCTTCTGATGCGCGCCATCTCACGTACATGCGCCGGGCTCATCACCCTTGCTTTGTCGTATTCCTTTGCGCAGGTGGTGCTCCTAATCATGTCTGAGTATCCACTGGATCTGGCTGTGCTGGGCCCGCACGGCCCGATCCACGTTTGCGATGGCACGAGCGATCAGCTGACCGGCGCCCCAGGCCTCACGAAACCGTGGCTGCTGTGCGCGCTGCGGGCGGTCACCGCCGCGCTCGCGCTCCAGAGCGATACCTTCAGCGCGATGGTCAAGGCGTTTGTTCCCTTGCTGCTGTTCGTCAGTGGCTTGCGCCTACTGTCCCAGGGCATCGCCGCTGGACGCGAGTTTGCAGGTCGCTAGAATCATTCTAGCGAGGTGAAAGGCGAGCTTCCGCCTCGCTGCTACCTGCGCCTGCCGCGCGCTGCCAGGCACTCGTCGCCTCACTTCGTCGACCGGCCCGCATGAGGGCGTCGCCCAGCAATAGCTGGTAGCTGGCCACGCGCGGCTGTGCATTCGTTAGGCGCTCCGCCCAGAGCACCGCCGCGCCGACGTCGCCGCTTTGGAGGTGGGCGCGGGCGGCGCTGGCGAGGGCACGAGGATAGAATGGCGCACGCTCTGCGGCACGCTCGAACAGTGCCGCAGCCTTGCCATGCTTGCCGTTCCGCATGAAGAAGAGGCCGCGGTCGACCAACTGGGTCGCTTCGGCGAGCTGCTCGAGTCGCCCGGTCTTGGCTTCGCTTCCGGAAGCAGGCTGTTCGGTGGGGGAACGTCTGTTGGCGGAGCTCTCCCTGTCGTTCGCGGGTGGTGCCGCCGGGACCCGAACCGGCTCGGCGGTGGCGAGCTGGGAGCGCTCCCCCCCGTGTGGGGCCGCCTTGGGTACGTGCGCCTCTGTCGTTCGAACGCCCGTCTTGTCTCCCGGATCCGAATGCACCTCCGTCGAGGTTCTATCTGTGGCCCGTGTGCCGACAACGGGAGTCAGTTCCCGCGCCTCGGAGGCATCGCTTCGCTTCGAGCCCGTCGATGTTCGATCGCCCGCCGCGTCGGTTCGGCCGGCGTCCTCTGACGGGTCACCTGCCCAGATGGTGATCACCCCCTTGGGTGTGCCGACTGGCGTGTCGTGTCTTGCAGAAGACTGCAACTGCGCTGTCGGCGGCTGTTGGGTGCCGCGTGGGTTGGAGGAGGAGCGGTCCTCGGCGTGGTCTCGATAGAGCAGAAGCAAGACTGCTGCGAGCGCGGCGAAACCCGACGCGCGTGCCCACAGGTCTACGGCCCTCGTGGGGGGCGCGTCCGCCTGAGGTGCTGGTGGGACCCCCTCTTGGGTCGCCGGAGGGGTGCTTGATGGCGTAGTGCGCGGCAGTGGCGGTGGGATCGAACTCCGCCGAGCAGGCGACGAAGCGCCAGGATCCGACTCGAGGCGCGGGGCACGTAGCTCGTCCAACACCTCAACCTCGTGCTCGTCGACGGTGGAATGGGACTCGGTGCCGTCCTCATTCCCGGGCTGGTCGACCCGCCTGTCGCGGCCATCGGCCGCGGGGGCTGATTCTTCCCTGGCCGCCTGCAGGAGCGCCCCTGTGTCCGCCGTTTCGGGGTCGGATGCGCGGAACGAGTCCAACCGTTGGTCGACGGAATGCAGCAGGGCCTCGACACGCTTCCAGACTGGGACTGGCTGCTCCTCACCCCCCCATCCCGCCAAGCCCACCACGATTGGGGCGATGCGCTTTGCGTCCATACCTGGCGGCAACACCGCCACGCGCGGCAAGTCCATCAGGGCGAGTGCTACGGTTCCACCTGTGAGGACGAGGATTGCCGTTTCGGCCAATGCGGGGTCGTTCGAGGCTTCTCGGCAAAAGTCACTACTATGGCTTGCAGCCGATCCGGTGAGCACGATGACGCTGGGGGGGGCGCCTCGAAGCAGGGCGATGGGCGGCGTCAGTCGTGCGGACTCCGCTCGCACGGCACTGGCGGCCATCGCCCGTGTCAGTCGCTCACACAGGGTTCCTGAGCCGACGATCATCACGCGGGGTGTTTGTTCGCTGGGCGTCTTGGCCTCCTCCTCGCCCTGGACGGCGGGGCACGCGCGTCATGGCACAGGGTAGTACGCGGAACAAGCGGTCATCCATCACCAAATCGCGCGCGCTGGCGTGGCGCCTGATTTCGTCAGGCGCTACCATTCGACTGAAAGCCCTGCGAAGCCGATCACTTGCACGATCATCACGTGCCTTGGTGATGGATGCGAGTTGGCATCCACCCTCTTCACGGCGCATCGCTGGGTCTTCATTTCCCGGGCGCTCCCGTCCCGGCGAAGAGGGCGCGAGGGCTCGGTCGAACAGAGACACCCCGCGATACTAGAAATTCTCCCGAGATCGTTGGCGGGCGCGTCAGAACATGGCGCCAAGCAGTCTATGTAGGCCAAGCCGACATGCTGCGAAGCCAGCGACGATGCCAATCAACAGCCACTGCCAGGGCTCTCCTCTCGCCCCGGCCCGGGACCTGCGCGCTTCTGCCCGTGCTTCCTCGTGCATTGCCCACGTGAAGGCCAGGTGAAGCAGTGGCGGCAGCGTTCCGCGGTCGGCGCGCTCCTGCAGTGCTTCGCGCACGTCCGTCCAGCGCCGAGCGGACAGGAGCGCCTCCACCCGCGCGGCCAAGGCCTGCAGATGCTCGTCCATCAGTCCCTCATCCGAAGTTGTGGCGGCAGCGCCGCCCCCACAGGAGTCGCCCTGGGGTGGCTCCGGTGCCGTCGGATCGATAGTTGCGGTCGCGAACGGTCCCAGGGAGTCATGCGGGGGGATCGGTTGGCCCGGCGCGAGATGGTTGCCGATGGGCGCGATATCCGAACGACGATGGGGGACGGCGTGACCGTCCAGAAGTTCCATTAGCGCCCAGTCCAGACGGGCCCGGAGCTCTTCTACCTTGGCGCGCATGAGCGGCCCGCTACCCTCTACTGCGACCGACGCAAGAAAGCTCTCGTAGTGGCGATGGTACTCTTCGGCCGTTTCGGGTGTGGCGCGCTGGTCGAGTGCCAGCACTACGCCCGGGCGGATTTCGGACTTTGCGGTCAGATACAACATGAGGACCTGGTTGAGGTCGAACGGAGGATCTCGGACCTCGGCCCCTGGACCCCATACGGCCTGCAGCGCTCGCAAGTCGTTGGGGCGCTGCTCAAACAGATAGGCGCGAAGCGCCGGGGTGCATACTGGGGGCGTCAACGGAGCCCGGGTGGGTAGCGAGCCCCAGAAGGCGGCGCCGCTTTCGAGGACTGCGTGCAGGGCGTCGGCCTCGCGACCGGGGGGGGCAGCACCGGCAATGGTGTGCTTGGCCGGTTGCAGCTCGAGCGCACCGGCGAGCAACAGGGTCAGGGTCACGCGCTGCGCGAGCTCGCGGGCGTCGAGCGCCGACTCACCCGGGTCCGGGGGGGTGTCTGGACGCGCTGCGATGGGCGCGGCGGTGGCGGGACAAAAGGCGTCGCGCGTGCTTGGCGGCAAGCGGGCCAAGAGCCTTGAGCGTAGGGCGCCCACGGTCATCCCATCCTCAACAAGGCCGTCTGGATCTCCCATGTAGCCGAGGTCCGAAAGCCACCTGGCTGCCGTCTTTGGGAGGCCGGTGGAGCCCACGCGCAGGCGACCTGTGGTTAGGCATAACGCCGCGCGGCCACTTTCCGACATGGTTGATACTGCGGAGAGGATTGGGGTCATCGGGTCCATGCGCAGGATGGGGACCCTCGCGGCGGTATCGCGGTCGGTGGTGAACCGCACCCGGGCTTCCGGTGCGACACAGGCACTGGCGAGTCGTCGAACGAGCTGCCAGCCAAGAAGTGCGAAGAGCTGCAAGCCGTCGACTGTGCCTCGCTCGAGTAGCGCGCAGCCGATCAGGGTCTGCTGCTCAGATGCCAACCCCAGCGCATATTCGAGCTCGGCCTCCTCGAACAGGCCCAAGTTGACACCGAGCGCGCCGAGCCTTTCATCGGGGACGTTGGAGCTGGCGAACACCGGCAGACCCTCGACAAAGAACACGGTACGCTCGGTCTCGCCGTACCAGGCCGAAAGCCGGCCGGTCAGCTGACGCTCCGCGAGTTCGAGGAGCAGGGCACCGAAGGCGTAGGGCGGGACGGCGCATGCGAAGCGGGGCTCTCCGCTGTGCGCGATTGCCTCGTCCACGGGTTGGTCGGTCGGGTGCTGTGACATGCCCGTCTCACGGAGCCGGGGCCCTGTGTCGGGCTCGGACGACCCCACCGAGAGGGGGCGACTTTAGCCGAAGCGCTCCGTTCGGCAAGGCGCAATCGCGGGTCCGCGATCCGTGGGTTTTGCTTGCAACCGTACGCGACGGCGGCCGATACAGGGGCCTATGGACCAAGTCCTGTCAGAGGGAGCGCTGCGAGAGGGCTTGACCGCGCTCGGATATCAGGACTTTCGTCCAGGTCAGCGCGAGGCTGTTGAGACCCTGTTGTCGGTGGGTCGGCTGCTGCTGGTTGCGCCCACTGGCGGGGGCAAGAGCCTATCCTACCAGTTGCCTGCAAGCCTATTGCCCGGGACCTCATTGATCGTATCGCCATTGATTGCGCTGATGAATGACCAGGTGCAGGGGCTCGAGGCGCGTGGAGTGCGTGCGACCTTCCTGGCTTCGACCCTGTCTTCGGACGAGCTTCGCCGCCGCATGGCCGGGGTGGCGGCGGGTGAGTACAAGATCGTCTATGTCGCGCCCGAGCGGCTCGCCTTCGGCGGGTTTCGCGCGATTGTTGCCGGACTCTCCTGCCCCCTGGTCGCGATCGACGAGGCCCACTGCATCAGCGAGTGGGGTCACGACTTTCGACCCGAGTACATGCAGATCGGCGACCTCCTTCGGCACTTGCCGAAGGCCCGGGTGTTGGCGTGTACCGCCACAGCCACCCCGGTGGTACGTGATGAAATCCTCATGCGCCTAGGGCTTGGGCCCGACACGCCTCAGCTCCTACGAGGCTTTGCGCGACCCAATTTGGTGCTACGTGCCGTGGAGGTGGACGGTGCACGTCAGCGGCGCGACCAAGTGGACAGAATGCTCGCGGAGGTCCTGGGCAACCGCCACGATGCCAGAGGGGCTGCGATCGTCTACGCGCCCACGCGCCGGCAGGCGGATGAGGAGGCTGAGCGGCTGTTGCAGGCGGGCTACCGAGCGGGGGTGTACCACGCCGGTCTGCCCCCAGCGGTCCGGCGACAGGTCCAGGGGTGGTTCTCGGAAGGTAGTCTCGACGTTGTGGTCGCCACCAACGCGTTTGGGATGGGGATCGATCGGTCCGACGTGCGGGCCGTCGTCCACCTTGCGCCCCCGAGTTCGATCGAGGCGTACTACCAGGAGGTAGGTCGTGCTGGCCGTGATGGCGAGTTGGCCTACGGTTTGCTGCTGGCGAGTCATCGCGACATGGCCTTGCGGCGGCGGCTGCTAGAGCTGCCTGTGGACGGGCGCCCGCCCGAGCCGCGCGTTGTCGAGCACAAGTGGAATCTGTTTCTGGAGCTGATGCGCTGGGTCGAGGGGGGCAGCTGTCGGCATGACGCGATCCTGCGCTACTTCGGGGACGAGGCCGAGACGTTGGCCGGTTGTGGGCGGTGTGACGTTTGCCGGCGGATGCCAGACTTCAACGACCCGGACGACGCTGAAGTCGCCACGCTCGTACGCAAGTCATTGAGCGGCGTGGCGCGCGTCCACGGACGTTTTGGCTTGGGTGCTGCCGCCCGCCTGTTGGTGGGCAAGTCCGATCCACGCCT
This sequence comes from Myxococcales bacterium, assembly GCA_028817905.1. Lineage (GTDB taxonomy): Bacteria > Myxococcota_A > Polyangia > Polyangiales > JAFGIB01 > JAPPOR01. The sequence continues at coordinate 6,217 of JAPPOR010000778.1, forward strand.
TGCCCGACTCGGCGTGGAGGCTACGAGCACCTTCGGGGTGCTTGCGGAGCATTCGCTGGACTACGTTGTCAAGGTGCTGCGGCGGTGCGTGACCGCCGGCTGGGTCGGCTTCGGTGGTGAGCAACACCCCACCGTCTTGCTTACACCGGACGGGGTCAAGGTGATGCGCGGGCAGCGCGCCGCCCGGATCCTCCTGCCCTCTACTGCTCGCATTGGGGTCAAGGCGTCTGGGGAGGCAAGTGGCGGGGCGGGGATTGTGCGCCCTGCAAGGCAGGCTCCCGCTTCGCAACAGACCGTGCTGGATGGCACGGGTGAGCGGGTCTTCGCAGCCCTACGAGCCCAGCGGCTGCAGCTGTCGCGCGAGCAGGGCGTGCCGCCCTACGTTATCGCGAGTGACCGGAGCCTGCGGGACCTGGCCATGCTGCGACCCAGGAACCTCAACGACCTGCTCATGGTACACGGCATCGGGCCTGCCAAATTGGAGCGGTACGGCCAGGGCTGGCTCGACGTGGTCGCCCAGAACGGATAGTCCGGATCTTCATGACTCGGCGTCGGATCGCGCAGGGATTCGGCTTCACAGCGCTTTCGACGGCCGAACGGGAATACTTCCCGTATTTTCCTAGGGCGACGAAAGCGCCGGGGAGTCGAAGGACAAGCGAGGCGGCGTCGAAGTCGTGAACGATCCGGGTAAGGGGGGCGTGCAGGGATTCGGCTTCACAGTGCTTTCGGGGGTGTGTCCGCATGCGCCCAGCGCACGCGGGAGATGCGAAAGTGCTGTGAAGTCAGAAACAAGTGCCGGGGTGCGAAGCTGGCGAGGACCCGGGCCAGCCCGGAACATTTGCCAAGGCAGGTGTTCATCCTTTTTCGTGGAATTGTGCTACAACGCGCCCGCAATGGCGCAATCCAACCTATCCGCCCAGTTGCGGCCAAGCGTGGGCCCGCTGGCGCTCCTCACGAGCTCAATTGGGCTCAAAGCGATGATGGCTGTCACCGGGCTGGCAATGGTGTTGTTCCTCATCGGACACCTGCTCGCCAACCTGCTGGTCTTCTCCGGACCTGAGGCGATCAACGCATACTCCAAGTGGCTGCATGACAACCCGGGACTCCTCTGGGGCGCGCGTTTGGGGCTGCTGGCTGCCGTGACCGTGCATATCCTTGCTGCGGGCAAGCTGTCTGCCGAGAACATGCAAGCGCGCTCGACCCGGTACGCGAAGAAGGTGGACGCGGTCACGAACTACGCCGCCCGTACGATGGTCTGGAGCGGCCCGATCCTGCTCCTCTTCATCGTGTACCACTTGGCGCATCTGACCTTTGGCGTGACGCCAGGTCCGTTCAAGCACAGCAGCACGGACGTCTATGCCAATGTCGTACAAGGCTTCAGCGTCCCGTTGGTTGCCTACTTCTACGCGTTCGCAAATCTGTGCCTCGGTCTCCATCTGTTTCACGGCCTGTGGAGCATGTTCCAGACCTTGGGGATCAACCATCCCAGCTACAACTTTCATCTCCGCGCGCTCGCAGTGACCATCACGGTGTTCGTCGCCGGCGGAAACATCTTCATCCCGCTTGCGGTGCTCTCGGGCGCCGTCACGCTGTAGGAGGCCACGTGTCCTTAGAAAGCAACTGTCCCACCGGGCCGATCGAGACTCGCTGGGAACGCCACCGCTTCGACATGAAGCTGGTCAATCCTGCGAACAAGCGCAAGTACAACCTGATCGTCGTCGGAGCGGGCCTAGCGGGTGCCTCCGCTTCGGCCACCCTGGGTGAGCTTGGCTACAACGTGAAGTGCTTCTGCTATCAGGACACTCCGCGGCGGGCACATAGCATCGCGGCGCAGGGAGGCATCAACGCCGCGAAGAACTACCAGAACGACGGCGATAGCGTATACCGCCTGTTCTACGACACGGTGAAGGGTGGGGATTTCCGCGCGCGTGAGTCCAACGTGTACCGCCTGGCGGAGCTAAGTGGAAACATCATCGATCAGTGTGCCGCCCAGGGGGTGCCATTTGCTCGCGAGTACAGCGGGCTGCTGGCGAATCGCTCCTTTGGCGGAGCGCAGGTGTCGCGTACCTTCTATGCACGGGGGCAGACCGGACAGCAGCTCCTGATCGGCGCCTATCAGTCGTTGTCGGCGCAGATCGCTGCGGGCAAGGTCCGGATGTACTCGCGCACGGAAATGATGGACTTGATTGTCATTGACGGCCGAGCCCGCGGGATCGTGACGCGCGACATGATCACGGGCGAGACCGATGTGCACTTGGCGGACGCGGTGATTCTCGCAAGTGGCGGCTATGGCAACGTCTTCTACCTGTCGACCAACGCCAAGGGCTGCAACGTGATGGCCAGTTGGCGGGCGCACCGGCGCGGGGCGTTCATGGCGAATCCCTGCTACACCCAGATCCACCCCACCTGCATCCCGGTCAGCGGCGACTACCAGTCGAAGCTGACCTTGATGAGTGAGTCCCTGCGGAACGATGGCCGGGTGTGGGTTCCGAAGAAGAAGGGCGACGTGGGCAAGTCGCCGGAGGAGATTCCTGAGAAAGACCGGGACTACTATCTGGAGCGCAAGTACCCGAGCTTCGGCAATTTGGTACCACGCGACATCGCTTCGCGCAGCGCCAAGGAAGTCTGCGATGCAGGCAAAGGTGTCGGGCCAGGCGGGCTCGGCGTGTATCTGGATTTCGCCGACGCGATCGGGCGTCTAGGTGCGGAGGCCGTTTCAGAGCGCTACGGGAACCTGTTCGACATGTACGAGCGGATCACCGGCGACAACCCATACAAGACTCCGATGCGCATCTTCCCCGCGATCCACTACACAATGGGTGGGTTGTGGGTTGACTACAACCTCATGAGCAATCTCCCGGGGCTGTTCGTGCTCGGAGAGGCCAATTTCTCCGATCACGGTGCCAACCGGTTGGGTGCGAGCGCTTTGATGCAAGGTCTGGCCGACGGGTACTTCGTCATTCCATACACGATCGGCAACTATCTCGCTCAGACCCCTCTCAAGCCGGTGGACGCCAAGAAGCCGGCCGCCAAGGAGGCGCTCAAGGGCGTGGAGGAGCGGGTCTCCAAGCTGTTGTCGATCAAGGGCAAGCGCTCTCCAGATTCGTTCCACCGAGAGCTCGGCAAGCTGTGCTGGGACCAGTGCGGTATGGCGCGTGACAAGTCCGGGTTGGAGAAAGCCTTGGCGCGCATTCCCGAGATTCGCGAAGAGTTCTGGAGCAACCTAGCCGTGCCCGGCAGTGGCGCCGAGCTGAACCAGAGCCTGGAGAAGGCCGGTCGGGTCGCGGACTTCCTCGAGTTCGGGGAGCTCATGTGTCGCGATGCACTGCACCGGGAGGAGTCCTGCGGCGGCCACTTCCGGACCGAGCACCAAACCAAGGAAGGTGAAGCGCAGCGCGACGACGAGAACTTCACCTACGTAGCGGCGTGGGAGTTCGGTGGCGTGGGTGGGGAGCCCACCCTGCACAAGGAAGCGCTGGACTTCGAGTACGTCAAACCATCGCAACGGAGCTACAAGTGAAGCTTACACTGCACATCTGGCGCCAGAAGAACGCCGGCGACGCGGGCGGGTTTTCGGACTATGAAATGGGGGACGTCAGCCCCGACATGTCGTTTCTGGAGATGCTCGATGTTCTCAACGAGCGTCTGATCGAGGAGGGGGCCGAGCCCGTGGCGTTTGATCACGACTGCCGCGAGGGCATCTGTGGCATGTGTGGCATGGTGGTCAATGGTATGCCCCACGGGCCGCGCAAGGCGACCACGACATGTCAGTTGCACATGCGCGAGTTCCAGAATGGCGATGAGATCTGGATCGAACCGTTTCGGGCTGAGGCGTTTCCGGTCATCAAAGACCTGGTGGTCGATCGCGCCGCGTTCGATCGTGTGGTCCAGGCGGGTGGCTTCATTTCCGTCCGTACGGGTAGTGCACCCGACGCCAACGCGATCCCGGTACCCAAGGAGTCCGCGGATGCCGCCTTTGATGCTGCCGCCTGCATCGGTTGTGGGGCCTGTGTGGCGGCTTGTCCGAATGCCTCTGCGATGTTGTTTACAGCCGCCAAGATCTCTCACCTCGGCCACGTCCCCCAAGGGCAACCGGAGCGCTATCGTCGGGCCCTGGACATGGTTCAGCACATGGACAGCGAGGGCTTTGGCAACTGCAGCAACCACCGCGAGTGCGAGGCAGCCTGCCCCAAGGAGATCAGCGTCGCGAACATCGCACGCATGAACGCTGACCTGCTAAAGGCGGCGGTCAGCGAGAAGTAGGTCCCTAGCCCGCATCTGTCGATTCAACGCACACGTGCGATCATTGTATGCCTGGAGCGGAATGTCCTTGGAAGCGCTTCGGTCGCTCGAGCTTGCCGCTGACCTCAAGGTGATGTGGGGCTAATAAGGGGCGATAGGGGAACCCCG
>JAPPOR010000755.1 GCA_028817905.1 Myxococcales bacterium
GGGACCTTCCTGAACTGATCAAGCAGGCCACCGACCGCGAGCGACAGGAGCAGGAGCGGCTGCAGCAAACCCGTGACTTCAAGGAGGGCGTCGCCGCCATGAGCGAGCGACGCCCGCCCAACTTCACCCGCAGCTAATGGCTAACCCAGAGCGAAGCGCAGGCAGGAAGCCACCTGCCCACATGCGGCGCGCGCGCATGGCAAGCCGCGCCAAGTTCGTGCTCGGCCTGGCCGCCGGGTGCTTCGTCCTATACCGGCTTGTCGCCGTGTTCCTTCAATGAGCCCGTCGCCCGGGTCCCGCCACTGGGTGCTGAGACAGGGATAGGTTCCGACGGGCCACGCTAGGATTGGCCGAGAGTACTGCAGCGTCCCGCGCTCGCTCTGTACCAGTCGGGCGCGGGCTCGGGCACCCGACCGGGTAGCGACTCCGAGGCGCCAGAGTTGCGCACCGACGCCAGGCAGCGTCTTCAGTCGAAGATCCCACCAAGCAGTTCGAACAGGGCCTCCGCCGTCTCGACAGCCAGGTCGCCTGCGGCGGACGCTGCATCGATGGCGGCTTGGCCCGCCGCAGCAGATGCATTGCCCGCAGCTTCGAGTCCCGCGGGAACGCCCTCCACGGCGTCGACGGCCAACTCGCCCGCGGCCTGGGCGCCCCGTGCAACACCGTACGCAAGGTCCGGCAGCTCGGTGCCCACTTCCACGACGTCGGCAATGTCGGCCACGGAGTCGTCGCCGCCCCGCGTCTCTGCCGCCGGGCGCTTGTTCCCGGCCTCGAAGCGCTTGGCGAGTTCGGCGGCATGTGCGCGGGCCACGAGGCCCAGCTCACCGCGGTCAAACCATGCTGCCTTGCACGGCTTGCAGATATCGATCGTCACACCCGCCACCAGCACGATCGTCATCGACCGTTCGCAGCGCGCGCAGGCGATTCGCTGGGCCGCGCGGCAACGGCCACAGTTGTGCCCGCCACGCGACAACAGGTGGCCACACGATCGGCATGCCTGCCGCCCGTGGCCTTCCACCATCACGTAGTGCGCGGCGTGATAGTGCTGCCGAGCGGCGGCAACTGTCTCGTGACTCGCCCAGATACCAAGGCATCCATCGCACCTGTATAGTGGTATACGCAAGCCCAGGTGTGGGTCTAGCGCCCGCAGCACAGGGCGCTCCTTGCAGGTCGGACAGCTCGGCGCACGGTCAGTCATCCAGCACACCCTCCGCCGCGCGCTTTTGCTCCCTGGTGGGAGCAGCCGCGAACGCATACACGATTTGCCCGTCGTCGGTCACCCGGTGCTCCGCCAACCCCCGCCGGCACAGACCATCGAGAAGGGACTCTGCCCTGGCAGGTTCCAGGTCTCCGTGGGCGACGGCCTCGGCCACCGTGAGCGCGCCGCCTCGCCGCTCCGCCAGACGCATCAGTTCCGCCTCCCAGGCGCGGTCGGCGTCCGCAGCGAGGGGAGCGGCCTTGGGCCGGAGCAGCCGCAGCCCCCCAAGGACGGGCAACACACCGAAGACCGCGAACGCGAAGGCGAGCTTGAAGAACTCGCGCTGGTCCGAGTTCAGCAGGACGCCGAGCCCCAAGAACAGACCGAACCCAATCAGCCCATATCCCCAAAAGCGCCGCATGCCCCATCAACATGCTAGCCCGGATTACTCATGAACTCAGCTTCCCCTCGCTTGTTCTTCGACTTGACACGGCTTTTCTGGGCTAGCCCGGATCGGATCCTTGATCACACGCGGTTTCAATGACAGCGGACGCGCCCTGTTCCATGGCGAGAAGGTCTTCGAAGCCTCGGGTCAGGACCTGCCATCCGGGTCGTTTGTCCTGCTTGAGGAAGCCGCCAAGGCGAGCGATGGCGAAGTGGATGTCTGCGACGGTGGCATTTACTGGAAGGGGGCGTCCGCGGCGGGCTGCACTGCAATAGAAACATGAGCCTCGCAACCAGCCTTCTTGCCCCGCACCCCACGCCCAAGACCACCCTCGCGGGCGCCCGGCCGCGACGCGACCGATGCCCGCGCCGCGCAGGCTAGATGCACTTCGGGCACTGGCCTGTAAAGGCCCCAGCCCCACCCGGGTGACTGACCGACCCGTGGCCCCCAGGCAGCCGCCCG
>JAPPOR010000740.1 GCA_028817905.1 Myxococcales bacterium
CTAGCCCGCATCCAATTCCATGTCTCGTTAGGCCGCCGGTCCGGGTTCTTTCGGCCACGTCACAGGGTCGTGGCACCGGAGCGCGCTTTGTCGCCCGGCGCCGCTGGACGAGCCCTCCGTACCCTGGCTACGCTTGAACTGCCTCTCGATGAAGGCGACCTCCGCGGGTCGACGACGGCGCGTAGGGCCGCCTAGGTTGGATGCCGCTCTGCTGCTGGCATGCGCAGCCGGGCGATGTTCCGCGCCCGGCGGCCTCGCGGCGGAAGCAAGGCGGGTGCGGGCGGCCGGTAGGTTCGGTCGCGTACGCGAGGCGCGCATGAACGGGTGACGGTGGATAGTGATTGAGGTCGTTGAGACGTTCGAGAGTACCGAACATGGCGAGGCGCAAGAGCGCGTCGCCTGTCCGCTGTGCGGGGCCATGGACGAGAGGCTCGTATTGGAGGGGAGGGATCTGTTGTTCGCCAAGCCAGGCGCCTACCGGCTTGTGCGCTGCCAGGGATGTGCCCTCGAGTACGTAAACCCGCGGCCAACCCCCACGGCCCTTGGGCCCCACTATCCGAACAACTACTTTGGGTACGCCCTGCACGACGAGGCGCCACCCCTCATGGAACCGCTTCTGAGGTGGTTTGCACGGGGGATTTCGCTGCGTCGTATTCGGTTCCTGGAGCGCGCAGTCGGGCGCCTGAATCCCGACGTCGACATGATCGACGTGGGTTGCGGCACCAACCGCCTGCTGTCGCATATCAAGGAGCTGCGTGGCTGCGTCGGTCTCGGTGTCGACTTCAACCCCGAGATCGTGGCCTATGTGCGCGACCGCCTCGAAATGCCCGTCGCTCTGGGCACGCTCGAGACTGCGGACCTGGGCCAGCGGCACTTCGACGTCGTTTCCATGATGGAGTACCTCGAGCACGAGCCCGACCCCAAGCGCGTGCTTATGGAGGCGAGGCGGATCACCAGGCCCGGTGGGCACCTTGCCCTCGAGCTACCGCACATCGCCGGACCTCCGGGGCGCCTGTTCCGCTCGCTATGGTGGAACCTGGACTTGCCACGGCACCTGGTCTTCTTCACACCGAAGACGCTGGCAAGGATGCTCGACGAAGCTGGCTACGAGCTGGTGGCGGTCCACACGTTCTCGTTCCCGTTCTACGTGGGCATGAGCATCGCCCAGGCTTTGGGGCTGCGGCACTGGGATCGCCATCGCCGGGCATTTCCGCTCATTGCCTCGATCCTGGGGTTGCCCGTGTGGCCCCTTACGTTTCTCCTGCCCGAGTTCATGTTTGCGGTGGCCCGGGCAAAATGACCAGACTACCACCCAAGCGGCGCCCGACCGCTGTCTATCCTAACTTCTTGACCCACCCGAAACGAAAGCGCTTCAGGCGCCACGCCGTCCCAGCGCAACCAGTGCAGCGATGGGTCGTCCAGCGGCCGATCAAACACAAAGCGGGCGCGGGTGGGCCGGCCCTGTGGCGTGGCAGCAAGGATCCGGACCGACAGCCCGGGCACTCGGCGCACCTGTCCCTCAAACAGCCCGTGATGTGGGTCGCGGTAAAGGGTGTCAACCTGCCGCTCCCACAATCCGCGCGGCCAGTGGAGTTCGAGCGCGCGCGCGCCCACACGGCGTGCAACGAGCGGACCCCGCCCGTAGGACAGCCCATACACCGATGCGGGCATTGCGCGCCCGGAAAGCGCAAACGCCGAACGCACCAGCTTCGTCTGGTAGAAGTCGGTCGCGTGCAAGAACACGACCGTCTTCCCGGCCAACGATGGGCCGGCGAGTAGCGCGTCTAGGCCCCTGTGCACCGGCGCTGTGAAGGCGACGCTGCAGGCTGCTACGGGCAGCAGCAACGGAGACAGCAACAGGTGTAGCCCCACGAGCAAGGCGCTCATCCACCGCGACAGGCGCCGCGCCACGGCCCTGCCGGGCAACCAGCTGGCCCCCTCGATATGTCCCTGAAAGGCCTGGGCGATCAGGCCAAAGGCACCAAGCCCCGCGAAGAACAGCAAGCGGTTGTTGGGGTGGGTGGAGCAGGCGAGTGTCACGGAAGCCAGCATGCCAGCGGCCCAAAAACGAGCCTCCCGATCGCTCCGAACCAACGGCCACAGAAACACGGCGAGCGCCGACGTCGATGCCAGGGCGATCCCCAAGAGCGCCGGCTGCAGGCCGGGCTCCGCGAGGACGTAGAACTCGCTGGGCGGCAACCAGAACATGCCGTGCAGCAGAAGCGGCGCCCGCTCAACAACCGCCGAAGCGAAGTGTAGGGGCTCGCGACCTGGGTCGACGTACAGACCGGACCCGGAGGCTCCGCGCCCCAGCATCATGTAGGCGATCCGCCACGCGCCCAAAAGGACCAGGTAGGGCAGCACCCTTAGAGCCCGCGTGATGGTGCTTGCGCGCTCGACGAACAGGGCGTGGGCGACGATGTAGCCCATGATGGCGACGGCGCCTTCGCCTGACAACAGCGCCAGAGACAGCAGCGCCAAGGATAGAATGCGCAACAGGAGCCCGCGTCGCGGCCACCGCTCGCACCCGGTGGCTCCGAACTCTGGCAACGAGCGTCGGTAGCACAGGAGCCCCGCCACCCCGAAAAAGGCGGCGATCACTGCATTGCGATTGGCGATCCAACCCACCGCAAACCCGTGCGTGTGATCGACGGCATAGCAGCCGGCTGCCACAAGGGTCAGCGTGGTCGCTCCCCAGAAGGCTCGGTACAGCAGGCACGCAACGCCCACCAGCAGGAAGAACCACAACAGGCTTTGCGCGTGCATTGGCCAGGCCGTGTCCGGCCACAGGGCCGCGTCCAGTCGATGGGTCGCCTCACTGACCGGCCGCCACAGGGAGATGAGCAAGTCGTCGGGCGTCCACCACGGGCACAGCCCCTTGGTGATCTGCCAGCGAATGCTTTCGGCGTCCCCGTTGGCGATTCCAAAGGGCGACTCATAGGCCGCAAGCAACTCGGAGCCGCCGGGCCTCGACGACAGCATGTGCCGGTGGGCCAGGTCGTCCAGATGAAAGCCGATGAAGAGTGAGGGCGAAACAAGCAGGGTGGCCACGATCGCCAGCCAGATGGGCAGTTTCCGCCCCGTTGCAAGCCGCGAGATCCATGGCGGCGGGTGACCACTGGAGACCTTTGCCATGTGCAGGACTACAATACGCCCAATGCTCACGTTGTTGCGGGAAATGAGCGCGCGCACCCTCATCCGCGCTCCCCTGCGTTCCGCCCTGGTGTTGCTGGGAATCGCGCTGGGCGTCGCGATCTTTGTGGCTTCGGAGGCGACCTCCGCAAGCCTGCTGGCCTCCTTCGACGAGCTCACCAAACGGGTGGCAGGCGAGGCCGACATGATGGTCGTCGGAGACGAGGCCGGGATCGACGGAGAATGGCTGGCGCGGGTGGCGGAGGTTCCGGGCGTGGCCCACGCGGCCGCCGCACTGGAGGTCACGACCTTGATGCCCGGAGACCCCGCACCCCTGCTCGTGATGGGGGTGGATTTCCTCGGGGACACGCACTTCCTGCCCTTTGAACCGCTGGAAGGCCAGCAGGACCTCGTGGAGGACCCGTTGGCGTTCGCCAACGACCCCACCGCCCTGTTGATTCCCCGCACGCTTGCCCGGCGCAAGAACCTGGCCGTCGGCGACGAGCTGACTTTGGTGACCTCCGACGGCGAACGGGCGTTCTCGGTGGCAGGCGTCGTCGACGATCGCGGCCCGGCGGCGTCGTTCGGGGGGCAGGTAGTGGTGATGTTCCTGGATGCGGCGCAGATAGCGTTCTCGCGCGGCCGCCTGATCGACCGCATCGACGTCGCCGTCGAACAGACCGCCGACAAGCACGCCGTACGGGAGGCGATCGCCCAGCGCGTGAATGGCGTCGCGCGCGTTGTCGACCCCGACTGGCGTGGGCAGCGACTGCGCACACTCACCGATCCGATGCGCCAGACCATGCGGCTATTTGGTTACATCGCGCTGCTTGTGGGCATGCTGCTCATCTACAACGCAATCGGGGTCTCGGTGGCACAGCGGCGACGCGAGGTGGGCGTCCTGCGGGCGCTCGGCGTGCGTAGGCGCGGGATCCTTCTTCACTTCTGCCTGGAAGCCCTCGTAGTGGCCATCCCCGGCATCGCCCTAGGCCTCATGTTGTCTCAGTATCTCGTAACGCTGGGTCACGGGCAGACGCTGGAGGCGATCAAGCAAACGTGGGCGGCCGGCGCCCAGGCCGGGGCCGCCGTGCCAACTATCACGCCCACCCTGGCAGCCAAGGGAACCGTCGCTGGCATCTTGATGACCCTGGTGGCGGCGTATCTGCCAGCCCTCCGCGGCGCCCGCATGGACCCGGTCGAAGCACTGCAGTCTGGTGCGGGGGCAGCCCCCCGAGTGCCGGCCCTCGCACTGTTCTGCAGCGGCGTCGCCTTGATGGTCCTCGCATGGGCCATGAGCGCATCGCCGATCGCCGTCGGAACGGGCGTCACCACCCTCCTCAACATGGTCGGCGGTGCGATGACAGCGCCGGGCATTGTGCTAGCGTCGCGACGGGCGCTCATGGGCCCCGTCGAGGCTGTGTTCGGAATCAGCGGCCGCCTGGGCCTGGACTACGCGCAACGTAGTCTGGCTCGCTCGAGTGTGAACGTGGTCGCGCTCTGGCTCGCCGTTTCGATGAGCGTCGCTGTCGGGGGCTGGCTCAACTCGTTTGAAACGGCGCTGCGCGGATGGTTCGACCAGATCACCGCCGCCCAGCTGTCGGTGACGGCTGGCTCACCTGTCCTGAACCGCCGCCGGGTGCCTCTATCCGCCGCCACGCTGAACAAGCTTGAGGGGCTGCCGGGCCTTCAGGCGATGCAGCCGATCCGGGTGACCGATCAATCACTGAGCTCCGGGGGGCTTTCCGTGGTGGCTTCCGACCTGCGCGTGTACCTTCGCGAAGCCCAGCGGCACGGCGTTGGCTGGAACATCGTCGAGGGACCCGATCGCCTGTCCGCCGACGCCCTAGTAGAGTCCCCCCGGGCGGTGCTCTCCGAAAACGCGGCGGTGCGCCTGAAGCTCGGCGTGGGCGACCCGCTCGTGCTCCGCACGCCCACGGGCACCCAGCACTTCGAAATCGCGGCGGTGGTGGTCGACTACTCTTCGGAGCGGGGCGCCGCCTTCATCGACCGCTCTCACTACGTGCGCCTGTTCCGAGACGAAGCGATCGATGCCATCAACCTCTACCTGGTCGATGGAGCCGACCCCGTTCGGGTCGCTCAAGCGGCCCGGAAGCGACTGGGCGGCGGCGACAGTCTGTTCGTCATCGGCACCACCGAGTTGCGCAAGCACTTCTTCAAATTGCTTGCGCAAGGGTTCGCCTACACGCGTTCGCTGGAGCTAATCGTATTGGTGATCGCCCTGCTCGGGGTGGTGGGTACACTCGTGTCGGCAGTACTCGACCGCATGCGCGAAATCGGCATGCTACGCGCGATCGGCACGAGCCGCAGACAGCTGACCTCCGCGGTCGTGGTTGAAGCCACGTTCCTAGGCCTGTGCGCGACCCTCGGCGGCATCCTCAGTGGTGCGATCCAGTGTCAGCTGTTTCTCGCAACGGTCACGCTCCAACGCCTGGGGTGGCGCATAGACTTCATGTTCCCCTGGGAAGCTACGGCGCGCATGACCGCGCTGGTGTTGGTCGCGGCCGCTGTTGCTGGACTTTTGCCGGGGCACCGCGCCGCCAGGCTCAAGATACGGGAGGCGATCGGGTACGAATGACGTCAGGGACGGGCGCGACTGGATGGCACTTGCCTGAGATGGCCAGGTGGTGTCACCTTCCTCGAACATGTCTGCAATTCCATTGCGACGACTGCCACTTCTCGGAGGCCCGTCGGCCCCGGATCGGCCCCAGCTGCCACCCATGCCTGCGGATTTCGCACCGGGCGGGCGGCTGCCACCCCTCACCGACCGGGCCGGGCGCCAGTACCGGTATCTTCGGCTCTCGGTCACCGACCGCTGCAACATGGCGTGCGTCTACTGCATGCCGCCGGAGGGTGAGGCCGAGCACGCCTTGCGGCGCGACGTCCTCAGCTTCGAGCAGATCGCCCGACTCACAGGGGTTTTTTCGCAGATGGGTATCCGACGCGTCCGGTTCACCGGCGGCGAGCCCCTCATCCGCAAGCACGTGGTCGACCTGCTCGCCCAGGTCCACGCACAGAGCACCCTTGATGCACTCTGGCTGACGACGAACGGGGTGCGGCTTGCGAACCTGGCGGAACCCTTGAAGGCCGCCGGCCTGACCGGCGTAAACGTCTCGATTGACTCACTGGACCCGGACCGCTTTCGACGCCTGACGCGGGGCGCCGAGCTCGCACCGGTGCTTGCAGGCATCAACGCCGCCAGCGCGGCCGGATTGCAGGTGAAGCTCAACACCGTGGCGCTGCGCGGCGAAAACGAGGACGAGCTGGGTGCGCTCGTCGATTTTGCCTGGGAAATCGGCGCGATTCCTCGCTTCATCGAGCTCATGCCCCTGGGCGAAGGCGCCGCCCTGTTGGCGAGCCACCACCTGCCGACCTCCGCCGTGCTTGCCCGGATCGGCGCGCGCGTGCTGCCGGAAGCGGGCACGCGTGACCCGGCGGCTGGCCCCGCCCACTACTACATGGCCGCCGATGGCTCGGGGAACAAGGTCGGGATCATCGGGGCGATCAGCGACAAGTTCTGCGAAAACTGCAATCGCATCCGCTTGACCAGCCGCGGCGAGATCCTGGCATGTATCGCGTCGCGCTCCGCCATGCCGCTCAAGGACCTGATGGAGCGCGGCCAGTCGGATGCTGAACTCGCGTGGGCCGTCCATGTGGCGCTGCAGAGCAAGCGCGCGGGCCACGAGTTCGAACTCTCCAGCGGGCAGCAGCATGGACGCGGTATGAGCCTGGTGGGTGGCTGACGCTGCGCTATTAGCTAGTGTCCATCCGGGAAAGGGCGCGTGCCCTTTGCTGGATAGACACGGTCGATCGGTGTCCTCCAAAAACGGGCGCGGCCTGGGAACTCCTGGTAGCTTCGGCTGTCCAATCTGCGAGGCGCGTCCCCGCCAGCGTGCATCGCGCTTCCGCAATCGCTGATCCTCCATGGTTTCCCACCGTAGCTCACCGGGCATGCGATCCCGACGCGGCTCCACCGCCGTGTCCAGCTACATGCGCGCGACCGCAGGATTGGTCGCCGGAGATGAGCCGACGCCTGCAGGGGGCGGGTCCAGGGCGCCGCTCGACGGGCCGTTCGCGATGTCGCGCATGCAGGAACCGGTGCCCGTTCCGGAGGGGGCCGCCGCGGCGGCCCCGGATTTGCTTCACCCCGAGCCATGCGTGTGTCTGGACCAGCGTACGCTGACCCGCGCCCTCGAGTTTGCGTTCGCTGCCGGCGACGCCGCGGGCTGCGCCGGACAGGCCCTGGATCGGGCCGCGATCTGCCCTTCTACCTTCCGCCCAGACGCGTTCGCGAGCGACATCTTTCTCGACGAGCTGATCGACCAATGCCTCCATTTCTCGGTCGAAGGCAGACGGGCCCCACTGGCACGCGGGCACCTGCGTCGTCTGCTCGGAAGTCCGCCCAGCGACCCGCGCGTAACGGCCTTCAGGCACGAGGTCCTGGCCGAGCTCGAGGAACATCCGGCCATGCGCAAGGGACTCGAGGGCGCGTATGCCCACGTGGCCGAACTGATGCGGCTGTTCGACGAGAGCGGCGGTCACAGCCGACTGGATTTGCCGCGCTGGCGACTCGACCTGCTGGGATGTCTGCGACGACTGTTCGACGCGTTGCACGGCCCGTTCGCAGGTGCAAGCTCGGGCCTGGCACGCTTGCACATCTTCGCCGAACACGTCCATGCGAGCCAGGGTTACCAAGACCTATGCGCGTTGCTCGACTTTGAAGGCGACATGGCCCACGTGGACCTGCATCTCCGCCTGGGCATCGATGGACGCATCCGTCAGCTGGACGTACGCAAGATCCTCGAGACACGCAGCGAGCCCTTCTACCGCTCACCACTCGTGCGATTCTTGCTGCGGGTTTCGATGTGGTTGCGCGGCTATCGCGTGGGCGAAGCCGAACTGGTGGAGCGCTGGTTCGACCACGTATATGGCGGCGTGTCGCCCTTCCTGCCCGCCATTCTGCAGCTGCGGGGCGACATGGAGTTCTATCTGGCCGCGCAGCAACTACGCGAAAGGGCAGAGGCGCGTGGGCTATCGGTGTGTTTGCCGGAGCTCGTCGACAGCCCGGAAGGCACACGGGCAATCGGTGGCCTGTTCAACCCCCTGCTCCTGAGCCAAAGCGGCCCGCCGGTGCCGTGCACACTCGACGTGGACAGCTTCCAGCGGATGTGCATCCTGACCGGCCCCAACTCCGGGGGCAAGACTCGGCTGCTACAAGCGATCGGTCTGACCCAAATGCTCGGCCAGGCCGGGTTCTATGTACCGGCAGAGCACGCCGTCCTGCGGCGTGCCTCGGGAATGTTCGTCTCCCTGGGGCAAGAAACCAGCGCCGACCAAACCGAAGGCAGGTTGGGCACCGAGTTGATGCGCATCCGGCAGCTGTTCGAGCAGGCCCACCCACACTCGCTGGTGGTGCTCGACGAGCTGTGCTCGGGCACCAACCCCTCAGAGGGTGAAGAGATCTTCCATCTGGTCGTGGAGCTCCTGCGTGAGCTACGCCCCGAGGTGTTCATCACCACGCACTTCCTGAAGTTCGCCGGCGAGCTCGCAGAGCGCGCCGACGAGCTTTCACTGTGTTTCCTCCAGGTCGAACTGGACGAACACGAGAAGCCCACCTACCAGTTCATCCCCGGCGTGGCGACGACCTCGCTCGCCCACCGCACAGCCGCCCGCCTCGGCGTAACGCGCGACGAACTGCTGGAGCTGGTACGCCGCAATTCCTGACGCTTGCGCGATCCTGATAACCATCTGGCCCACGGCAGCCAAGGGGGCGCAGGGAAGGTGATGGCCCCGGTCGAATCGAACCGGTCCGGGCTGGCGCCCAAGGAGCCGCACCCGGCATGAGTGCGCGTCCGTGGCAGGTCGGTAGAAAGGACATCGCTGCACAACCTGTGTCACCAGACGCGCAACCTTGCCCTTCAGGCTGGCCAACTCCTGACCGTGGCCACGCGAGACGCCCCGACCGTGCACCCGTCCTACATACGCGGGCCGGGCGCGCGCCCCGATCATGCAAGTGATGGGCTTTGCAGAGGTTTCGTTGCCGACTGAAGGTTCGATGCCAGGGCCCACCGCCGGGGGCCGGGCGACGCTGGGAACGGCCGGGACCTGACTGCGTGAATGAGGGCCCCGTGTCACCCAAATTGGCACACAGAATGCAATGTGGGTGGCTGTGCTCTATGCACGCTGGTTGCAGCTCGGAGGTACGTAGTTATGAGTCAGGCGCAGCGGAACCAAGACAGTCGTGCTCGCACGGTGCCCCCCCCCATGCTTGGTCGAGCGAGTTTCGCTTCGCCACGAGTCTGTGAGGTCCCGGTCCCGCCTCCGATGGCGGCGCTCGAGGGCTCACCCGGGGCGGGGGTCGCGCGCACGCAGGGCCATGTGAGTGCGCAACCCGCTGCTTGGCAGCTAGCGCCTGTGCCGCATTTTCAGGACCCGGCGGCATGGTTCGAACCTCCGCCCAAGAAGCGTCGCAAGTTGATTGTGATGCTGAGCGGAGCTGCAACAGTCCTCGTCGCGGGTGCGCTCGCTGCGGCCACTCACCTGGGCCCATACGCAAAACCTTCCAATGCCGCGGCCGAACGCAAGTCGTTCGTGATCGACGCACCCGTCCAGTACATCGTAGGGGACCCCGAAGCCCCCCTGGGTGACTCCGGCAATGCCACCCCCAGTGAGCGCAAGTCGTTCGTGATCAACGTGCCCGTCCAGCACATCGTGGGTGACCCACAAGGATCCGCGGGCGACGGACCCGACGCGCGGCAGAGCACGAACGGACGCAAGGGTTCGGTCATCGAAGTGCCGGTCCAGTACATCGTCGGCGACCCTTCGGCCCCGACCCAGACCCGGAGCAAGGGTCGGCAAACCAGACGACGACGGCCCGCACAAACGCGGGGATTGCGTGTAGCGCGCACGGCACCGGCCGCACCGAGCGACCTTGTTTACGTCCCTCCGGCGGCCGGCGAACCGCGGGAACCGGAGGCGCAGAACGTCCCGGTCGAGGGCGCGCATGACCATGGGACCGGCGGCCAGCAACTCGAGCTCACGCCCTCCCAAGTGCGATCGCGGCCCACCAAACAGCAGGTTCGAGAGGGGATCGAAGGCCTGCGTTCGGCCCTCTACGCATGCGCCGAAGGGACCCACGGCACCGCAACCGCCGAGCTCACGATCGCCCCTTCTGGCCGTGTTACCTACAGCCTCATCGAGGGGGATTTTGCCGGCACGCCAGCTGGGACATGCATGGCCCGAACCCTGCGCGGCGCAGCGTTTCACACGTTTTCCGGACAAAGCTTCAAGGTGCGCTACCCCCTCGCCATCTAACCCGCATCCATCACCAAGGCTCGTGATGATCGTGCAAGTGATCGGCCTCGCAGGGGTTTCGGTGCAGGGCGATAGCGCTGCGGAGTCGAGCAGTGGTGCGAGCACGCGCGATTTGGTGATGGA
>JAPPOR010000649.1 GCA_028817905.1 Myxococcales bacterium
AGCGAGGGTTGAAGCGCGCTCATTCGAACGGATCCATCCAGCCGTCAAACTGAACCGGGTTCGCTTTGCTCTTGTCCTGGCCCTCGCCAGTATCGCCCCGGCGCGGCGGGTTCGATGGTGCAGCGTCAGAGGTGCCGTTCGGTTTCGAGGCAGGTGCGGGAGGCGCGGGCGCGGCCTTGCCCACGCCCGCTGCGCGGGCGTCCACGGTGACGCCCTCGCGGTTTGGCCCGGTTGCGCCGGTGCGTTGTGTGGGTGCCGCTGCTTTCAGAGCGGGTGGTTGTTCGGCCTTGCCCTGCGACGTTGCGCGCGATGCCGGCAACGCCGGCGCAGGCGTACGCGCCGCACCTTCGTGAACGGATTCGCCGCCCGTGGTTGGTGGTCGGGTCGGCTTCGTGGCTGGGCGCGCGCGCCGCCCAGTGGCCGACCTGGCGGAGCGATGTCCACGTGCCCGGTTCGACCTGGGGCTTGCGGTCATTGCGGTCATTGCGGGGGGGCTGGGCCGGTCGTGGAGCGGGCGTGGCGGGCTGGCTGCGAGCACTTGCGGAACGGGCATCGCCTCCACCGTATCGACCGAAGTGGGTGGTCGCGAACCCCGCGGGGTTGGCCGTTTGGTCGTGGCGACGACCGTGAGCGCATCGATCTCGGTGATCGCGGGTCGCGCGTCTGCAGGGTCCGGGGCCAGCCCGGCTGCCAGCGCTGCCAGCGCCGCAGCGGCCACGAGTCGCGTTGGCTTCAAGCGGGGGCGAGTGGCCCCCCGGGCGCCGGGGATGCTGGTGGCCTGAGTCGGCGCAAGTGCCTCGAGCTCGGCCAGCGCCGCCTGGGCCGAGGCCGGCCGGCGCGCGGGGTCACGCTCCATCAATGCGGCAACAAAGGTGTCCCACGCCGGCGCCAGCTCCGGCCGCAGGCTGCTGGGCGCTGGCACAGGTTGGTTCAGACGCATCAGTGCGGTGGCGAGCGGCGTTGCGCCTACGAAGGGCAAGCGGCCGGTGAGCGTTTCGAACAACACCACGCCCAAGCAGTACAGATCGGTTGCTGGGGATAGCTGTCCACCCTCGACCTGCTCGGGCGCCATGTAGGCCGCGGTCCCGACCAGGCTCCGGGCAGTCGTGATGTGCCCCGCTTCGACCTCGAACGCGCGCGCCAACCCAAAGTCGGTGATCACCGCGGCAGGCTCGGATTCGTCCGAGCCCGGGCTGCGTGCACGGAACAGGACATTGTCGCTCTTGAAGTCGCGGTGGATCACGCCGGCTGCATGGGCAGCCGACAGGCCCCGGAGCAACTGGCGGGCGATCCCCTCGACACGCTCGGGGCCCAGGGAACCGCGCCGAACCAGCGGGCCAAGACAGCCCCCGGAAAGAAGCTCCATCACCAGAAACGGACGCTCGGGCGCGCCGCCTACGGCGGGGTGCGTCCACAGTTCGAACACGCGGCACACGTGCGGATGGCTGATGCGCCGGGCCAGTTGTACCTCTGCCCGCAGGAGATCCATGCCCTCGGGCGAGCCGGCAAGCGCACCACCTATCAACTTGACCGCCACGCGCTCATCCAGCAGCTGGTCGTGGGCCTCGTAGACATCGCCCATCCCACCGCGTCCCAGGAAGCCAACCAGCTCGTAGCGGCCTGCGAGCTGCGTGCCGATGGGCAATTCGTGGTGGTTGTCCGGGCTGGTCGCGTCCCCGACGAGCGCGGCGGCCACACGCGCGTGGCATGCCGGGCAAGCATCCATGTGCCGCTCGACCTGCTCGAACTGCGCCGCGCTCAAGTCTCCATGCGCGAAGCGGCGCGCCGTGGTTACCGAAAAGCAACCCCCGCCCGACGCCGGCTGCGTCGCTTGCACCCCATGCTTCAAGGAGTCGTCCTTCACGCGCACACGTGCTTTACTGCGGTGTCCGCTGGGACCGTAGCATCCCTCGACTGGGTTGCCTGTGAGATGGTTGACATTTCGGCAGGCTCCGAAGCGGCATCGGGGGATGGAGCGGGGAAAAGCGCGTGACTGATCGCCCACGCCAGGGTGACCCAGAAGCCCAAGCGTGGGGGATCACTCACGAACCGGCTTGCGTGCCCGACCAGCTGCTGAGTGCGAGATCGATCTGGTTGTGCAGGG
>JAPPOR010000207.1 GCA_028817905.1 Myxococcales bacterium
CGGGCTAGCCTGTTTCGCGCTCATTTAGGTACGTGTAGCCCGTCATCCCCGCCTCCAGAGCGGCCAGAACCTGGGCTGCCTCGTCGGCGGCAAGGCCCGCGCGGTCGACCTTTTGGCGATACTCGCTGCGCAAATCGGCGAGGGAGTAACCGACGTAGTCGAGCATTACGTCGGTCGTGTCGCCCCGTCGCTGTCTTGTGACGGTGTAGCGACCATCCTTGCCGAGGCGCACGTCTGCGACGTCCGTGTCCCCGAACAGATTGTGAATGTCGCCGAGCGTCTCCTGGTAGGCCCCGACCAAGAAGATGCCGAGCTGGTAGCTCTCTCCGGGGGCTTTTGAGTGCAGCGGCAACGAGGCGCTGAGCGCTTCCGACTCTACGTATGTATCGATGCGGCCATCCGAGTCGCAGGTCAGGTCGGCGATGATGCCCCTGCGTTCCGGTCGCTGGTCGAGTCGCGCGATCGGCACGATGGGGAACACCTGGTCGATGGCCCACACGTCGGGGATCGATTCGAAGACAGAGAAGTTGGCGAAGTACTTGTCGACCAGGCGCTCTCGCAGCTCGTCTAGCACGGCGCGATGACTCTTTTCGTCGGCACTCAGGCGTTGTTGCACGCCGCGCGCGACAGCATGAAACAGGTCCTCGAGGCGCGCCCGTTCGACCAGCGACAACTGACCCACGACATAGGCCATCTGGCCTTCCGCGAGGGCCTGTTGCGCGTCCAGGTAAAGCTCCAGAGGCGGGTGGGTATCGAGGGCGGCGTGGGTCTCTCGCAGGTGCCGCAGGACGTTGGGCTCGTCGACGACGGCTTCCGGAACCGCCCCCTGCGGCGCGGCTTCGACCTCGGAGATGTTGACAACCATCAGAGCGTGGTGCGCTGTCATCGCGCGCCCGGCTTCCGTGATCAGTTGCGGGGGGGCAAGGGAGTGCTCGACGCAGGCGTCGCGGAGCGGCATCACAAGGGTGTGGGCGAACTGGTCGAGGCCATAGTTGACCGAGTAGAAGGCGCGGGAACGGGTCCCTTCGTAGTCCACGCCGAGACCGCCGCCCGCGTCCATATGGCGTAGCCTGCAGCCCATCTTGGAAAGCTCCACGAAGTGGCGGACCGCCTCGCGCATGCCGCTTGCGATGTCGCGGATGTTCGAGATCTGCGAGCCCATATGAAAGTGCAGCAGCTGGAGGGCTTCGAGCTGGTCGGCCGCCTTGAGCTGTTCGACCAGATCGAGAACTTCCCGCGCCGATAGGCCGAACTTGGCCTTGTCCCCGCCGCTGTTCTGCCATTTGCCGGTGCCGATGGTCGCAAGCCGCACGCGCACCCCGAGGGCTGGCTTCACGCCCAGCGCACTCGCCTCTCGCAGCACCAAGGGCAGTTCTGAAGGCTTTTCGACGACTACGTGCGTGTTCAAGCCCAGTTTGCGCCCGATAAGCGCCAGGCGGATGAACTCACGATCCTTGTAGCCATTGCAGACCACAAGACTTCCGGGCTTCGCTAGCGCCAGCACGGCCATCAGTTCGGGTTTGCTACCCGCTTCGAGCCCGAACCCCTCTCCTCCCGCGGATGCCAGCGCGCCCGCGACCCCGGCATGCTGGTTGACCTTGATCGGGTACACAGCCGTGTAGCCACCGCGATAGTCGAGTTCGTCCATCGCGCGTGCGAACGCCCCCTGCATTTTGCGGAGCCGGTCCCCAAGAATGTCCGAAAAGCGCAGCAGTAGCGGTAGCCGATGGCCCTGGGCCCTGGCACGCGCGACGACCTCTGGCAGGGGCAAGGCGGGACCTCCAGGGCCGCGAGGCAGGGCGCACATCTGACCATCCTCGTCGATGTCGAAGTAGCCGTCCGCCCAGTAGGGAATCGAGTACACCTTGCGGGCCCGGTCGATGGACCAGGGGTCAGTCGATGGTGGTTGCATATCGGTCTTTCGTAGGGGGCGCAGGGTACCCATGCGGCGCAAGAGCGATAGTACCTGTGTGCGGAATATGCGTTTCCAGAACTCCATGCCCCGCTTGTGCGGGAGAACCGGTTGGGCATGAAAGCGGCTTCCCACGACGCTGTGGTGCGCATCCACTGCCCGGTTTTCGTTGAACTATTCGGGTCCTGTTTCAGTCCGGTCTGCCGCCTCCCACAAAGATCGTCACAAGTTCCCGCGGGCGACTCCTTCTGCTGACGCGCTTGGCACGCGCAAGTGTCCATCCAGGAAATGGTCTTTCGACGTTGCGGCCTGCAACCGGAGCGAAGCGAAGCGGCGCGACCCGCCGAAAGGCCATAGCCGGCCTTGCTGCGACGGGAGAGAGGCCGCGTGGCCTTTCCTGGATGGACACTAGCTAGGGGCCGCCGCGTCCGCCTGCGCCGCCCTTTAGGGCTCGCGGGCTTGCATCCCACGAGGTCAGCACCATGCGAGGTTCCCACCGCAAGATCGTCCACGCGACCCTGTACGAGGTCATCGCCGTAGGGCTGGTTGCCCTGGTCGCCGGCTCGGCCGCTGATGCGGGCCCGGCTCCGGCGCTGGGGCTGGGCCTGTCGACGTCCGCCGCTGCCATACTTTGGAATATCGTGTTCAACACGCTATTCGAGCGCTGGGAGCAACGAACGGCCCGTCGCACCCGCACGATTGCTTGCCGCATCGCCCATGCGTTGGCTTTCGAAGGCGGTCTGACCCTGATGACGGTGCCACTTATCGCATGGTGGATGGACGTCACCCTGTGGAAGGCGGCGCTCGCCGACCTGGGTCTGGTCGGACTGTTCGCGATCTATTCGTTCCTGTTCAATTGGGCATTCGACCGCGTGTTTGGGCTGCCATTGCCTTCCCATTCCGAGTAGCGTGGCGCACCTTGGTCTCCCTGCTCGTCAAGATGACCAAGAAGCTCCAGGTTCGGTCGGACCCACCGAGGCCGCAGGATTGCTAGTAGCTAGCAACTAGCTAGCCAAGCCAGCAACGGGGCTCCGCCCCTGCCAAACAAGGCATGTGATAGCTTCTCGAAGGGAAGTTCCAGGTCAGGCGCTGGCGGAATGGGATGGGGGCTGCTGGCCGCGGATGTCGAAGTATTCGTCGAAGCGGGCCTGGGCCTGGTCGCCGAACAGGATCCGGCAGGCTTCCATGAGTCCGGGGGCGGATTGGATGGCCGCTGTTCGCTCGACCAGGGCGATCTTACTTCGGCGCCGCAGGAAGTCCTCGAGCTTCACGATCATTTCCCGCCGAGCAGCGTGGTGGATCTCGCAGCGGATATACTCCGTGCCGTGTATCAGCACGTCGGCCATGCGCGGGTCCTGCCGAATGTCTTCGAGCAGTGATAGCGCGCTGCTGGCGTAGCGTCGCCACAGCCGCGTGCTGAGTGGCTCGCTCGACTCCGGCGCTGTCATGGCATCCAGGTTCATGAGCGTGGCTTGATGGAAGAATTCGTCACGCACTTCGTCTGGCGGCTCGCCGTACCAGCGCACGCCCTGATAGGGGAGCTTGACACCCATCTTCAGCACGGCCTGACTGACCTCCTCGCCCACGTTGAGGCAGTCGGTCAACTTGCCGCCAAAGATGCTGATATGGCGGTTCGTGGCGTCGCTCTCGATAGCGTGCTTGCGCGACAGGGAGGTCCAATCGCCTTCATCGGCATAGCCTTGCCCGCGCTTGCTCACGACCAGTGGTCGCACGCCGCAGCGCTCGGCGATGATGTCGTCGCGCGTGAGCGGGCGCGTGAGGTTCAGGCGCTTGTTGACGTTGTCCAAGATGAAATCGCGGTCGTCGTCGGTCACGACAGGTGGCAAGGACTTAACCCGCGTGTCGGTCGTACCGATGCAGGACTTCGTGCCGAGCGGGATCACGAAGAATAGTCGCCCGTCGTCGGCAAAGAACGTCAGCACCCTCCGCACCTCGGTGACCCTGTCGACGATCAGGTGAACGCCCTTCGAGAACAGGTGGTGGTGGTTGGTCTCCTGACTGTTGGTACGATTCATCTCATCGGCAAACGGACCGCAAGCGTTCACGACCACGCGTGAGCGGATGCTGATCTCGCGGCCCGATACAACATCCCGAGCCCGCGTGTGCCAGTAGCCCGAGCCGTCGCGCTCGCTACCGATAGCCTCGACGTAGTTGGCCATGATGCCACCGTGATCCAGCGCAGCGCGGATGAAGTTGAATACGAAGCGAGTGTCATTGTCGACCAGGTACGCGTCGGAGAATTCGATGCCGCCGGTACCGTCTTCTGTTCTGATGTGCGGCTCGTCGCGGTCGATGTCCCGTTTGGCAAGCAGGCGGGGAGGCCGTGTGAACAGGTTGCCCACGAGCCAGTACAAGCATGCGCCGAGAAATAGGAGCAGGCGCGGCACACGGAAGCCGCGCTCGACGTTCGCCATGAAGCGGATCTCTTTGACGGAGGATGGGTAGGTTCTGATCAGCCGATTCCGCGAGACGCAGAGTTTGCGCACTAGGGCTAGCTCAGCGCTTTCCAGATACTTGATGCCGCCCCATACGAGGTTCGAGGACTGCTGACTTGTGTAGCTGCCGAAGTCGCCCCGGTCGATCAAAGCGACCTTGGCCCCCTGGCTCGTGAGGGCTGAGGCGCTGACCGCTCCGTTGATGCCCCCGCCCACGATCAGCACGTCGAAGGTGCGGCCATTGAGCCGTTCGATGTTGCTCGAGCGAATATTCACGGACGCCAATTCTAGCTCGAATCCTGCGCGTGGCCCCGTCGATCCCGACAATCTTTCGCAAAATCCTCACTTTGGGCGGGCGGCGCTTGCACGGGCCGCGCCTGGGAGATACCGGGGACTGTGGTCGATGGCTGGTTTCCATGGGGCTACGCATCCCTCGTGGCGGTCGGGCTCGGTGCCGGCTTCCTCAACGTAGTGGCCGGTGGTGGGTCGCTGTTGACCATGCCGCTCTTGATTTTCCTTGGGCTTTCACCCGGTCAGGCGAACGGCACGGCGCGGCTGGCGATTCTCTTTCAAAATTCCGTCGCCGTGGTGCGCTATCAGCGTGGGGGACATTTGAACCTGCCTCTGCTCCGTCGGCTCGCCCTTCCCGTGATGATGGGGTGCGTCGCGGGGGTGGCGACCGCCCTGTGGTTGGGGGACCTGGGCTTCAAGCGGCTCCTGGCATGGGTCATGCTCGGCTGTGCCGCCCTGGTCTTCCTGCGCCCGGAGCCTTCCGTCCGCGCCACCGACTCTGAGCTGCGCTTTCTACGCTTGCGTGCGTGGGTCGTGGGGACGGTCGTGGGCTTCTATGGGGGATTGGTGCAGGCAGGGGTGGGTTACCTGATCCTGTTCCTCGTCCCGAGGCTGCTCAGGCAGTCGCTCGTTTCAGCCAACGTGCTCAAGGTCGCTCTTGTGCTCCTGTACACGCCGATCGCGCTGATGCTGTTTATCTGGCAGGATCGTTTCGTGCCGGCACCCGCGGTCTGCTTGGCAGTAGGGCAGGCGGTGGGCGGTTGGTTGGGGGCACGTGCGGCGATCGCGCGAGGGGTCGCGTTCATCCGCGTGGTGTTGGTGTTGGTGATCATGGCGACTGCGGTTCAGTTGTTGCGGGGCTAGCCCGCATCCATCACCAAGGCACGTGATGATCGTGTAAGTGATCGGCTTCGCAGGGGTTTCGGTGAAGGAGGGAATACCCGCTGTATTTTTGACTGAGGCGAAAGCGCTGCGGAGCCGAGCAGTTGTGCGAGGGCGCGTGATTTGGTGATGGATGCGGGCTAGGGGGCTACCCTGCCTTCGTCTCGCGCCCTGTGAGCGGCGTTGAATCCACGCCGCATATTGACGAGCGATCACTGCTAATGGGGACTGGCCTCCCCCTCATCGGTTACGTGCAGGGTGGCGACCCACGCGTGTTGGCTGGGGAGCGAAAAAGGCAGGGTCGTCGTGCGCGTTCGGGTGCGGAGTTGGAGGGTGCCCACGATCGTTTCTGGGACCGCGGAACGGTCAGGCAGGGTCTGCCGCAGCTCGATGCGGTAGGGCCCCGGGGCCATGGCGGGCAGTTGCAGGCGCTGTTGCCCGGGGGAATCGACGAGGGTCGCCTCTGACGGGAGCCAGAGTGAGGAGATCACGTCGCCGCGAGTGTCGACGAGGATCAGCTCCACGCGGGTCTGGCCCTTCCAGGCGGCCGTGATGGCGAACGGCGGCCGCTTTGGCCGCGGGTTGGCGCGCGATGGACCTCCCAGGGTTGCTAAACGGGTCTCCAGGCGAGCGAGCGTTTGGCTGTCATCTTCAAGTGCTCGCTGGCACGCGACCGCCGCGGTGATATGTGCGCGGTCGGTGGGGAGCAGTTCGCTCGCGGCAACGCGATGGGGGCATCCCCGTTCCGGTAGGCCGGTGCGCTCGAGCGCACCTGCGATCGCGATGTGGATCGCGGGGTCGCGGGGGGCAAGGTCGGCCAGGCTCTGAACGCGCAACTGGGCGGCTGCGCGATCGCCGCGGCGCTGGTCGACGCCCACCGCGAGCCGATGGGCCGGTATCGCGGACGGATCATGGGCCAGCCAGCGCCTGATCGCCCGGCCCGCCCGCTCGAGTTCACCGCGGGCGGCAAGCGAGCGGGCCAGTGCTTCCAGGGCATTGCCGTGGTCGCCCCCCGGGTCGGTGAGCGTTGGTTGGTGCGCCCCTTCCAGCATCGGGAGCGCAAGCGTCGCGTCCGTGCCAGCAGGGGTCTCCGTCGGGGTCTCCGCCGTGCCGCTCCCCTCCGGTGCCTTGACCTGGGAAGGCGGCGCTACGGGCGGGGGGGCAGGCGCAAACCCCAGCGGGCGTTCGGTCGCGGCCACGGTGGTCAGGGACCATGCCTTGCCCGCCCGGTGCCCGCGCAGGCGCACACCGACCGGGGCGCCCGGATCCAGCC
Organism: Myxococcales bacterium; assembly: GCA_028817905.1. Lineage (GTDB taxonomy): Bacteria > Myxococcota_A > Polyangia > Polyangiales > JAFGIB01 > JAPPOR01. The sequence goes on from JAPPOR010000207.1 coordinate 6,815, forward strand.
CCAATCCAAGCGGCAACTCGCCCCGCATCCCCGGCGCAATCGCTATCGGCAGACCGCGCACTGCGTTTTCACCGGAACTGAGTTCCACGGCCTCGATGTGTACGGCGTCGTCCAGGCCGACTCGATAGACGAGGCGCAGCGCTGCACCGCGGGCGTCGCGTGCCTCGCTGAGAGAAAGCGCATGTCCAAGTTGACGATGGGCAAGGTGGCTCAGATGGGTGCGGTCCGCCTGATCGCCGATTGCCACGGTGGACAGCAGGAAAGGGCCTTCGGGCGGGGTGACCCGCGGAGCTTCGTTTGGGGGGGCGACGATCCTCGCTCCGAGTGACGGCCAACCATCCCCCACGTACACGACGCTGCAGGTGGACGTTCCATCGCGGTCGCAGGTGGCGGCGGCCTCCAGAATGTTGCCTTCCGGATCCGAGGCGCCGCCGGCGGTCACGCCGGTGACCAAGGCGTCCAGCGCCTCCGCCCGGGATGCCGCACCATCGAACCCGACCACCTGCTGACAGGAAGCGTTACAGGCAAGCACGGTCATCGTGTGGTCTTCGGGGAGGGCCTCAGAGAGCGCACGGACGAAGGCAGTCGCGGTGGACAGCGGTGCTCCGAACATGCTTTGGCTCCGGTCTACCGCCACGACCCAGTGGACGGCTCTCGGCGTCCGACGTGCAAGTCCGGGTGCCAATGAGAGCACCCACGGAGCAGCTGTGCTTGCGCGAGGGTCGTTGCCTGTCGCGAAGCCGTTGCGGCGCAGCGAGGCGGAGGGGAGCGGCTTCACGGTGGCGAAATCGAGGACCAGATCGCCCGCCTCCGCGATCTGATCGAGTTCTAGGGTCAGCCGTCCGCGATCATCAGGTGTGAACCGGTGGTGGTGGCTGATCGGTTCGTCGGTTGCGACGTCGGTTCGTACGACGACGCGTAGGCGGGTGTTCGGGTCTGAGGCCGTGCCCAGTTCCGCTCGGTACCGGTAGCCAAACGGCCGCGCCTGAGGACGCTGCGCGTAGCGCAGCCCCACTCGCAGGGCCTCGCCTGCAGGTAGTCGCACCCGGTTCAACGACACCTTGCCACCCGCTCGGCGCGCTTCAATTGCCCTACGGCCGCGCCCGTCCTCGACAAACGCGCCGAGCAGGTGGGCGTCGCTGGGGAGCCGAGCTTGGTAGGCTAGCTCGAGACTGTGGGCCCCTTCGGGTTTGAACACGTCCACCCGTTCGGTCCGGGCCCACCCGGGGCCAAGGCGGATCGCGAGTTCGTGGGCGCTGGCTTCGCGGGTCCGCCCTGCGCCCAGCAGTTTTCCCGGTCCCATGTCTGCATGTGTCCCAGCTTCCCATAACAGCAGGCCGGCCGCCGGATCGGGAATCGGTCGCGTTTGGAGGCCGCTTGGGTCGAGCCTCGCAGCCATCCCCATGGCGAGTGTCTGAGCCTCGCCATGGAGCCCGATCGCCGTCGCGCGGCCGCGCAGGACCTCGAGCTGGCTGTGACCACGCAGGGCCGTCAGCGCGAATAGACCGGCCTGCAGTTGGAATCGGCCCGCGCGTGTCACCACGGTGAGTGGATCGGCGCGGGAGTGTTTGGGGGCCCGGTTCGGTTCGCGTTGGAACAGTGCGCGCCCACTTAGGCGGAGTGCGGCGCTATCGGAACCGTCGTACGCGAGGCGGGTACCTCCGTCGAGCCACGCACGGGAAGGGCCGTTAGAGATCGCGGCGGTTACACCCGTTGGCAGGGCGAGCGGGTGTTGCTGCGTCAGCGCCTTCGGAACGGATCGCCGAGCGCGGGTTGGACGGGTTCTGGGGTCCGTGTAGCGGGTCACTTGCCAGGCGCGCGGGCCACTCGCGTGACGCGGGCCTTGTGGTTTGCTGCCTGCACGGGGTTCCGCACTGGGGGTGTGGTCCGGCCGCGCACCGAACTGCGCGCCGCCATGCTGCCATCCGTAGTAGCCCGCTACCGCGAGCATGGCGGTCGCTGTCAGGGCCAGTGACCTCCGACCTGCGGTGCGGGACTTCTGGCGTTTCCTTCTCGCCCCTTCGGCGGGCGTCGGGTCGGCGCGCCGGAGCGCCAGTGCGGTGGTTTCGCCTGCGTCGCCCCGTGGGTGGGTTCCCGCGTGGCCCGTGCGTGCCTGGGAACCCAGGGTCACCCGCACCCCTGGATGTTCGTCGCGTTGGCCGCCCAGTTGCGGTCCGCTGTCTGCGGGGGATCGCTTCGCGAGTGCCGGCGCGATGCCGGCCTGGGCGCAAAGCCGCGCCGAGAAGCCCTCGGGAAGCACGAAGTCAGCGCCCGCCTCGCCGATCCATCCCGCCATGGCTCGTGCGTCCGCCTCCAGGTCCGCGATCGCAGAGTTGTCGCCGCGCACGACAACGTTGCGGGCAAGCGCGTCGGGATCGCCGTCGAGCACGGCCGCGAGGTCGGCAACGAACTGCACGCGGCGGTCAGCATCGCTCATGGCAGCGCGTTCCCACCTGCTTCGAGGGCCTCTTGCCTCAGGTCCAGCAGGGCGCGACCCAGCTTGCGCTGCACGGTTTCAGGGGAGGCCTCGCACAGGCTGGCGATCGCGGGGTAGTCCAGCCGGGCGAGATAGCGGAGTAGGGCGATCTCCCGTTGATCGGACGGAAGTCGTTCGAGCCAGGTGCGGAGGGTGGCGGGCTTCGGTGCTGGGCCGACGCGCTTCGCCAGCGAGGCGGTGGTCGATGGTGGGGAGAGGCGCCCGGGCTGTTCGGCATGCGCGAGCCTGTGGCGACCAGTCTGTGGCCGGCGCTCCCGGCACCGTTCGAGCGCGCGACCGAACAGCCACATGCGCAGCGGGAGGCCGCAGAGCCTGGATGCCATGTGGTGGAATGCCAGCAACGTTTCGCTGACCACCCTTTCGGCCTCGGGCTGGCTGTCGAGCAGTGCCATGCAGAACTGCCCAAGCTCATCGCCCCACAGGCCGCTGGCAGCCACTAGCGCTCGGTCCCGATCATGGCGCCGCAGGTGCGTTTGCACCGCCTCCTCTTCGGGCTGGCCCGCAACCGGTCGAATCGCCATGGGTTCGCATTATGGCATTCCAGCCGCGGTCCTGCCGAGGCCCAAGGATTCCGTGGAGCTAGCCCGGCTGGCAGGCATTTGAACCACATGGAACTAGCTAGTCCATTTCAGTGGATGTCTGGGGGGCGTGAGGATGGACGAAGCGCAGCAGGTATCCGTCGAGGTCAGAGACGATGAATTGGCGCAGGCGGATGTGCCCGGTTCCGACTCGGACCAAGCGCTCTTCGAGTGGGAGGAACAGCTCGTGGCCCGTGTCCACGATGGCTTCGGCCAGCTCATCCACATTCGAGGCGATGATCTGAAAATTGATCCCGCGCCCAAAGGGGTGCTCCAGCGGGCCCGTCGTGATCCTGCGGCCCGGGCCTTCTGCCTGCTCGAGCATGATCGCGGCTTGCTCGCGCCGCAAGAAGGCGAACTGTTCTTCAGGACGGCTCCACGCAACCGAGAACCCGAGGGTCTCCAGATAGAATGCCAGCGAGCGGTCGAGGTCCTGCACCTGCAGTTCGGGCACCAGGGGCGGGATTTCCATCGCTTTCGGATACCACCAACTAGGTGTTTCAAACAGGCTGCTGGCACCCGCGCCCGGCAGCCTCGATCAGCAAGGTACGCGATGCTCGTGCAAGTGATCGTCTTCGCAGGGGTTTCGGTGAAGGAGGCAAATATCCGAAGCGGAGTCGAGCAGTTGTGCGAGGGCGCGTGATTTGGTGATGGATGCGGGCTAGC
>JAPPOR010000620.1 GCA_028817905.1 Myxococcales bacterium
ACGCCGCCTCGCTTGTCCTTCGACTCCACAGGACTTTCGCCGCCCGAGAAAATACAGGCAGTATTCCCGTCGGTCGTCGAAAGCCCTGTGAAGTCGAATCCCTGCGCGATCCGACGCCGAAGTCATGAATGATCCGGGCTAGCGAGGCTATCCGTAGGTGTAGAAGCCGCGCTCGGCCTTGCGGCCCAACCAACCCGCCGCCACGTAGCGTCGCAGCAGCGGGGCTGGGCGGTACTTGTCATCGCCCAGCTCTTTATGGAGGCACTCGCAAATGGCCAGGACCGTGTCAAGCCCAATTAGGTCCGCCAGCGCGAGGGGTCCCATTGGCTGATTGGTGCCGAGCTTCATGGCCGCATCGATGTCCTGCTCCGACGCCAACCCGTTCTCGAGCACAAAGATCGCTTCGTTCAGCATGGGTATCAGGATGCGGTTGACGATGAACCCCGGCGCTTCCTTGGCCAACACCGTATCCTTGCCCAGGCGTTCGGCCAGAGCGCGTGTGACCGCATAGGTCTCGTCGCTCGTCTGCAGACCGCGAATGATCTCGACGAGCTTCATGGCAGGCACCGGGTTCATGAAATGCATGCCGATGACCTTGCCTGGGCGTTTCGTAGCAGCTGCCAGCGCCGTGATGGAAATCGACGATGTGTTGGTGGCAAGCACCGCGTGCGCAGGAGTAATGCCATCGAGCTCGACGAAGACGCTGCGCTTGAGTTCGTGGGCCTCCGGCGCCGCCTCGACCACGTAGTCGGCTCCCGACAGCGCCTCCAGGGTGCCGCTAGCCCGCACACGACCGGCGATCGCCTGGGCGTCCGACGAATCCAATCGTCCTTTTTGGACCTGTCGATCGAGATGCTTTTTGATTCGCTGTTGGCCGCGCACCGCATCGTCCTCGCTCCGGTCGACCAGCACCACGGTTAGTCCTGCCTGCGCGGCGACTTGCGCGATACCAGATCCCATTTGCCCGGCTCCCACTACACCTACCGTCTGCATCCAGCGCCTCCTTCGACTTTCCACCATGCGGTGGTGTTGCGCCAAAAGCAAGCGCCGTCCAGATGCCCGCAACGCTCGCGGTGGCCAATGATTGGTAGACGGCGGCCAGCAAAAGGGCACGCGCCCTTGCCCCGACGCGGCAAAGCCGTCCTATGTACACCCACCGTCTTTCCCCAGGTCACGCCGCGTCGCTTCGCTCCGGCTGAACCCCGTGACGTCGAAAAGACCAATTTCGCGTCGTTCCTTCGTCGCTCCGGCCGAGATGAACGATTGGATTTGGCTCACGCAGACTCGTCGCGAGAGCGTCTTCGCAATCCACCGGTTCCATGTTTCGCCGAGCCGGGCGGAGCCCCGCCACTACATCTCCGTCCCCGTGCGCGAGCGTGCACTTCCTGGGCGAGCATGGCGACAAGTGGGACACGACGTCGCACAGATGCGGACGCGCAGCCATGCGAGTGCCGGACTTGTCCAGGTTTGATCTCATGCTTGGCTGGCGTACGCTAGGTATTGTGACCACAGACCTGGAACAGAAGCTCCGGTGTTTCGATGGTGTCGTTGCGATGGAGCTCTCAGGTGTGCTGATCAATGCTTGGGGCAAGGGTGCCACGCAGCCGCGCTGGAACTGGTGGCTCGCGCAGTTGGAAGCGGCGCTGGAGCGGCAGCCCAAGGAGCTGATCGTATTCAGCGCCCTGCAAATCGTAGACGGCCACCAGGCGCCCAACATTCGCGCGCAAGCCAAGCGCGAGATCGAGCGCCTGTCGCCCTCCATCAAGCAGTTCGTGATCTATCCCTGCGGCGATGGGGTATGGGCGACCCTGGCGCGCTCCGTGATCCGCACGATGTTCATGATGAGCCCCAAGACGCGCCAGTTTCGGCTGGTCGCGAGCGAACCCGATGCCGTGCAGGCCCTCTACCACCCGGGTGGTCCCTCGCAAGAGCAGCTGCACACGGCGATCCGGCTGGTGATGCGAACCGTCGAATCGCACGCGGCGGCTTAGCCCGGGTTCATAGGTAGGATCCTAGAAGGCTCTGAAATCACAGGGGTTCTTCTCCGACGAGACATGGGCTACCCCTTGGGTTGTCTAGGCCACAAGGAGAAAGCCCATGCT
>JAPPOR010000907.1 GCA_028817905.1 Myxococcales bacterium
GCGAAGCCGATCACTTGCACGATCATCACGTGCCTTGGTGATGGATGCGGGCTAGTCCGGCGAAAACGCCCCAGCCCAGCGGCACGCGATACGAACGGCGTGCTCAACGGCAATGGGGAAGCGCCGGCCGAGAACGTTTTGAGCGGCCACAGGCCGAAGCCTCCCCTTTCAAAGAGCGGGCGTCAGATCGCCGGAGGCGGCGCGATGTAGCTGCTGGCGGGAAGATCGCCGGTCAGGCTCTTGAGGAAGGCTACCAGATCGGCCGTTTCGGCCTCGCTTAGCTTGCCTTTGGCCGTCTGGTGCTCGGCCATGATACGCACCATCTGCTCGAGGGTCGCGATACTTCCATCGTGCAAGTACGGCGCCGTCTCCGCAATATTTCGCAGACTGGGAACCTTGAAAAAGAACTTCTCCGCCTCGTTGCCGGTAACCTTTGAGCGACCCGGATCCTGGGTTGGATACGGCTTGAGCAACCCGAGCTTCTGGTACATCTGGCCCCCGAGGGCGGGACCCGCATGGCACGCCGTGCAACCGGCGTCGAGAAACAACCCTAGGCCCCGTTGTTCCTGCTCGGACAGCGCCGAAGCATCGCCCCCCAGGAACGCGTCAAAGCGACCCTTCGTCGTCAGCTTGCGTTCGAAAGCGCCGATCGCGAGACCCAGATTGTCGTAGGTCAGGGGCTGCTTGTCGTCCGGGAAGGCTGCGGCGAACATCTTTTGGTACCCGTCGATCGAAGCGAGCACCTTGAGAACGGCCGCCTCGTCCGCCATGGCCATCTCGACGGGATTCAGGATCGGCCCCTTGGCCTGCTCTTCGACGTCCTTAGCGCGGCCATCCCAGAACTGAGCAATATGAAGGGCCGCGTTGTAGACAGTGGGTGCGTTGCGATCGCCGAGGGCACCCTTGTGACCCGATGAGGTCTTGGCCCCAGGCGTCCGAACGTCGACCCCGTACTTGGCCAGGTCGTGGCAGCTGTTGCAGGACAGGTCCCCGGCCTTGGACAGACGCGTCTCGAAGTAGAGCTGCCGGCCCAGGGCTATCTTCGCATTAGTCAGCGGGTTGTCGGACCGAACCGCAGCCGCCGGGAGCACACCGAAGATGGGCTTGGCGCGCGCTATCAGGGCCTGGGCCCCATCCTTTTGCGGCGTTGGGGCGACCTGTCCCGTGGGCTTTTCAGCCGCGGAGGAGGAACGCTCCGGTGGCGGAGGTTGTTCCAGGCGCGGCTTCTCCTCGCAAGCAGCAAGCGAAACACCCAAACAGGCCACCACGACGCACAAGGTGCCGTGCACGCCTCTACGCAGGCCAGGACGCATTGTCGTCATTCGCATTCCTCTATCCTACTTGAGTCAACATCGTCTCGGCGGAGCTGGCGCCGTACTTGCCACGCTCCTCTACGTTGAGCTGCCGAACCACGCCATCCTCCACGAGCATCGAAAAGCGCTGCATACGCGTGCCCATGCCGGGTATGTCAACGCTAAGCCCGAGGGCGCGTGCGAAATCCGCGCCACCGTCGCCAAGCATGCGGACCTTGCCAATGGCCCCCCGCTCGCGACCCCAGGCAGCCATCACAAAGCCATCATTGGCCGCCACACACCACACCTCGTCGATCCCCTTGGCTTTCAGGGCCTCGAGATGCTGAACGTATCCCGGCAAGTGCTGGGCAGAGCACGTAGGGGTGAAAGCGCCCGGCAACCCAAAGATCACGAGCCGTTTGCCCTCCGCCGCTTCAGCCACCTTCACGCGCTCGGGTGCCGCGGGACAGGCGTCACCAAAAACCGTTGATTCGGTCAGGGTTGCGGTCGGAAGGGAATCACCGATCTTGATCATGGTGGGCGGGAAGGTACCAGATTTTCGGTTCCCGCGTAGTACGACTTGATCACATCCGACGCGCGCCTCGCTTGTCCCCGGTTTCCACAGCATCCGCGACCTCTTCGAAAGGGATCCACCCTTCCTTCATCGGCCGCGGACCCTGAAAAAACCGGGTCCGGCGCGATCCATCACGACGGTTGTGACCAAGTCGTACTAGATCAGATGTGCGTCGTCGGGCGCGCGCGGCGAACGCGGGTCACCGCCTGACGCAGCCGGAGCAACTCGGCAGCCG
>JAPPOR010000066.1:0-5958 GCA_028817905.1 Myxococcales bacterium
CGACGAAAGGCGTGTGAAGTCGAAGAACAAGCGAGGCGATGCAGAGTTCATGAATAATCCGGGCTAGGGGAAAGGCCGTACCGATTGGTGCCTGGCCTCCAGCTCGTTCAGCTGCGAGCGGATGTGCGTCACTCCCTCCGCGACCGTGCCGACTGAGCGGGTCCCCAACTGTTGGCTCAACCATGGCACTGCATCGTTGAGGTCCGCGAACACCTTTGTCGGGAAAGGCGGGCGCAGCAAGAGCCGCAACCCCGCGAGCGCTGCCCGCGCGGTAGCTGCCCGAAACCCCTGACCTTCGACCAGCCAGCAGACCGACCGCAAATGGGGCGTGACGCTTTCGTAGGCTCGCTTGATGGCCTGTCGCCCCGCTTCGGAAGGAGGGCGCCCGCTCTGCGGAATCACAGTAAGGCCACCGATACCATCAGGATAGCGCAACGCCTGCGCGAGCACGCGGCGCGAGCTTTCCTCATAGTCGCTTGCCGACACGTTGCCATCGTCGACTACGACGAAGATGTTCTTCCACAGAATCAATGGCAGCGGAACGGTTGCGCGCGGGTCCAGGGGCGGGGTCGACACCGAGGAACCATCGGCTGGAGGCGGAAAGGAACTCATGACGGGCGAAGCCTTCTGTTGAGCCTACCGGCAAGCTACTCCCCGATCATAGAGCTCATCGATCGATTTCGCCAGACGAGACAACACTCAGGCTTTCCACACAGGTACGGCCCTATCCGACGCGCAAGCCGAGAAACGATGCTCGCCTTGGCCAGTAGTCGAGGCAGGACTTCGGACCAGTCAGTCACCAGCTTGAATCTGCCCAAGCAACGCTTTGTACAGATCCCGGGTAAACAGAAAGTTGTCCTTGATTCGCGCCGCCTCCTCAGAGCTCAGGGTCTCGACAATCTCGAAGGTCGCCTCCAGGTGACCTGGATCCTCATTGGCGTGCAGCTTGACGAAACTCGCACAATCATCACCGTAATGATCGTATATAGCTCTGTAAACGTAGGGCCCATGCACCGCTGCCAGGCCCTCGAGCGCGAAGATGTAGCCAAAGATCATCGTGGGGCAGAGGTGCTCCGCCCGGTAGTACTGCGACTCGTAGAGCGACGCGGTCAGCGCCCGTTCCGGAAAGGAGGACAACCGGTAACCAAGCTGCTGCAGATCTCGCTCCGCAAGTAGGTGGTGGCTCCGTTCCTGAGCCGCGTGCTTCAGGAAACGATGGTGAAGCTTTTCGCGCTGGACACCAATCCGCGCAGCACTCACCGCAAGCAAGCGCGTCGTGTGACACACGTAGTAGTACGTCTGGGCAAGAAAGTCTGCGTAGCCCCTCCTATCCGTCCACGGGAACTGCCGGACTACGTCGAAACTGCGGATCTCAGTCTGGAAGAAGTCTCTCATCGTAATCTCCACATTGTCAGACCCGGCCGGACACGTACGTCAGGCCTGGCGTCAGCTCCTTGATTGGATGCGTCTCAACGTCTTGGAAGCCCGCCCCTGCGATCATGTCGATGAGCTCATCGCGGGTAAGGGCGCAACCCTCATTAAACAGCAACCGCATGTTTAGGCCGAACAGCGCGGGCAACGGGTTGTCGTCGTGGACCAGGATCTCCTGAACGAATACGAAGCCACCCGGTTTCAGCTTCGCTCGGGCTTGGTCCAGCATTGCGACGGCTGCCTTCGCTCCCGTCATGTGAAACAGCTGGTTGATCAGCACCACGTCGAAGGCTCCCTCAACGTCCGCCAGGTGCGCCCGCCGGACCTCAGGAGCGCGCGCACCTAGGACGCCGAGGCGGGCCTTCGCTTCCTCGACAACCGCCTGCGTTGGGTCGATTCCCAGCAACCTCGCGTGTGGCAAAGCCTCTGAGAGCTCCTGCAAGTAGACCCCCTGACCACACCCCACGTCTAGCACTGCCAGGTCTCGATGGCCCCAAAGCTCGGGAAAATGTGCCAGCAGGGTCCGGACACCCGCGGTTGCATACATCGCCGACCCGCGTGTCACGTAGGACCATTGCGCCTCGCTGAGCCCAATGGCTTCCGATCCCCGGAGGATTTCCGGATAGCGCATATACGCGGGAGTCGTCCGAAGGAACGAAAGAGCATCACCGATGTAGTCGTCCGAGGAAGGCAGGAACAGTCGTCGGCCGCGATCGGTCAGGCTGTACGAACCATCTGGCGAGACCGACACATGTGCGCAGGCAGTCAGTGCGCGCAGCAGCGCCTGAAGTGCAGACCGGTTCCACCCATGGTCCTGGCACAACGTCGACAGTGAGGCGGGCTGGGTGAGCGCATCAAAGACGCCCGCCGTGATCGCTCCGTAAACTGCCCAGGCTTCGATCACATAGCGGCGATAGCTCCCGAGGGGATTGTTGGGAAGCGGGCCATCGCCCGCATCCCTACGTTCCGGACCCGGTGGGCCTCCTGGCATGCTCATCTCCCATCCCCCCTTCCCTCCACCGAAGTGGACTGCACCCAGTGCAACCCGTCAGCGCTAGGCACCAGTCCGTGAGACCGAACCGGGGCTTCCTCCGGGGAACGTTCGATGAGGCTCCTGCGAGCTTGAAGCCGTGGTCCCGCCTTATTCCGCAGTTCGTGCTCCAACTCATCAGGCAGATTCCCATCAGCCGACTGGGCATCACCTACTGCCTGCATCAGCGAAACTGAGTTGCGTACGGACTCCTGAAGTTCCGAGATGGACGCAAACTCAAAGACGGGCTCATCCCTTGACGATAGGCCCGCAACCAACCTCACGAACGCGTCGCGCGCGGGGCCACCTCTTCCCAGGATCTTCCGCGCGCTCCAGAAGTAGGACTCGGTGTCCTGGTGCATCTCGTAAAACGCGATCAAGAACTCATAGAACACCGCGAATTCGCGCCGATAGCGATACTCGAACTCGTCGAACACCAGAGCCTCGGGGAGAGCTCCTGACAGGCTCGTATTGATGGAACGGGCCGCGAGCACAGCCGAATAGGTCGCCAGGTGCACTCCAGACGAGAAGACAGGATCGACGAAGCAGGCGGCGTCACCGATCATTACTGCGCCAGGTGCCACGAACTGAGTATTCGTATACGAGTAGTCGCGGGCCACCCGAACGGGCGCGTACTGCCCGGTCGTCACACTCTGGGCCTCCGCCAGATAGCTGCGAATGATGGGGCACTCTTCCAAGTACAGCCGGTACGCCCGCTCCACGCCCTCTCGCTGAAGTCGCGGCAGCTCCTCACGGCTGAGCACTACGCCCACGCTGGTAAGCGTATCGCCTAGTGGGATGTACCAAGCCCAGCCCCGACCGAAGGCCTCCGATAAGATATTGCCGCGCAGGCGTGGGTCGGGGTCCCGCTTTCCTCCCTCGAAGTACCCAAATACCGCGACGTTTCGAAAGAACGGATCGTAGGTACGCTCGCCCACTCGGGCGGCCACAACCCCAGAGGCCCCCGACGCATCGACCACATAGCGAGCGTCCAACCAGCCTTCCGTACCCCCGGGCGCCCGATACGTGACACCACTGGTGCGGCCGCTGTGCACGCGTGCGGAAACGACCGAGTGCTCCTCTCGAACATCGACGCCGACTCTACGTGCATTGTCCAGCAGTAGAGCGTCGAAACGGGACCGCTCGACCTGCAAAGCATAGTCTGCAACGCGTTCCTCCGAGACCTTCGCTTCCCCAAAGCCGAAGGTCCAGGGGATAGGATTGTTGCCCCAACGAAACGTGCCCCCGTGCTTGCGCACGAACCCGGCCTTCTCGACGTCCTCCCTAACCCCTAGAAGTTCACACACACCGTGAACCGTCGATGGCAGAAGCGACTCTCCGATGTGGTAGCGGGGGAACCGTTCCTTTTCCAGCAAGACTACGTCATAGCCCGCTTTCGCGATCAACGCGGCAACGGTCGATCCGGCGGGACCACCGCCGACCACGACTACATCCGTGCTCGCTACGCCGATGCTCATTCCGCCTCCGAATCCACCCGCAGTGGCTCTTGCTGGGCCGGGTATTCCGAGGACACCCCCTGCGCAGCAGGCATGGCCTCGGCGACATAGCTTTCGTACTGGCGTAACCCCTCGGAGCTCCAAACGATGCAACCCATGGTCTCGACCATGCGGCACCCCTGCAACCCGGCCTCACCGAAGGTTCCCGGTGGGCAGACGAGCATGGGCGGAGGCGTCCCGAGGTCCCCGTAGAACGCGCGTACACGCTGCACGAGCAGATTCCGCGCCTCAGCCGGCACGTCGGCGTCGGACTCGATGAATATCTGAGCCATGTTGAGCACGTTGAACAGGGAGATGCGACTGTCGCTCCATTCACACAGCGCTGCACCCACGGGCTGCTCCCGGACCCGTAGGACGAGGACGTCGCGTGCCCGGCGGAGGTGCGCCGTTCGGTAGGCCGGGTGCATGCATTCAGCCGTCAGCCTGTCGGGGTGAATGTCGAACGCTCGAAGCACAAGGCCGGGCCAGTGCTTTCCCACCAGCTCCGCTACCCATTCAGCGTCGGAAATCCCTGCCCGCGCCACGCTAGCGCCGGCACTCAACCCGCCCTGCTGGTCGTCCTCCGACGCATCCGATGGCCTATCCAGCGCGTAGCGCTCCATCGGCAACACCAAACAGTCTTGGTCGCCGCAGCGGTCGGCGAACCCCTCAAACATCCGCTGATGCCAAGGGCGCGTACGGTCGTAGTACCCAAGCAAGTGCGCATCGTCTCCATCCAGCAGTCGAGGCCATACCGAAAAATGCTGATATAGCGTCCTACGACAGGCCATCGCTTCGGGATGGTTCCGCAATGTCGCAATCTCGTGCCCCAGCCACGTCTTGGAATATGCTCGAGTAACCGTAACATGCCCCAGGGCACGCTGGTCGCGGGCAACGTAGACCGCCTCGTGGGTCAGCGTGTTGGGCCACGGCGCGCGCAGCCAGATCGCGCTTGGCGCGATATCGTCCTTCAGACGCGTATACCCCGACGCTACCAACAACTCATGCAACATGCGCTCGTCGAGAGAGCCCCGACGGCGAAGCTCCGCGAAGCGAAGCCGATGGTATGTTTGCGCAACGGCAAAACAGTCGGCATCCTCGAACCCAAGCCGCAGGCCACAAATTTGCCCATCGGACTGTTTTGACACGCGGGCCACGTGCGCTCGACACGCAATGGGCTCACCACCCAACCGCAAGACAAGCTGGGTCTGTCCGTCCGCCCAGGATGGCGGTCCCGGGGTCCTTAGAGCGACTCCCTCAGGTGAGAAGTCCAGCAGCGGAAGCGGTCGCGCATCCCCTGATTCGGAGCCGATCGAAGCTTGCCCGTACGCAATCGGTATGCGCGTATGGTGGCGTCGATCGCCTCGCTGCGCCCTCTCAAGGGCGCTCATGGCGCATCCTCGCTGGCTCGACGGCGAAGCTCCTGCTTCAGAATCTTCCCGGAGGCGTTCTTGGGGATAGGGGCTTCCAGGACGAACCGTTCCGGCACTTTGTAGCCAGCGAGCTGCGCTCGGCAATGCTCGCGCAGGGCTTGTACCGAAACGGCGCTACCCTCTGCCCTCATGATATAGGCGACCACTGACTCGCCGTGGGTCGGGTGCGCGGTGCCGACGACCGCGCACTCCTTGACAGCGGCATGTCGATACAGGACTTCCTCAACCTCCCTGGGCCAAATCTTGAAGCCCGAACGATTGATCATGTCCTTTTGCCGATCCACAAGGAAGTAGTAGCCGTCACTGTCGCAGTACCCAATGTCGCCGGAGCGAAACCACGAGCCCCGCATGGCCAATGCGGTCTCCTCGTCGTTGCGGAAGTAGCCTGCCATCACATTCGGTCCCCTAATGCAGATCTCCCCCCACTGACCCGGACTGCAATCGCTTCCGTCTTCGCCGACTACCTTCATGTCAACTCCTTCAATCGGCACACCTATCGACCCCAAGCGGTACCGCGTCTCGTGGTTGTACGAGGCGAGTGGAGACGTTTCGGTCAAACCGTAGCCCT
>JAPPOR010000066.1:6804-10538 GCA_028817905.1 Myxococcales bacterium
CTGGTCGCTCTGGATGGCGCTTGGCCCAATCGTCGATCCGGTGAACGACGTTCACTGCGCCGCTCCGACGTGGGCTACATCATGCTGCATGGGCAGGTCCTGAAGAAGCTCACGGTCTCGGATCAGCCTCGCGACTGCAGCAATGTCCCGCTCGAGCTCGCGGTCCCCCTCCAACGCGGGCGATACCGTACGAATGCGCTCGAAGGCGGGGCGGGTCGCGCCCAAGCGTTCCTTACCGCGAAGCTCGGCTGCCTGGCACAGCGCCAGCAGATGACAGGCCAGAACGTTCTCGACGTGACGCACCACCTCCCGGGTGCGACGCGCGGCAATCGTAGCCATGCTGACCTTGTCCTGATTGTGGCACTCCGTAGAGCGAGAAAACGCTGTGACCGGAGTGCACAGATGCAGTGCCTCTGCCGTCAATGATGAACATGCGATCTGCAGACCCTTGAAACCGTGCCGGATGCCAGCCTCTGGATGCCCCGGGGGGACAGGCGCGGCCAGATTGGCTGGAAGTCCATTGCTGTGCCTTTCATCGACGATCGATGCCAGTTGCCGATCGATCAGGTCCCCAACACTGGCAGTCGCGGTCCGCAACGCATCCGACGCGAGTCCTACGTGGCTCCCTGCGAAGTTGCCTCCGGTGGCCACAGCACCGGCTTCGATGTCGAACAGCGGGTTGTCTGTCGAGGAGTTGACCTCAGTACACAGCCACCGCTCGACCCAATCAAGCGTGTCCCACATGGCGCCGATGAAGTGAGGCGCACAGCGCACGCTGTAGCTATTCTGCACGCGTTGCGACAGGCGCTTTACGCCGCGCGTTGGCCCTTCGCCACCGGGCGAGTCGCCGTCAAAGACCATCGCGCTGCCGCGCAGCAGCGCCCGGACGTTTCTAGCAGACCTCATCTGACCCTGGTGGGGCTTGGTCACATCGTGCAGGAACGGCGAAAAGGCGCCTTGCATGCCCCTTAGGACCTCAGTAGTAAGCGCGGTGCAAAGGTCCGCGGTCAAAGCGACTGTCTGGGCATCGTAGGCAGCCAGACAGGCGACTCCGGCCATGTAAGCTGTCCCGTTCAATAAAGCGAGCGCTTCTTTGGACTGGAGCTTCAGCGGTTCAAGACCAAGCCGGCTCAAGGCAACCTTGGCAGGCATCAATTCCTGTTCGTAGAAGACTTCCCGCTCGCCGCACAGCACCGCTGCCAGATACGATAGGGGAACCAAATCCCCGCTTGCGCCAACAGAACCTTGCTCAGGGATGGCCGGGGTCACACCGTGATTTAGGAGCAGCAGTAGCCGCTCTATAATCGCCGGGCGCACCGCCGAATGACCGCGCGCAAGGCAGTTGGCTCGGATCAACACGGTCGCCCGGGCCTCTTCCAGGGGAGCGTGACGGCCCATCCCGCACCCCATCATGTTCACCAGGCTGCGCTGAAGCGCAGCCGCTCGGTCGGGCGAGAGCTGTCGATCCGCAGAGTCTCCAAAGCCGGTGGTGACTCCATAGATGGCTTCGCCTTTGGCTACGAGCTTGTTCTTCAACTGAACAGACCGTCCCACTGCGTCCATCACCTCTGTCGACAGGTGCACAGGCGTTCCCCATCGGGCCACCGAGATGATCGAGCCAAGCGAGAGGGTGTCGCCTGTGACCTGTACGTCACTTGTAGGTGCGGCTCGGGAGGCAGCAATGCTTGCATCGCTCACCGCGCGGCCTTTGCCCGGCGGGCCGCCGCGTCGCCCATGGCCGTTCGCGCTCGCGCTGGCGCCCCCTGGGACTTGCGGTTCGACCCCTCCTTCATCCCCGCCGCGAGCAACTTCGCGATGCGTCATTTCCTCGTGTCCTTTTCTGACTACTTGCAGGGAGGCCCCGGTTCATTCGAGCAGCCTCCCCTCCATCGCGACGTGCCAACTGCGTGGCAGGTTTCTTGGTCGTCGTCCTTCTAGATCCAAGTGTGGCGGTCGTCCAGGGCCCCTTAGACCTTTAGGCTATGCCAAGTGTGCTGAACCGATGAGGCTGATAGCTTGTGCATGGATACGATGGTAGGTCACACCTATGCAGTACCTGTAGTGCCCTGGCCCTCTCGTGGCCGGGCCGCCGCTTTGATGCGGAAGGCCAGAATCCCACCTCTTCGCAGACTCTGTTGATGGCGAATTCTCTAGTTGTCAGTTTCGTTCGATGGCTCAGCGAAGGGCGACGCGATAGGGTGGCACGATCGGTTGTAAGCGTTGCTATCACCGTTCCCGTCCGGTGGCGGAACGCGACCTCCCGGTGGATGGCTCGGGACCGGAAACCGTGTGGTCCCCCTGCCAGCGTGACAGCGTGTTGAAGACTTCTTCGTGGCCCTGCGGGCAAGGCATCGGGCGCTATCGTTTGAAGCAGCTGAGTATCATCACAAGCCTGCCCATCTGGATGAACTAGCTGTTATAGCCACTGTTGATCACTCAATCGTCTCACGTATGGAGACTCGCTAGCAGGAGAAGCGTAGGCTGAATGGCGATGGATGTCTTGAGCGACGTACTGCGAGTCGCGCAGCTGGGCCACGCGGTGCTCGCCCGCAACGAACTACTGGCGCCGTGGGGCCTCTTGGTCGGCAAGGAGGTACGAGCAGCCGTTCACGTCGTCCAACGCGGGCTGTGCTGGCTGCGGATCGGAAAGGAAGAGCCGGTTCGGCTCGTTCAGGGGGACGTGGCCTTTCTGCCGCACGGACTGTCCCACACCCTGGCTGACACGCCCGACACGCCACCCGTTCCGTTCGAAGAGGGGCTCGAGCACATGGCGGCTCGTCTTTCACAGCTCCCTCAGGTCCCCAGCGACGCGGCCCAGGAGGCGACCACGCTCGTTTGCGCGGATGTGCAATTCGACCACTCGGTGCCAAACCCGTTCATTGACGCGCTACCCAACGTGATCCACCTGTCGGCCGATGTCGCCGCCCAGGACGAGAGTCTCCAGAGCGCCCTGCGGATCATGTTCCGGGAGACCCAAAAGCAACGCAACGGAACGGAGTTCGTCGTTCCACCCTTGTTCGATGTGTTGTTGGTTTTGGTCGTGCGCGCGTGGCTGGAACGGCAGCCGGCGGCGACCGGGGGCTGGCTGGGCGCCCTGCGGGACCAAAAGATAGGCAAAGCACTGGTGTTGATCCACGCTGCCCCCGAAGCGCCGTGGACCGTCCAGGGGCTTGCTGAAAAGCTAGGCCTGTCTCGGGCAACGTTCGCACGTCGCTTTGCGGAACTGGTAGGGGAACCACCGCTAGCCTACGTGACCCGCTGGCGCATGAACCGGGCCGCGCAGCTTCTCCGCACTACCACCCTGCCCATCGAACAGGTCGCGTCGAAGGTCGGCTACGAGTCCACCACCGCGTTCGGGAACGCATTTCGGCGCTTCCTCATGACCACGCCAAGTCGGTATCGCCGGGCACCGAGCCATGGCTAAAGCACTAGGAAAAGCTCGCCAAACGCGTCCGTCCGATCGTAGTTGAAGCGCGTACCATGCCACATCAGCTGAAGGTCGCGGTCGATTCCGTCGTCGTCGTCGTTGCAGCCAATGTCGAAGCCGATCACCGTTTGTCCGGAAAGCGGGGTGATTCCCAGCGAGCTCCACGGGATGGCCAGCTCCATGGTATAGGCGTCTTCGGTGGCGGTTGTAGCGTGTAGGACGCCCGCGTCGCGGTCATTGGTTTCGCGTACTGTGGAGTCGAAGAAGCCCTTCGTGAACTTGCGGTCGAAGCTGTCGTACTCGGTAC
>JAPPOR010000221.1 GCA_028817905.1 Myxococcales bacterium
GCATCGTCCGGATTCGACGACGAACCGCTTCCCAAATGACCAGATTGCTTCTACTTGCAGCCGACTCGGCGGGTGTAGAGCTCGCTGCGCCCGCCGTTGCTTTGCATCCACCAGGCAGCCAGGTCGTCGCCGGAGCCCGCGATGGTTGTCATGCGAAGATCGTCCTTGCGACCCTTGATGTCTCGCACGCGGCGTGCGCGTACCTTGCCTGAGGGTGCAACGGTGGACACCCAAAAGACGACACTGCCCGCTCTGTCGTTCCATACGCGGTGGCCGACGACCGCCGCATTGCCCGTGCAGGTCAAGGACACTTCCCCCGGCTCGACCGCATCGAAGGTCGTCAGCGGTTGGGGACCGTCCTGTCCGAGTAGGGAGAGCCTGGCTCGTCTGTTCTTGTCGCGGTCGATTGCATACAGGTATGCGCCACACTGTGCTGTTGCTGTCACGGTGACATCACCTGGCCATGATATTCCGGTCGCTTTGCGAACGACGGAGCCGTGCTGGTCGAAGCGAGCGGTCATGGGTTCATTGTCCGCGATCCACAGCGCGACAATCTCCGAACCACTGAGCATCAACCTACCCCATGTGCGCCTGGCGGGCTTGCCAACCACCAACGGGTCGGTGGGCTGCATGCGCTCCATGTCGACCACACCGAGGGTCCATCGGGAGGCTTCCTTGGCTCCCGCCTGCTTGCTGGCCCATCCCACCGCCAAGGTGGCATTTGTAAGGATAGCGGTCGGTGGTGTTGTAATCTCGGGCTGGGCCCACAGTCGAATCAGCCGGGGTCTGCGACCATCCATCGCCCACCGCACGAGCACCACATTCTGCATGCCCTCTTCGAGACTACGAGCAGTTCCCAGGGCATAGATGGAGCTGCCTCGCCCGAACCACTGGCTGGGGGCAAACCGGGGAGGCCGGGATAGGCCGATGTGGCGCCCGCGGGAACTCACAAGCCGCACGCTCTTGGGAGACTCCGTCCGGTCGAGTAGTACGAGCCACTGGTCGCCGTCGTATTGGAGCGTCGATAGCGACGCAAACGGGGCCTGCGCATCGAGGCGACCCGGAGGCCCGGCCGCCCTGCATTCGGCCGACCTTGGCCGAGCCTGGCTGGCTGTGGGTGCACCTAGGCAGATGACTAGGGCACACAGAGGCGTACGCCACACGCGCAGGCGCGTGGCCTTCGGTTGCTCACCGGGCTTGAACGAGACCATCCACTACTTCTCCAGGTCTGAGCGAAAAACGCCGACCTGCAATGCTACTGGCACTGGGTGTGCTGTCGCCAGGACCGCTGTAGGACTCCCGCCAGCCCGGCATGGAGCAATGATCCCACTAGCCCGCATCCATCACCAACTCGCGCGCCCTCGCACAACCGCTCGAGCCCACAGCGCTTTCGTTTCGGTCGAAAATACAGCGAGTATTCCCTCCTTCGCCGAAACTCCTGCGAAGCCGATCACGTGCACGATCATCACGTGCCTTGGTCATGGATGCGGGCTAGGCGATCGCGTCGGCGCTGCCCTCGCACCCTTGTTTGGGCTCGCGCTTGGCTTCGTCCCGGATCGCGTCGCTCGATGGCACGCGGATCAGCAGCCACAGCAGTGCGAGGGTGAATGCCAGCGCGCCCGCGGCTGCCCACCTGCGTTGTTGACGTTCCTGTCGCCGCTTGGTCCCGTCCAGGACGTTTCGAGCGTGCCACGCGCCAGCCAACGTGGGATCAAGCGCGAGGGCCTTGTCGTAGCCCGCCAGGTCCACCACGCCAGCGCTGACGGCGCGCTCGGAACGCGCAAACCACAACCGAGCAGCGTAGCGTTTTCGCGCCTCCGCGCTGTCTGTGAGCCGGTGGGCACGCTGGTATGCATGCTCGGCCGTGACCAGGTCGTCGTGGGCCATGCGGTCGTCCCCAAGGGCAGCATACCCGACCGCCATGTCGGCACGCTCGCTAGCCAGTGGATAGGTTCTGAGTGCGACGTCGAAACGGGCAGCCATTTTCGACAGGTCGCCTTCCAAGTAGTGCCGCATGCCTTCAGCGAACGCAGTCGAGGCGACCTCGATCCGTTTGCGATCGATGAACGTATAGAGCTCGTGGGCGGTGCGTTCCCACTTCCACGACTTGTCTGCTTGCTGCCCCGTCAGTTCCTCGTACAGCTCCCGCAATTGCCAGATCGCGTTCTGCCCGAACTCTGACACAGCCCAGCGTGCCGCTTCGCGAACTTGGGTCTCGTCTGCGGCCACCAGCCGCACCAGGACGGGCATCGCCTCGAAATCCAGTGGTGAAGCATAGGCACGAACCACTGCGGCAGCCAGGTGGTGATCTGCGACCGAGGTGGCCCTCTTGGGATCATCCATATTCAGTGCGCTGATCCCTCGGCGTGCCCATTGCTTGACCTCCGCCTGTTCATGCGAGCGCAGCTCAAGCAGCGCAGGCAGCATCCACAGACCCGCCCGGCGCCGGGCACGCCGTAGCTCGTTCATCCACAGGCCGTCGTCCATGTCGACGAACAGGGCCATCAACAACCCCGCCTCACGCGTCCTGATCCGTTCGAGTGACCGCAGCAGCAAAAGGGTCTCCGCCATCGTGACCGTGACGGTCCCGCGCTGTTGCATTAGGACCAACGCAACGCCGGGCTCGATGTCAACGTCATCATCGGCTCGCCGGCTACCGACCGCGTGACGAAAACCGGTGATCGCCTCGCGCGCGCGCTGTAGCTCAAGGGCTTGTCCCCGTCGCAGCTGTAGGCGTGTCCGGATTGCTGGAAGCGAGTCGGCGGACAGGTGCGACAGTTGCTGGAGGGCCTGTTGTCGCGTGTCGCGGTTGCTACCAGCCAGCTGCGTCCGCAGTATGGCGAGCTGCTCGCTCGTCATGCCGACATCGCCCACCCAGTGCTCCCCATTCGGGGCGGTTGGCTGTGGTGGTGCGGCGACGGCCACGGTGGGGATCGTCAGCAGCGCGAACAGGATGCAATTCGGTCGGTTCCACACAGCCAGCTCCACCATCGACTATCGATCACGGCTTCGCGATCCGTCAAAAAATGGACACAGGGGCTCACTCGAGCTCAGGGTTTGCTGTTTTGGTGCGGTCCCATGGTTGCTGGAGCCCGAGCAGCGTGTTCACTCGGCAACGCACGATCCACACGCGAGTTGCCGAACGATTCGCGTTAGTAGGTGCTACCTTTAGCTTTCGCCATGTCCATCGGCAAGGTCATACCATTCCGAATCCCAGACCGATCGCTGGCGTACGCTTGGATCTTTCTGGTCTTCATGGCTGTGTCTGCGTGGTGCGTGGATTCGTTCTGTCGGCTGTGGTCGTTCAGCGAGCAGTACGAGCGCAACGGGATCCAGTACATGCTGGACTACAAAGCTCACCGGCCTTTCGTATATCGCCTGTTGGTGCCGACCGTTGCACGCCTGGCCCCGGCCTTGACGCAACACGCTCCGGCATCCGTTCAGAATCGCCTCGCAGCCATCCATCCACCGCCCACGTGGCGGGCCGATCCATCACTCTGGGAACAGCCGCTCAGCACGATGTATATCGCGGTCTACCTGATCACCTACGTCTGCACGGTGGTCCTGATGTGGTTGCTGTTCGCGATAGGGCGTGTGCTGCTAGGAGATCGACCCGGGCTTGCACTGTATCCCATCGCCTTCATGGCCGTGCTTCCGATTACGTTCCTGCACGGTGGTTACTTCTATGACTTCTCCGAGTTGATGTTCATTGCCGCTATCACGCTCGCCCTCCTTATCGGGCGAGACTGGCTACTGGCGCCTTTGCTGGTCCTGGCCGTGTTGAACAAGGAGTCGAACATCCTGCTGAGTGCGATTACGCTTCCGCTGCTACTCTCGCGCATGTCCCTGGTGCGTGCTGTCGTCCGCATGGCGCTTTTGACTCTGCCGGCGCTTGCGGCCATGCTGAGCATCCGCGCGGCGTTTGCTGCCAATGAGGGGGTCGGCGCCGAGTTTCAGTTGTGGCAGAACCTGGGGTTCTGGATGCACCCGAGCGCGTGGCTTGGCGTGACGACGCCCTACGCTTGGGGGATCGCATTTCCTAGGCCCTCCAACGTGCTCTTTGTGGCCTTGGCCGCTCTCACTGTGGCGCGCGCTTGGCGTCCCGCGGGACGTTCTCTGCAGCAGATGTTGCTGGCCTCTGCGGCCGTGAGCCTGCCCCTCTTCTTGCTATTCTGCTTCCTGGACGAGATGCGCAACCTATCCCTGATGTTCATCCCCCTGTATTGTTTGGTCGTAGCCGGCCAGCGCGGTGGCCTAGCGTCGAACTCTTGAGAATCGCGGTGCTTTGGCCCGTCGAGCGACACACTGCCGAGCGGTCTATCCAGGCGGACTTTGGGTCCTCGACCCGCTACACTACCGCCCATGAAGTTTCGCCGAGATGGGTCGTGGTTTGCAGGCAAGTGGTTTTCCAGGCGGGCCGTCTTGCTGGGCTTGTGGGCTGTGATGGCCGGGATCGGCGCCTGTGCCGGAGATGCTGGTGACGGGAAACCTGCCAGCTCGTCGCGACCCGATGCGATGGCCGACGACGGCGGAAACGAAGGCGAGGACCCCTCGCCTCCCGGATCGAACGATTCCGAGCCACCCGGCGATGGCGATGCCTCGAACGATCCCCGATCCGACGGGCGTCAAGACTCTCCGGGCGACGGCGATGGCTTGGATGGGAGTCGCTTGCCGCCGGCGGACCCGCCGGCTGGCGAACCGTTCGAACTGAACCGACAAACCTATCGTGACCGGCTTATCGCGATGTGGCTGGGGCAGAGCATCGCCAACTGGACGGGCTTGCTCAGCGAGGGCCAACGCAACGACTTTCCATTTTACACCGATGACGACTGGGGAACCGACCAGGGGCACGATCATATCGACGGATCGGCGACGGGCACGCTCGACTTCAATTTCATGGCGCCTTGGGGCTCGGACGACGACACGGATATCGAGTTTATCTACTTGTGGACCATGTTCGAACTGCGCGAGCCGTATCTGTCGCCGCGTGAGATTCAGGCTGCGTGGAATGAACACACGGAGCCCGGCGAGTTCATCTGGGTCTCCAACCTGGCTGCCCAGGAACTCATGCGCGGCTCCCCGGCCGTGCTTCCACCCTCGACCTCCCTGTTCGTTGCCAACGATCAGTCGCTGATGATCGACGCCCAGCTGACGACCGAGTTCTTCGGCGCTCTGGCGCCAGGGCGCCCGGATGTAGGCCTGGCCCTGGCCGACCTGCCGATTCGCACGACCGCCTCCGGCTACGCTGCTCACGCAGCACAGTTTTTCGTCGCGCTGTACAGCCTTGCTCCGGTCGGCGACCCGGAGTGGTCACCGCGCGAGCAGATTCTGTGGATGGTCGAGGGCGCCCGACGGCTGATTCCGGATACCTCAAAGACGGCGCATGTCGTTGACTTCGTGCTTGCGGACTACCTCGACAATCCCGACCCGGATGACTGGGAGCGGACGCGTGATGGGGTTGCCCAACGGTTCCAGGTCGACGCGGAGGAGCATGGCTATGCGTACCTGGAGTGGTATGAGTCGGGGGTGAACTTGGCGACTGGGGTGATCGCTCTGCTCTACGGGGAGGGTGACTTCCGCCGCACGGTCAAAATAGGCACGCTGTCCGGCTGGGACTCCGACAACGGCACCGCCAGTATGGGTGGGTTGCTTGGGCTCTTGTTGGGCACCGATGCCCTGCGGCAGGCATTTCCTGGGCAGGATCTGTCAACGGAGTACGACATTGGTCGGACGCGCGTCGGGTTTGACCCGGACCTTGTGTCGATGGAGGAGATGGCGGACCGCATGCTATCTCTTGTGGATGGGCTATCGGGCGGAGCGGAGGGCGTCTCGATCCCGGCCTTCGCGCCGGATATCGATTCCCTGAGCTCCGCCGCGCACAATCCCCTTTCGCGAATGCATGCCCTGAGCTTGAACAATGCCTCCGGTTCGGATCCTCGCGTGACGGTGGAGGGCGGCGAGCCGGCTGCCTGGAGCCCGCCGGATGCAGTGCTCGCAGATGGTGTCGAGTTCGACTTTTCGGGCCGTGACCGGCAACTGCCGGTCCGGCCCCAATGGTCCTATCCGGACGATGACCCGGAGCCGCTTTGCATCTTCCGCGACGTTGTGGAGGACGCGGAGGTGTTCACGTTCGAGGTAGCCTGGGAGCATGCCGAAAGGCTTGCGGGTGTTCAGCTGGTCGAAGGCTACGCCGACGAGGACGGCGGCCCAATACAGGTCGAGCGCGTGGAGGTCCATCTAGACGGGGATTGGACAGAAGTCGCTCTCGTGGGCACCCACGAGCCCAATGAGACACTTGCATACGAGTTGCACGTCCTGACCTTCGCGACACCCCAGACGACCGATGGCGTGCGCATCCGTGGACGCGCGATCGGCAGCTTCGTGACCCTCTGCGAGCTGGACGGCACGTTGTCGAATGACCCAGGTTAGAATGGCTGTTTCGACGTCGTGGTCTGTTAGTCGGAGCGGAGCGCCGCCACCCGAGGAATAGGCGCACGGGGTCGGTGTCCATCGGGCGGCTTTGCCGCGACGGGGGAGGGCGCGTGCCCCTCCTGGATGGACAGTGGTCAGCGTCCGGCCGCTGCGGCGGCGGCTTCGGCCGCTGCATGTAGGACGTCGAGGAGCTGGTCTATTGCGACCTGATAGTCCGTACGCAGCGCCTCGACACGGGCGGTCGCATCCTGGTTCGCCGCGTCCAGCGTGGGTGTGACCTCATTCAGTCGTTGCTGGCTAGCTTGCACCTCAAGCAGTCGTCGTTTTGCCAGCTTCTTGGTCTGTGGGGACTGAGCGGGATCATCGAGCACACCCTGCAGGTCCGCTGCCACCCCTGCCAGGGTGTCAGCAGCGTCCTGATAGTCCGCTGAAAGGCGAGAGATCTCCCGTCGATGATCATCCAAGCCGACGTGGGCCATGTAGCTTGTCAAGCTTATGGCGTCGACCTGGTTTCTAAGAGCTTTGACGTTGCGTTTTCCGATCGAGCCTTCGCTTTCGCTGATGGCGTATTGGGCCGCGTTGTGTTTTCGCAGGGATTCGTTCAGCTCCCTGGTCATCGCTCGCCGCGACGCGTAGGCGGCCACCGGTCCCACCTCTTCGTTGCAGCCTTTATCTTCCGTTGCGCGGTTGACCGCACCCGCGATCCTATTGCTGAGCGGCTTGTCGTGCTTGGCCACAAAGCGGCGCACCGTCCGCTGTTGGTCGACCGCAGCTACGAAGGCCTGGCTTCGGCCCTCTTGGTCGGCGAGCTCGGCGATTGATGCCACCACCTGGAAGTCGGGGTCCTTCAGCTGGTTGGGATACTGCGAGAACGCCTTGAGCCGCTCACGGGCGCTCGTCTCATCCTGCTCCATTTGGTCCAAAGTCGCTGCGACCTGCTCCGGGTAGGCCATGGCGTGGGCTGGTCGGTTCATGGAGGAAGACAAGGTCGGAACGTCCTGCGTGCCCGCACATCCAAGCAACGACAGGCCTGCGTACAAGGTTCTCACAACACGTGACGACAACATCGGGCCATGTAGGCATGTTGCGGGCCGAACGGCAACGCCTCGCAAGATTGCTGTTTTACCCGTGTGCTAGGCAAAAACTTCCCTTCGGGAAGCTCCACGCCAGGTTTTTGTTCACGGAGAGGCCACGCGGGCCACGCGGCCCTCTCCCCCGCCGGCCAAAAGCCGGCGGGGCCCTCTCCCTTGCGGGTCGCAGGCGCCTAGCCCGGCACATTCATGACGACGGCGTCGGATCGCGCAGGGATTCGGCTTCACAGGGCTTTCGACGACCGACCGGAATACTGCCCGTATCTCCTAGTATCCATTCCGAATATGGCCTTGTGGGCGATGCGGTCTGCACCCGGAGCAGAGCGAAGCGGCGCGACCCGCCCAAATGGGGGGAGCGGCTTTGCCGCGACGCTGGATGAGAACTGCCTAGCGTGATCCGATCCGTACTAGGTATTGATCGACAGTCTCCTGTGCGTCGTCGGCATAGCAGGTGCCCAGGACGTAGACGTGCTGGCCGCCCATGGGTGCGACGATCTTCGTGCTCAACATGCCACGCACAGCGACCTGAGGCGTGGGTGACTGCCGCCCGTCACTGGGCATTTCCCATAGGGTCGTTACCGAAGCGAACGGGTCGTTGGGCGTGACCCCGAGCCAGTAGAGGTTGTCGCCATTGGTGGAGATGGCGAGCGGCTCGGCGCGCATCACAGCCATGACGATGCGTCTGGTTTCATCGATCGGCATCCGCTCGATACGTGCCGGACGGTCGCTTTCGCTGCCATCCAATGCACCGCTCGCGAAGGCCATGAAGACGTCGTTGTCCGATGCGGCCAGGCCGGTCACGATGCCCCGGGCAAGGGGCTCCTCGGGCGCATGTCCGGACAGTGGAACGCGGTGGGCGGACAGCAGCTGGGTGGACTCGGCCTCGTCGTGCATCTGCAGGTAGTAGATGTGGCTTGGGCTCACCGTCAGTGCGTGCGGGAGCAGCCAACCGGGCCCCGTCGGGATCGCTTCGGGGGAGCCGGGTGTGCGCGGCGAACGAAGCAGTGTGCCGTCCGCCAGCCAGATCACGTGTTCGCTCGACAGGGCCAGGCTGACCGCCCAGTCTTCCGTCAGTGCGTACCGGCCCAGTTCGAGCGGCGTCCGATCGGACGATGTGACCGACCGCAAGGTCGCGGTTGTGTCGTTGGCTTCCGCCCAGACAATGTCGGGACCGTCCATGGCCAGGGCCCCGGCAGCTACCTTCAGCTGGGTGACTATCGTGGCGTTCGAACCGTCTGGCTCGCCCTGCACGATCGACCGGTCGGTGGCCCAGGTGACGGCGCTCGCGGTGGCGTCGAAATCGCCGATCGGACCCACGGCTATCAGGTCGATGCCCTCGAGCCCGCTGGGTTCTCGCAGTTCGTCGCACTGGATCGTTGGTGGTGGCTCAAACGTCTCCAAGCCTGTGGTTCCCTCGCAATCGCCTGCCTCGGCGCACGCGGGCATGCAGAAGCGCGCCTCGCTTGCCCCACGGCAGCCATTGTCGTCAGGGGCCCTACGCCGGCAGATACCGGGTCCGTCGAACTGCCCCCGGCAATCCGCATCGCGCGTGCACGCTCGCGCCCACGCACATCCACAGGCCAAGCACGGGGGCGACGCGCAGCCTGCGTCCGTTGCGCACACCTCGACCCAGTGGGTTTGGCGGTCGGCTCTGGGGGAGCGGCTGGCGGCGCAGGCTCCGATCGAGCAGGCCATGAACACTCCGAACCAGGGTTTCCAGCTCACTTTCATGCCAGTTCCTCCTTGCGTAGTTCGGTGTCCTCCGTGGCTGGCCTGGCGACATCATCCGCCACCATTTGACCGCAGTAGAACGTTACGCGTTTGACATTGGTTGGCTTGCCACTCGCGTTGTGTGTGGTTACCTGGTCCCACAACGCCTGGAGTTGCTGCCTGGTTGATGACAGGAGCCGCAGGGCTTGCTCCTCGCATGGGTGCCCGGGCCAAACGTCAAAACTGAAGGTGCTGCCTCCCTGCTGGTCGGCGAGATCAGCACTCTTCTTGCCCGCGCGCAGTTTCGCACACATCGATGCCACGACCACCTGGTGGTGGTCGAGCAAGGATGCGCCCCAGGCACCCGGGTTGCCCAGGGGTATCAGGACCTGGTCGCTCGAGTACTGCTGCTTGCCATCGCTGTCCTCTTCAAGGCGGACGCGTCCCTCCGCGACGAGGGCAGCGAGAGCGCGATCCAGGTCGGTCTCCGGCACACGCACTTGCTCCAAGAGCCGGTCGCGCGAGACGGGGCCGTTCTGGTAGATAGCCACCCAAGCGAGCCCTTCGATGGTCCGCCCCGAGTCGTCCGAGAGCCCACGGTGCACCTCTTCGGGTGGGGCAATCCGGTAGACCTCTCCGTCGCCGCGGCCCGTGCGATAGACCAGTCCCGAGTCCACCATGTCGCGCAGGATACCAGCGACGGATGCGGGGTCATCGCGTGAGAACCGCCGCGCAATCTCGCTCCGTGCCACCACGCCCCGCGTGGTGACGTGGCGATAGATCGCCTCCCAAAGGGTCGTTTCCGCGTCGCTGGCGCTCTCTGTCAAGCGGCGAACCTTCTGCTGGTATGAGCGCAGGGCCATGCCGAACATGTCTGCGGCTACCTTGCGCGGGACACCCTGTTCCTGGAGCGCCTGGGCCAAGTCTAGGAACACGTGGTTGGCGACGGTCGCCAGTTGTGCACGGGAGCCGGCAGCGGTGGCCACGTGCGCGATCAGGACTGTCGTTTGTCGGACGATGCCGTCGATCAGAACCTGCGCGTTCATCCTGTCTTCACCTCGTGCGGGTCGTCGCGACCCCACGCATGGCCCCGGTTGCGACCCGCCTCAGAACTTATCGGGGTGGCCCACAACGTGCCAGCGTGCGAATGCACACTCCTAAGCGGGGAACCCACACAGCTGGCTACCAGGCTGCCTCCACGCTGCTCATGATCTAGAAAAGTGCTATTAAATCGAATGTTTGTTTGCTAGTTGTAGCACCCTGCCAATGCCCGCTAG
>JAPPOR010000486.1 GCA_028817905.1 Myxococcales bacterium
CTGCGGAGTCGAGCAGTTGTGCGAGGGCGCGTGATTTGGTGATGGATGCGGGCTAGTGCAGGACTTGATCCTGATCCTTGCGCGCACCCGAACCCCGTTCGATCCAGACCGCGCCGTCTTTCGTGCCGACGACAATCTCGTCTCCGGGTCCAAACCTGCCGGACAAGAGTAGTTCAGCAATCGGATTCTCGAGCTGGCGTTGGATGACCCGCTTGAGAGGCCTTGCTCCGTAGGTTGGATCGTATCCCAGTCCTCCAAGCACGTCGCGCGCTTCTTCCGTCACGGTCAGCCGAATGTCTCGCTCTTCGAGCCGCTTTTCGAAGCGCGCCAGCTGAATGTCGACTACCTCCCGTAGCTGCTCGCGCGTCAGCTGGTGGAACACGACCGTCTCATCTAGCCGGTTGAGGAACTCTGGCCGAAACGCCTGCTTCAGTTCGCCCATCACGAGTTCCTGAATCGCCTCCTCGCTCTTGTCGCGCGTGATGTATTGCGAGCCCACATTGCTCGTCATGATGATGACCGTATTGGTGAAGTCGACGGTGCGCCCCTGGGAATCGGTCAGGCGACCGTCGTCGAGGACCTGGAGCATCACGTTCCACACGTCCGGGTGCGCCTTTTCGACCTCATCAAAAAGCACAATGCTGTACGGCCGTCGACGAATGGGCTCGGTTAGTTGGCCCCCTTCGTCGTGCCCTATGTAGCCGGGGGGTGCGCCGATCATGCGCGCCACCGAGTGCTTCTCCATGTACTCGCTCATGTCGATTCGGATCATGGCGCCTTCATCGTCGAACAGAAAGTCGGCAAGCGAACGGGCAAGTTCGGTCTTGCCGACTCCGGTCGGTCCCAGGAACAGGAATGATCCGACTGGACGCTGCGGGTCGCCCAGGCCTGCCCGGCTCCGGCGCACGGCGTTGGCGACCGCCGTAACCGCCTCTTGCTGGCCGACAACGCGCTTGCGCAGCCGAGCTTCCATATCCAAGAGCTTCGATTTTTCGCTCTCGAGCATCTTGCTGACCGGAACGCCGGTCCAGCGAGACACCACCTTGGCGATGTCCTCTTCCGTCACTTCTTCTTTCAGGAAGCTTCCCTCCGACTGCAGCGTCGCCAGGTTGTCCTGCAGGGCAGAGAGCTCCTTTTCCGCGGCCGGAATGTCGCCGTAGCGAAGGCGCGCCGCTGCCTCCAGATCTGCGACCCGCTGTGCACGGTCGAGATCCACCCGGAGCTGCTCGACCCGCTCCTTCCGCTTGCGGATCTCGTCGATGACCCGCTTCTCCTCCTGCCACCTGGCGCGCATGCTCGACTTCTGCTCGTTCAGGTCAGCGAGCTCGCGCTGAATCTCCTCCAGTCGTTTCTTGCTCGCGGCATCGGACTCCTTCTTGAGCGCCTGCTCCTCGATCGAGAGCTGCATCGCCTTGCGGTCAACCACTTCTATTTCGTGGGGTACGGAGTCGATCTGCATCTTGATTTCCGCAGCGGCCTCGTCCATCAGATCGATCGCCTTGTCCGGCAAGAAGCGGTCACTGATGTAGCGGTCCGACAGGATTGCCGAGGAGACCAAGGCGGAATCCTGAATCCGGATACCGTGGTGGACCTCATAGCGTTCGCGCAGGCCGCGCAGGATGTTGATGGTGTCCGGCACGCTTGGTTCACCGGCGAACACGGGCTGGAAGCGACGCGCAAACGCGGCGTCTTTTTCGATGTGCTTACGGTACTCGTTGAGCGTCGTTGCGCCGATGCAGCGTAGCTCCCCGCGCGCAAGTGCGGGCTTGAGCATGTTGCTGGCATCCATCGCGCCTTCGGCCGCGCCCGCTCCCATGATCGTATGCAACTCATCGATGAACAAGATGATCCGCCCAGCGGCGTCCTCGACTTCCTTCAGGACTGCCTTGAGGCGGTCCTCGAACTCCCCGCGATACTTCGCACCGGCGATCAGCGCTCCCAAGTCGAGCGACAGTAGGCGTTTTTCTCGGAGGCTTTCGGGCACGTCCCCGCCCGCGATCCGTTGGCCGATCCCCTCGACGATCGCCGTCTTGCCGACACCGGGCTCGCCGATCAGAACAGGGTTGTTCTTGGTTCGCCGCGCGAGC
This sequence comes from Myxococcales bacterium, assembly GCA_028817905.1. GTDB lineage: Bacteria > Myxococcota_A > Polyangia > Polyangiales > JAFGIB01 > JAPPOR01. Next base: position 2,088 of record JAPPOR010000486.1, read on the forward strand.
ACCTGGATGACACGCCGGATTTCCTCGTCGCGACCAATGACCGGGTCGATCTTGCCGGTGGCCGCCAGGGCTGTGATGTCGCGCGTATATTTCTCCAGGGCCTGATACTTGCCCTCGGGTTCTGCGTCGGTCACACGCTGACTTCCGCGCACCTGCTGCAGCGCTGTCATGACGCGGTCACGGCTCAGACCCGCCTGCGAAAGCGCGCGCGCGAGCTCGTCGCCGCTCTTGAGCATGGCCAATAGCACGTGCTCGGCGGACGAGTACTCGTCCTTCATGTCCTGGGTTTCTTGCCAGGTCTGCGTCAAGACGTCGCGCAGGCGGCGTGACAGACCCGGCTCGGCACCGCCAGACACCTTCGGAAAGCCATCGACGCGCTTTTCCATGTCGCCGAGTAGACCATCGGGGTCCGCGCTTGCCTTTTGCAGGATAGGACGCGTGACGCCTTCTTCCTGCTGTAGAAGCGCGACCAGAAGGTGTTCCGGTGTGAGCTCTGGGTTGCCACGCTCGGTAGCGAGGGTCTGAGCAGCCTGAACGGCCTCCCGCGTCTTGTTGGTGAGTCGATCCAAACGCATCCGGTAGCCTCCGTGTCCCGTCCTAAGCGCAACGTAACCATCGCGGCACCGGCGTCAACGAAGCGGGTTGAGCCGCTAGCCGGGCTCCTGAGGGGCCCGCAGGCGGCAAACGAACAGCGCGTCATCGAGCGCATACAAGGAGGATTCCGCGTCCCCACGGCAGAGGTACGGTGCGCGCGTGAAGCGCACGGTCTGTAGGCCCAGCCCTCCGAACAGCTTTTCTGTCAGGGCGATGACCCCTTGCTCCCAGCGGGCAGCGGGCTCGGGCAGTGGTTCCTCCTGGTCGACTGTCACGCGCCCGCGGTCCACATGCGCGGCGAGGGGTAGCGGGACCGCGATCACCAGCCTTCCGCCGGGGCGCAGGGCCTGCATCGCGTGGCGAAGGAGCGTCTTGGGATGCGATACCCGGTCGATCACATTCAGGCACATGATCAGATCGTAGCGCTCCTCGGCTGGCACAGTGGTCTGGCACAGGTCCCACCGCTTGACGCACACGCGTAGGTTCTGCAGCTCCGCTCGCAGACTGCGAGCGGGTTCGATTGCGTGGCACGTCTCACACAGGGGTAGAAACGAGCGGGTCACATCGCCCCGTCCCGCGCCGACGTCGAGCACCTGTCCAAGCTTGGCTGCTCCGGCAGGACATGCCAGCAAGGTCCGCCATTGCTCTGTCGAAAGGAGGTGCATTTGGTACATGCCCAAGTTGCCGTAGGCGTCATAGTCGGACATGAAGGTGCGCAGCTGGCGAAACGCCCACGTGCGTAGGCGACCAGGAGGGCGGCTCGCGGCCTGCCTGACAAACGCCTCGGCCGCCGCATCCTGTGTCAGCTCCACGAACGCCTCGCGGAGCGGCCACGGGAACGAGGAGACGTCGCAGCTGTAGTGCAACTCGGTGCCCATCTCGTCAGCAAACCACGGCTGTCGGGGACAACAAAGAATCTGCTATACCGCGCGAACGGCCTGCCGGGGAGCGAGCCTTCCTTTCGCTCCCACCAGTCACGTTTTCCGGGCAGCAAGAAGAAGCGGGGTACATGGCACAGTTTTCGGCGCGACCAGGAACCCGTCACGGGCTACCTTCGGACTTCAAGCTGGGCCGGGCGTTCGCCGCTTTGCTACCGGGCTTGCTTGTTCTTGGGTACGCGGTCTTCTGTGTGCATCAAGCGCTGACCGAGAATCTCGTCGGTCCCCATCGCTGGGACGACTTCAAGTACATCAACCGCGCCCTGACCGGAAAGTTCGACTTCCATATCCGCTTCCGCTATGCGCACGTTTGGGGTCTGCGGGCATTCTTCGAGCTGATCGAGGAGCGGCGGTTGGCTGCGGCGGCCTATGGGGCAGCGATGAACGGCGGCCTTGTGCTGGCGGCCTATGCGCTGGGAGCCCGAGCGAGAGGGGCGGTGGTGGGCATCCTGGGCGCCCTGCTGCTCTCCGCGTTCCTGCCGCTGGCGATGTTTTCGTCCACGCCCCTGTGCGATCCACCGTGCACGCTCTACGCATCAGCCGCTCTCTTGTGCGCGCTTCGCTCGCGTGATGCAGGTGCTTCGCTCGTCTGGGCAGTGCTCTGTGGTTTCCTCGGGTTCGCGAGCCTCAAGAGCAAGGAGACCGGGATCGCTGTGATGCCCGTGCTCCTATGGCTGCTCGCGGCTCGATCCGCCGCCCCGTGCCCGGCGCGAAAGCATCCGGTGCTATACGCCGCTTTGGGGTTGCTGGCGGGACAAGTCGTGCTGTGCGTAGTGGATGGTCTCCTATCCGGGGATTTTCTGCAGAGCTTGCGCTTGTCCGGGTACCACAAGTACGTCACCGCCGTTCGGTCGTTGCCCCGTGGGCCATCGGCTACCGGCCGACTGCTGGACCGCAAGGAATGGATGGAGCTCTTGTTCGAGCCCGGGGTTCGGGAGTATGCCGTAGCGGGCAGCTTGGGGATGGTGGTCGGCTTTCGGCGCAGCCTGGTGATCCGGGCGATGGGGCTGTGGACGGTCTTCAACCTGCTGTTCGGCAGTTGGGTCTGCTTCCGCTACACTGGCATCGACGCGCATGTGCGGTACTTGGGCCCCTTTGCCCCTGCCCTGTGTGTCGGAAGCGCCTATCTGCTGGATCGGTTGCTTCGGCTTCCGGGGGCGCTTTCCGAGTCGGATGATGCCGGCTCCGGTCCGGGTGGCGGTTTGCAGCCGCTCTCGCCGTGGCTGTCTTGGCTGGTCATCTTGGCATGCCTGGGGCTCAGTGGTTGGGGGCTCTATTACGGGTGGCGCGCCTACGTAGACGAATCGCCAGCCTTCCTGGTGGAGCGCGGGGCGCGCTTCCTCTTTCCGCTGGCGCTGCCGCTGAGCCTGGTCGCAGCGGCCCTCGTGCGTCCCCGTGCGGTGCGCGCAGTCTTTCTTGGTCTGTGCTTGTTTGCGTTGCTCTTGGTTGGCCAAAAGGAGACCCACGAGTACTTCGCGCGCGAGCGCAGGGAGGTCAACCAGTGGGGCAAGCTGGCCAAGGCGGTTGCGGCCATGCCGGAACCCAAGGTCGCCCTTTTTCACGTGGTGAAACCTTCGATCAAGCCCCAGCTCATCCGATGGCGAATTGCAGGCCTGAGTGAGGTCGCCTTCGAAAGTATCCGTGTCCGCGAGGTCGACCAGGCAAGGGACGCTCACCCCGACGAGATCCTGTTGGTGAACTACCACAGGCGCAAGGTACGCAAGCTTGAAAGGCGCAAGGTGCCCAGTGCAGAATGGAGGTCGTTTGTGAGGGTGCCGCTCGATCGAAGGCGCGCTCGCGCCTATCGCTATGTGGGGCCCAAGTGAGATGAGCCCGGCCCAACCACCTTGCATGCTTGGGGTCTTCGTCGGCGGCAAAGGTCAGCGGCTCGGCGGGGTCGACAAGTCCGCGTTGCCGGCGCCCGATGGAGGAGGCAGTCTGCTGGAGCGCGTGCTCCGCCTCGGGGATGAGTTGTTGGCTTCGAACGTGATTGTGGGCAGGTCGCCCGGTGGGCGGCGGGTGGCGGATGACGTGGTTCAACTGGACGACGCACCATCGGGAATCGGCCCCTTGGGAGGCCTTTGCGCCCTGCTCGCGCACGCTGGATCGCGCCCCGCGTTTGCGGTGGCGTGCGACATGCCCTATGTCGACGTGACCATGCTGCGCTTGCTACGTGATGCCCCCGCGGCTGCCGTCGTCGCTCCGCGCGATCCCGATACGGGCAAGTGGTACCCGTTGTTCGCCCGCTACGATTCGGCAAACGTTCTACCCGTAGCTCGGGAGGCAGTTGCGGCGGGCACACGCTCTTTTCAGGTTTTGTTCCGCTCGTTGGACGTTCGCGAGCTGGAATTGGACTCCAACCAGCGCGCCAAACTCCGTGATTGGGACCGCCCCGAGGATCTGCGCTAGAGCACCTTCGTTCCCTGGTCTGAGAACTCGCGCTTTTGCTCGCCCATATAGATTTGGCGCGGTCGGTGAATGCGACTGCTCTCGTCGTTGCGCTGCTCCATCCAGTGCGCGATCCAACCCGGCAGGCGCCCAAGCGCAAACATCACCGTGAACATCTCGGTGGGGATGCCCATGGCGCGGTAGATGATACCGCTATAGAAGTCGACGTTCGGGTAGAGCCTTCGCTCCACGAAGTAGTTGTCCTTGAGAGCCGCTTCCTCGACGCTCTTGGCCAGCTCGAGTAGCGGGTCGTTGACACCGAGTTCGTTGAAGATCTGATCCGCGGCCCGCTTGAGAAGCGTCGCTCGCGGGTCGAAGTTCTTATAGACGCGGTGCCCAAAGCCCATCAGGCGAACCCGGCTCTTGCCGTCCTTGACCTGCGACAGGAACTTGCCACAGTCGCCACCGTCAGCCTGTACAGCCTCGAGCATCTCGATCACACCCTGGTTGGCGCCTCCGTGCAGCGGCCCCCATAGGGCGCAAATCGCCGCCGACAGGGATGCAAACAGATTGGCCTGGCTGCTGCCTACCATCCGCACGGTCGAGGTGCTGCAGTTCTGCTCGTGGTCCGCATGCAAGATCAAGAGCAGATTGAGGGCCGACTCGAGGACGGGGTGTACTTCGTACTCTTCCGCGGGGACGGCGAACATCATGCGGAGGAAGTTGCCTGGCCAGCTGAGGTCGTTGCGGGGGTAGATGAACGGCTGGCCCATCGACTTCTTGTAAGAGAACGCGGCCAACGTTTTGCTCTTGGCCAGGATCCTCAGGATGTTGAGCTCCAGCGTTTCATCAGTCTCTGGGTAGAAGCTCGACAGGGAGGCGAACATGGCGGCCATGATGGCCATCGGGTGGGCCCCTGGCGGATACCCCTCGTAGAACTTCTTCATGTCCTCGTGCAACAGAGTGTGCCGAGTCATGGATTCACGGAACTCCGCCAGTTCGTTTGGCTCCGGTCGACGGCCGTAGATGAGCAGGTAGCAGACCTCGGTGAACCGTGCGCGTTCCGCTACCTGCTCGATCGGGTAGCCTCGATAGCGGAGGATGCCCTTTTCACCATCGATGAAGGTGATCGCGCTCGTGCAGGAGCCCGTGCTTGAGTACCCGGGGTCAAGGGTCACCAGGCCGGTCTGCTGGCGCAGCTTGGCGACTTCGATCCCGCGCTCGCCCTCCGTGCCCTCAATCACGGACAGCTCGTGCTCTTTCCCGTCGTAGATCAGTTTCGCTGTACTCATGTTTCGCTCCAGACTCCTTACCTCGGAAAGCATACGGGCATTGGCCGCGCACGCGCCACCCCTACCGCAACCGGGGGCCAGAGGTCGAACACTTAGTGACCTGCCCCGGGTTTGGAACGTCTTCGGGGCCCGCCACCATTACAGGCCGGAAACAAATCATGCGGTTTTCGTGGTCGTCGCGACATCCCGCAAGGGGTGCTACAAGCGGGGATCGATGAAGATGGTGCCGCGCATCTGCCAGGCCTACGCCTACCTGCGTTCGCTGGGGCGGGAAGGCATCGCCACCGAGCTGGCCCTGCATGTGCGGGATCGGGGCGATCCCGACGCTCGCGCCAACCATACGTCGCGTGTTCGGGCCCGTACGCCCCAGGCCATCGCGGAGCTGTTCGCGGAGACCGACGAAGTGTTCGCCCGTGGCCCCCATCGGCTGTTTGCCTGTGACTCGACCACCCCGCCAGAGTTCGTGGCCACCTTGGTCGACCGGGGCTACGAGGAGGCCCCTCCCATCCTGCGCCTGCTGCTTGTGCAGCCCCTTTTGGGGGCTCGCGATGACGTGACCTTTGTACCCGTAGGCGATCCCGGCACATGGCACCGTCTGGCCGTTTTGCTGCGGATGGAGCTTGCTGAGGGGGAGCATGACAGCTTCATGGGCGTCCCGGACCGCAGCGTCGAGCGCCTGGTCGCGGAGCATCGCCAGCGGGCTCCCAGCTATCGCCTATGGCTGGCGGTGGTCAATGGCGTGGATCACGGACACGTCGGCTCCATCGTGTGTGGCAATCGGATTGCAATCATCGATGACCTGTTCGTATGTCCGGAGTATCGCAAACTCGGGATGGCGCGTGCCCTCGTCCAGCACGCCGTGACCCAGGCGCGCGAGGCAGGCGCCCTCGGGGTGGCCATCGCCGCGGCGCCGGACACCCCGATTGTTGCACTATCCAGACGTCTGGGATTCGAGCCCACCTGCGTTGCCCGTGACTACCTCAAGCGTCCTCCTGCGCAGTGATGCCTTTCTGGGACAGGGGTGGCGCAACGGCTTGAAACAGATCACCGCATCTGTTCCTATTTCGCTGCAATGGACACCTTCGCTCACATCTTCGTCGCACACGGGCTCCTAGTTGCCGCCCTCGGCTGTGGGCCCTCGCAGCCGGCGGCGGATGCAGCCGACGCCGTGGGTGAACCCACCTCCGGAGGGGTGCAACCCGAGCTGGCTCCGGAGACGGGAGGGGAGGGTCCCGCGCCCGCGGCGCCGGTGGTGGAGTTGGCCCCGCAGGATCTGGACGAGTGCGTGTCCCAGCCTGCGCCGCAGGAACCGGGCTTCGCCTACGTGACCTCACCGGACGGTTGGCGGGTGAAGACTCCCCGGGGCGCGACTTTTCAATGCGGAGACGAGTTCAGCTCGGTTACGTACCGGGAGGGTCTGGCGGCGCTCATCAACGTGCAGAAGGTGAGCGCGGGGGACAAGGCGACGCCAGCCCAGCGGGCCTCTTCGTTTGCGCTGGCAGTTCGCAATTCTTGGCGCAAACAGCACCCGGGCCAGCAAGCGCCCAAGCTGCTCGGCCACAAGGTTGGCAGCGGCAAGCACAAGCGCTCAGCCGTTTGCCTAGAGCTTCCCGAGCCGGACGACGAGAGCGTCAAGATAGGCTGCGTGACCGCGCTGGACGGCCTCGATCGCACCATTGTCTATCACTATTCGCAGTTCTACCTGAAGCGCGCAGATTTTGACCAGAATCGCGACGCAGCGTGGGATGAGGTGCGCGCCCTGTCGGGCGAATGGACGGTCGTGAAGTAGCCGGCCCGATGGACAGCCCGGGAGATACTCGAGGCGTTATTGGGCTTTGTTGGCCGACCGAGCTTCGAGCCGCTTGGCCGGGTCTTCGGGAGGGACGCTTCCCAACAGCTCGGCCAGTGCGCGACAGACGTCCGTGGTGGTGAGGATCCCGACCAGCTTTCCATTGCGGGTCACCAGGGCGGACCCCAGGCGGCGTGAGGCCATGGTAGTAGCGACCTCTGCCAGTGGCGTGTCCAGGGGCGCCACGTAGGGATTCATCGTGCAGATCAGGCCGACAGGCATGCTGGGATCCAGGCGCGTGCCTCCACCGACGGCGCGCGCGACGCGCAAATCGGCGTCCGACACAATGCCGTGCAAGCGTCCGCTGTCGGTCACGGGCAAATGATGGATGCCATGCTCCTCCATCAGGTCGATCGCCTCGGTGACCGATGCGTTGGTGTCGACCGCATGGGGAAAGGGCGTCATCACGCGCTTCAGGCTCATTCGCATCGGGTCCATCATGTCGCTACCCAAGAACCTATCCACGGCGCTGGTTCACGCCAACGCGGATCGAGCATGAGCTCCGGAGCGGCCGCACAGACCGCGCGACCCCACAGACGCGTTTCGCTCCGGTCGACGCTCGGGCCAAGCCTACCATCCCTCTTCGAAGCGCTCACACTCGCAGCGTTCGATCTGACGATTCTTGATGTGGGTTGGCACCTGCGGTGTACTACAACATTCGAGGAGGCCCACCTTGCCCGACCCTGAGCTACCCGAGGACCGAAGCGCCGACTTCGCTCGCCAGGCGGACCAACCGCGACCGGGCCTGGCGCGCGAGTTCCTGGACTTCTTGAGGGAGAACAAGAAGTGGTGGCTCTTGCCAATCCTCATTTCCGTTCTACTGCTCGGGGCGCTTGTTGTTTTGAGCGGATCGGTTGCGGGTCCGTTCATCTACACGCTCTTCTAAGAACCCTGGATTGTTTGGGTTCCCATCCACCGCTGGTTTCTAGTGGCGCAGGCGCCGGCGAGTTGCGCGAAGGGCTTGCGGTCTGCGAGCGCCCTGGCAAGTCCGCGCAATGACGAGCTGCGCGCACAGATCTCTTTATTCATCGTGCGATAGGTAGGCTCCAATACAGCTTGTTTCACGCTGGAAACTGTCGCGAAACATGGGCCGAGGAACTTCAGCCCGACGCAATCGGAAGCCCCGCCGCGAGGCGAGGCACGGGAACCCCTCGGGGTCTGGAGAGAATCATGATGCGCAACAGAATCCTGCTTGTCACGACACTGGTCTTGCTTTGTCCAGGGCTCGCCATTGCCCAGGACCCTCAACCGACCCCTGCCCCCCCCGCACCCGCGCCGGCTGTCCAGCCCGACCCTGCGCCCGCGCCGGCAGCCCAGCCGGCTCCTGCACCCGCGCCGGCTGTCC
>JAPPOR010000831.1 GCA_028817905.1 Myxococcales bacterium
ATCGAACACACCAGGCGCTCGCGAGAAACCCCTCTTGAGCCCGCTCCCAGCAGGACTGCCGCCTATCCGGCTCGCCTAGGAGCTGTGTCGGTAGGTGCAGAAGTTGTGGGTTCTTGTCATTGGCTGCAGTCACCGACCCAGCATTTCGAGCTCTGTCCGGTCGCCGATAATCCCAATATTTCGGCTACTTCGGGTGTCATCGCACGAGCCCTCGACCTCCGGAGTCCCTGTGATAGCGTGCGCGCGCGATGCAAGCGTCTATTTCCGATCCTGGGGCTCCGTTCTACGACCGCTGGGCCCTGGCGAGACTCAATGACCCACGGGACCTGCCCTTCTTCCATCTGATGCTTCAGTGCGCGCTGGTTGCCGCGTTCGGCGTCGGGTTGTTCTTCGCCGGGTCGCTGTTCTACTACCTGGCTCCGGTCTACCTCGCTGTGTGGGGCGGATGCGTGCTGGACCGCTACATCCTGATGCTGCATTGCACCAGTCACCGGCAGCTCTTCAAGCCCCGCTATGGACGTTACAACCGCATCATCCCATGGATGTTGGGGGCCTTCTTCGGAGAAACTCCCGAGAGCTACTTTGTGCATCATATGGGGATGCATCATGTAGAAGGCAATCTGCAGGCGGATATCAGCTCCACCATGCGCTACCGCCGCGATAGCTTCCGCGATTGGCTCCGTTACTACGCGCGCTTCTTGTTCGTGGGTCTGCTCGAGTTGGGGGCCTATCACCGGGACCGTGGCAACCGGAAGTTGGTCCGGCGACTGCTGGTGGGCGAGGGCAGCTACTGGTTGCTGGTTGCGCTGCTCATGTGGGTCAATTGGGAGGCGACGTTGGTTGTCTTTGTGCTGCCGCTGCTGCTGGTCCGGACGCTGATGATGGTCGGCAATTGGGGGCAACACGCATTCGTCTGCGCAGGTGATCCCGGCAACCCGCACCGCAACAGCATCACGTGCATCAACACCCGCTACAATCGGCGCTGCTTCAACGACGGCTATCACATTCACCACCATCTGAAGCCGCGCTGCCACTGGACCGAGCTGGATCGCGAGTTCGAAGCCAATCGCGAGGAGTACGGGCGTCAGGATGCCCTGGTGTTTGATGGCATCGACTTCTTCGGCGTGTGGCTGCTTCTCATGACGGGCAAATGGGATCGTCTGGCCGAGGCCGTTGTGCACCTTCCCGGGGCGCCCGAGCGTACACGCGAGGAAGTCATCTCGGTTCTCAAGGCGCGTGTCCAGCCGATCGCTGGCTAGTTAGTAGGCTCGCCTGCGGGTGCGGGAGCGACGCAGTGCGAGTACCACCGCTGCGATCGGCCACCATTCTGAGATACGCGCGTTGCTTCCTAGATTGCATGCGGGGGTGGTCTCTTGGCAGGCGGTTTCGGTGGCGGCGCGGAAGTCGGAATAGGAGACGGCCACGTGCTTGAAGCCACAGGCGTTGTGGAATGCTGGCTGTTCGGAGCGGACACAACGGGCCGGCTCGCACGTAGTCCGATCGAAGACGGGTGTTCCTTCGATACCCAGCACGCGTACGGAGACGCAGTCACCCTCGGCCAGTCCAACGGACAAGAGCCAAGGCTCGTCCGGCTGTCCACCGTTTGCCGACGTGGTGAAGTTGTAGGCACCTGGCCCGCTTGCTGCGCCGCGCACCTCGATCCAGTACGGACGCTCGTCCCGAAACGTACTTGGGTCGGCCACTACCTGGATCCCGGCGGCGGCACATTCGCCGACGCCACCCCAGCAGCTCGCATGGGCCTTGACGTAGTCGAAGTCGACGTGGGCGGCAGGGGTGGCGCTCGCGCGTCCCGAGCCGGTCGTGAAACTCACCTCCGTGGGGCGGCCCCCCTTTGCACCCGGGAACTCGACCGTGTAGGTCGCGTTGGCGGAAAGCTCCGACTCCGGTCTGACAAAGATAACCGCCGGGTCGTCACTGTCCACGTAGAGCAGGCGGTTGACTTCGACCACCGGAACCTCGGTGCCGCTGGCATCGACCAACCGGTAGTCCGTTTCGTACAGCCCGACCGCGATCGGGGTATCCACCGGCACGTCCCGGGTGCTCGGAAGCGGCCAGTGCAAAGTGCCACCATGGGGCGGGAAGGAACACGCGTGCGCTGGCTCGACAAGCGGTCCGAGAACAAAGAACAACGCCAGGACGGAGGCTGGCCACCCATACTGCTTGGTCACTTTAGCTTCCTCCCTTGGCGTCCACGGAAAGGCCACGCCCCACCTTGCGCTCTTGAGCTTTGCGCGGATCAGTGACACGCGCAAGTCGCTCGCAAAAGGGCTCGGCAGTTCTGGGCTCAGCAGTTGTCGGAGTGGGGTCGCAAGGGTTGCGATCACGTTGTGCCTGGTGTGCGCGGGGGAGGCGGCTATACGGAGGCCGTGGTGAGCCATGGAGGCCGCCATGGAAGCGGCTACCATCGTGGCGAATCGTGAGGATTCGGGTCGTCCTGGCATCGGGCCCGACAGCGTAAACTGCGATGGCATCGAGACTTCCACATGTCGAACTTGACCCCGGCCGACCCTTGGCGCGACAGTACGGCTGGCGGGATCTTCGGGATGAACCGGGCCAACATGCTTTGTCTTGTCGCAGACCGGTGGATGCTTGGTTGGATGGCCGCCGTGCAGCGCCCCATCAAGCTGCTACCGTGGCTCGTGCTCGGTGCATGCGTCCGCGCTGCCACGTCGGAACCGACGCACCCCGACGCGGGCGTGCATCCCCACGCTCCGGAGCACGCCGATGTGAGCCATGTGCACCATGCGCACCATGGGCACCATGGCCACGGCGCACACCGATTCCGCGACGCGGAAGCTTGGGCGCAGCGCTTTGAGGATCCGGGGCGGGACGCGTGGCAGCGACCGGACATCGTGATCGCCTCCTTGGGTCTGCGGCCGGACTCGATTGTGGTCGACATCGGGTCGGCCAGCGGCTACTTCCCGGTGCGCATCGCGTCGCTGGTGCCAGAGGGGCGGGTGTGGGGGGTGGACATCGAAGCGACGATGGTGCGCTCCCTCAACGAGCGTGCGCGGCGCGAGGGGCTCGCCAACCTGTTCAGCATTTTGGGCACGGTCAGTCATCCCATGGTGCCCGAGCCGGTCGATGTCGTACTGATGGTCAACACCTATCATCACATCGAGAAGCGGAGCGCCTATTTCCGTGGGCTGTCGTCCATGCTCGCGTCTGGGGGCCGGGTCGTGATCGTCGACTTCAAGATGGGTGATCATCCCGTCGGGCCGCCCGACGCCATGAAGGTCGGGCCCGAAGGGGTCGAGCGTGAGCTCGTTGCGGCTGGCTATCGTCTACGCACTCGTGATGACGACTCGCTGCCATATCAATATGTGCTCACCTTCAGTCCGGTGCGAGCCGCGCCCGCGGACGCGGATTCGGCGACCCCGTAGGGCACTGACCTGCCTCGTGTTGTGGCGTCGGGGTCGCCGGTCCTGGCAGCAGTGACCAGCTCACGCAGGAAATCACGCAGATCGTCAGCAGTTCGCGTGGCACCACCACCTGCAACGTCACCATTCAGGACGCTCAGCTGACCCATGTGGACCAGGCGTGCGAAGAGGGCCAGGTGTTTGTCCAGGCGACCAAGGTACCTTGGTCATCGCTGAACGCCGCGGAGTCGAGCGGATTCCACTCAGCGCCGGCTGGAACCGTCGCGCGGCGCTTGAGTGGGAGGGATCATCCCGTACAACCCGATGATCGCGCTGGCCACGCGCCGCGCGTGGCGTTCGTGCGCGAGCAGGGTGTCGTGGTGGGCATCGCGCAGAGTAAGATGGCGAGCGCGTGATGAAAGCTGCGCGAGCTCCCGTTGCTGGTGGTTCCACAGCCGGCGCTTGTCGGTGCGCTTGCCGGCGGTAACCACCAGCAGTGGCAGATCGCCAAGATCGAGGAACTTCGCCGCCCGCGCAAACATCTGGGGCGCTGCTTCCAGCTCTAGGGCGGTTGCCCGCAGGTCCTTGCCTGTGCGGTAGAAGGACCGGTTGACCTTGGCGACTGCAGTCGGCAAGCCCTCATCGGGAAGACCGCCGAAGGCGTTTAGGTAGAGATGAACGAGCCCCAGGTCGGCGGCGACCGACAGGGCGCGAACCGAGGCTACCGCGATGCGCAGGCTTAGGCTACGCTTGCCCGGCTCGGTCGTCCCACCGAGCAAGTGCTCCGGATGCGTCGCATCGAGCAGCACCAACCCCGCGACGTCTTCGGGGTGTTGACCGGCCAGCACATGGGCGAGGGTGCCGCCAAACGAGTGTCCCGCAAGCACGTACGGAGGCTCGACCCCCGCTTCGCGCAACGCTTGCGAGAGCTGCCGTGTGACCGTGTCAGGGTCGCGTGGACCGTCGCTCTCAGGACTGAAGCCGTTGCCGATGGGATCGATGCGGCATACCCGACGCTTGTCTGAGAGCAGTCGCGCGAGCCAGTGGAAGCTCTGCGAGTTTGCGCCGAGTCCCGGCAACGCTACCAGCGTCGGGGCCTGGGTGCTGGGCCCCCTGCAATTGAGGTGCACCTGCGTTCTTTCCACCGTGACCAGCGTACCTTCCGGGACAAGGTCAGAACCGATGCGAGCGGAAACCGAGCCGACTGCCACCAGCGCCAACAACAGTCCACCCGAGAGGAGGCCGCATCGCTTCACGAGTCCCCGAAGCCACCGCGCGCGTCCCCTCATGGCCATTGGACACCCTACACGCGCAGGGGTTCCCTTCCGGCGGGGCGGCCCGGAACTAGCCGGCGTGTTCGGCGGACTTGAGCTGATCCAGCAGTTCCGCGGTCACCTGCCTGAGCCCGCGGGCGCGCGCTTCGGCTTCGGCCCGTTTCTTGATGAAGGGCCGAATGAAGAAGGGCGCGCGCTTGAGTCGTGCCAGCGCTTCGGGTTGCCAGTCCATCCTAGCGGAAACGGTACCCCAACAGGCCTGCTGAGATGAAGGCGGTTGCGAAGAGCCAGAAGACCGCGGTGGAGAGTGACAGGTCCATCGTATCTTTTTCCGTAGGGGCACGATGGATGCGGCGCAAGGGACGGTCATGACTTGGAGGCCGCCTCGCTTGTCCTTCGACTCCACAGGACCTTCGCCGCCCTGGCAGATACGGGCAGTATTCCCGTCGGTCGTCGAAAGCCCCGTGAAGCCGAATCCCCTACGCGATCCGACGCCGAGGTCATGCATTCTCCAGGCTGGTCCTGGAGGACGTGCGGGCCCGCAGTGCCGTGGAGCGGGATTCTTGCGGTATTGGGGGCTGGAACGCTGCGATTTTTTGCGGGTTGATGCCGATCGGGTCCAGGAAAGTACCGAAACCGGCACGATCGGCTAGATCCGTTTCGGTCCCGGGCTCGTATATCGGGGGAGGTGCGGTAGTCGGTTGGGGGCGCCCCTGAGTCACGATCTCGGGGCCGCTGGCAGGCCGTCCTTCCAGTTGCCCCGAGTGGCCGACTGCGTCGAGGTGTCCCTGGGCCAGGCCGGCGAGGGGGACCGCGTGCCCTCTGCGTGAACAAAAAGAAGCTGGCCGGGGGCTTCCGCAGTGAAGTTTCAGGTGGGCGCGAAGGGTGCGCCGTGGCGCCACGGTCACAGGGGTTGTGATCCCGCGGTCACGCAAGGGCGCCCGAGCCCGTCGAGGTGTCTTCACTCACGGCCGCCAGAGCCTTGGGTGTAAGCCATCAGAATCGCAGCGGTCGCGCTGCACCCCTGGGGGACCGCATGCGGGTGGCTTACGGATGGCACGCGGCTTGCTGGTATGCGGGACCGATGCGCCGCGGGCGCGAAAGGAGCGAAACGACTCGATGAAGCGACATGGCTTGTACTGGCTAGGTTGGGTGTGTGGAACGTGGCTGGGGCTGCAACTGGTCGGGCCCCTGGCACCTGTCAGTGCCCAGGGCTCCACCCCTGAACTGCCTGTTTCAGTGTCGTCCGAGTCCACGGAAGCGGGTCGAGAAAACTCGTCTGCATCTGTAGCTACCCCTGCTGCGTCTCCCGCTTCCGCTTCTACCGTCCCCGCCGCGGCCGCCTCCCAAGCCGATGCTTCCTCAGTCGAAACACCAGCGGATGCGCCTCCCGCCGACGCACTCCCTGCTGCGCCTGCGATCGCCGAGATGGGGGCGGGGCCCGCGCCTGAGGCAGTTGCGCCCGCGGCAGCATTGGCAAAAGCGGGGCCGATCGTTTGCGTGCTGGGCCAACACGGGTACATCCCCCGGCCCGACGCCATGACCGCCGCATCCATGATGTGCGAGGCGCTGCGGGCGGCGGGTGCGAATGTGGCCACCGAGCCCGTGCGTCAGGACCAGGTGAGCGGGGGCGAACGGTACCGCGTCGATCTTCGGCCGCTCGGGAAAGTCACGGTTCTGCAGGTCAGCTTCGAGTCGCAGGATGGCAAAGCCAGCTCAAGCAGCTCGATGCGCTTGGCCGGAATCGAAGAGGTCCCGGTTGCCGCCCCGCGGCTCGCGGATGCGCTGCTGCACGGCAAGCCCCTACCGGCCAGTGCCACCGTCGATTCGCTGGTCGGGGAGGAAACGCGCAGGTACGAGAAGCGCTACGGGGAGACGCTGTTGGGTGTTGGCGTCCTGGGCTTTGGCGTCCCCAATACCGACATCGTGACGGGCTACGGCGCGTATGGGCGCCTGCACTACGAGACGCCCCGCTACAGTATCGGTGCCGACGCGCGCATTGGTGGCTCGGTAGAGGAGCAGGGCGACGGACACCTGGCCGGCCTGTCGGTGGGCGGGCGCTTGTTCTTCAGCGAGGGGGCGATCGGGCCGTTCGTCGGCGGAGGCCTGGGCATTCTGTGGTTGGGGGCGTACGAGGACCGGGCTTCGGACGAAGACGCATGGCCGGACCGTGTAGAGCTCGACGGGAACGGTCTCGCCCCCTATGCGGAACTCGGCATCGAGTTCCTACGGTTGCACGAGAGCCGGCTCGAGGTGCTCGTTCGAGTCGACGTGCCCCTGTTCGAGATGGAAGGCAACGATCTCGATGGGAGCGACAAGAGCCGCTACGGTTTGCCGATCGCGCTGATGGCCGCCTACAGCTTCAATTGAGCCACCCGGGGTCATCGCAGGCGGTAGGCGACGAAGGCTACGGGGCGGTTGCGGGCCGCGATGCGGTCCACGGTGTCGAGCCAGCGGGGTTGGGGCGGGCTGCGGTAGGTGGCGATGGGCTCGAACTGCGCGGGTTGGGCGAGTCGTTCGAGCACGGAGCGCGGGTAGCGGCTGTGCGGAACCCCCTCGAGATCCGTTTGCACCACCACCACCGTGCCAGACGGCGCGTCCCGAAGGCGGGCGGGGTAGGCACTGGGCCAGCTCCAGGTGACGTCCAGGTCGCTGGCCCGCAGGGTATCGTCGAGCACCAGTGCGGAGGCCAGGTCTTGTACGACGCGCGGCGGTTGTGTGCGCCTGAGGACGTCTGCCAGGTGGCGGATGGCCGCGTCCTTTCGGTCGTTGATGGGGGACGGGTACCAGAAGAAAGGCCGGATCACGATACAGGCCAGGACACAGACCAGCACTGCGCGGCGCAGTGGCCGCTGGTAGCTCGTTTGTGCTGGTTGCTCGGGTTGGGAGCTCGCGCGGGCCCGACGTACAACGAAAGCGCCGCCCACCGCCGACAGTCCCAACAGCGCCCAGTGCAGCCCCAGATCGGCTGGCGAGCCCCACTTGGCCAGTGTTACCGCGAAGGCGACCAGTGAGCAGGCTGTGACGATAGGGCCCCATCCGGGGGCACGGCCACCCGCCAGGGGCGCAAGCCAGCGCGACAGGCCTCGCAAGGTGAAGAAGACCAGGATCGGTGCCGTGGGGGTGTAGTTTCGGGCGTTGATTGCCGCCACAGCGTGACCCGGCGCGACTCCGTGAAAGTCGTCGGGGAACACGACCAGGGAGTTGAGTAGGAAATAGTGGATGGCCAGTAACCCGAGCAGCAGGCCGTGGTGGAGGCGTTCGCGCGCAGAGCCTGGCTGGGGATCGGTGACGCCTCCCATTGGCGCGAGCCCCAGGATGAAGGCCAGCAGCATTGGGGGCGGTGCGACGGAAGCCAGACCCGTGAGGACGTTGTGGCGCAGGACGGCAGGAGCATCCCAGGCGCGCCGCAGGTGCGCATAGGACTCCTGCGAGAACCACATGGGGTCTGAGCGCACGATGGCCCCCAGGCCCAACCATGTCGCGAAGGGTAGACCCGCCAGCAACAGTGGCGCGGCGGTCTCCCTGATGCGCGCACGGACCGGCGGGGTGACACCGGCCTCTTTCGCTTGCCAACACCCAACAGCGATCCAGATACCCAGCCAGGCGACCAGGGGCGCGACCTCGACACGGCACAGGGGAGCGAAGCCGGCTGCCAGGGCCGCGGCGCGTGGTCGCTGTCGTACCACGTGCAGGAACAGGGCGAGGGCCAGGAACATCGCCGCGGGCAGTTCGGTCATGGTGACGAAGGCGTCCTTGAGCACCGCCATCTGAGCCATGAACAAGCACAGCAAAAGGGCCCGGCTGGGTCGCGCCCAGTCTGGGAGCAGGTGCTCACACAGCCGCGCGCTCAAGTGGGCGGTGTACACGCTGATCGCCACGCTCAGGGCGCGCGCGCCGAACAGTCCAGCGCCTCCAGCCAGGCCAAATGCCAGGCCCGTCAGGGGCTTGTTCCACACGTCGGTGATCCACGTGTCGAGTTGAAGGCCCCAGACCTGCACAAAGCTGCGGGCATAGTGCTGCAGCGAGTCGTCCTCCGGGCGCGTCCCACTGATGGCGGCCAGGGCCAGCAGAATCGCCCCGAGCCAAGCCTCAGGGGTGTGCGCGAGCGTTGCGCGCGTCGCCGACCGCTCACGGGTCTGTTCGGGTGCAATGTCTTCCACGGCCCTGTGGCCCCGCTCTTGGCCGCATGGGCGCGTCTTCACGGCCGCGAGCATAGGGGCAATTGGAGAGCCCGCCAAGCGCGCTCATCTTGGCTCAGCCCTGGTTCCAGATGAGCGCGACGAGGGGCGGGTGCACTAGCCCGGATCATGGCGCAAGCCTCTGCAGGTAGCGCGCCATCCGTAGCTTTCGCTGGGCGCTCTCGCTGGTCATGTAGCGGACCTGGCCGAAGATGGGGCGCTCGGGGCCCCACGGCCGATCGTAACGGCCAAGCACCCAGAAGATCCCTGCGTAGGAGCACGGATTTCGACCGTCGAGGGCATGGCGGTCGTTGAGTGCCACCATGAACTCCAGGGCTTGTCGCGGCGATCGTGTCCACTGCAGGATCTTCTTGCCCCACAGCATTCGCAGATAGTTGTGGATGCGACCGTGCGTGCGCAGCTCGCGCTGCGCTGCGTTCCAGATCGGGTCGTGGGTTTGCGCTTGTTCGAGTTGTTCGAGGGTGTAGAGATGGGGTCGGGGATCGTCTGCGTGTCGCTCGAGGGTTCGCTGCGCCCAGGCGGGCAGTGAAGCATAGCTGCGGTAGCGTGGTAGATGGGCGGCCGCGTTCCAGGCGAGCTCCCGCCAGGTGACGAGCTCATCGAGGAAAGCCTCACTCGAGGTCGACATTCCCCAGAACCCCTCTCGCTGACCCGCGCGCGCCGGGATCAGCGAGTTACGGTTCCACCCCTCCCGCCGACACACTTGCACGAACGCTTCGTGCGCGCTCACGTGGCCGAAGTTCAACCAGGCTGACAGTCCACTGCAAGCCCCGGTGTCCGGATGGCGGCGTCCTGCTGCGTATTCTGGCAGGATCGACGCGGTGAAGCGCGCGAGTCGTCGGCGCCCGGTGTCCGCGCCGCCCCGGACTCCGGGGACAGGGCTCACCCCATGATCTAGCGGCAGGCGGTCGATCGAGGGTAGTGCTCGCCCAGGATGGACCACCGATAGGCCCGCCGGACGGTACAGTGGGGAAGGGGGGCTGTCCGGTGCCCGTGGCCCTCGCCGGCTCAGGGGATCGGCATCCGGAAAGCTTTGGAGTACTTCGGGCATCCGGTCGTGAAGGAGCCGGCGAAAGCTGCGAGCTGTGAGGTGGGCCCGGCCCGCTGCCTCGAGGGGCAAGAGCCCGCTGCAGTCCACGGCATACCAGGGCGACGGGCCCGGGGGAGACGTGGCGACCTCTCCAGGCAGAAAGCGGTCGGTCACGATGGCGCAGGCGTGGGTGGCCAGTCGCTCGACGAGGGTTTGGGCCGCACCGCGGCGCCGCTCCACGTAGCCGTGGTAGGCGACCCCGTGCTGGGCGAAGTGGGTGCTGTTGTCTTGCATCCCCTCCATAGCGAAGCGATGGGAGCGGTCCGAGGCCCACGGCTGGTCGACCTGGAGCGTCTCGACCACCAGCAGGGGGCGGTCCGTCGCGAGCGCCAGGTCCCGCGCGTGTTGCAGCGCGTAGTTGTAGCGACCCCTGCGCGCTGACCGCATCCAGTACACCACGTAGCGGCCGTCGCCGTTGGGCCTCTCGGCACCGCGTCGTTTCACGCGGCAGGTTGGAATCGACAGGTTCACTGGGTTAGCCCGGATGATTCATGAACTCTGCGTCGGATCGCGCAGGGTTTCGGCTTCACACGGCTCTTCGG
>JAPPOR010000434.1 GCA_028817905.1 Myxococcales bacterium
GTGCAAGTGATCGGCTTCGCAGGGCTTTCGGTGAAGGAGGCAATACTAGCCCGTGTTTTCGACTGAAGCGAAAGCCCTGCGGAGTCGAGCAGTTGTGCGAGGGCGCGCGGTTTGGTGATGGATGCGGGCTAGAACAAGCGAGGCGATGCAGAGTTCATGAAGCATCCGGGCTAGAGCTCCAGGCAGAGGCCTTCGCGGGCGACGAAGGCATCGCCCCAGACCTGCCTGGCATCGGCCTCGAGCTGATCCATGAAGGGATCATCGTGGTCCGGGTCGTGGTGAAAGATCGCAAGCTGCTTGACAGACGCTTGCCGACACAGGCGCACACCCTCCTGCCACGTCGAGTGTCCCCAGCCGACGTGCGCCGGTAGCTCAGCGTCGGTATAGGTCGCATCGTAGATCACCAGGTCGGCCCCCTCGATCAGCGACAGGACGTTTTCATCTGGCTGACCCGGCACGTGCTCGGTGTCGGTGACGTAGCACAGCGCCTTGCCACCGAACTCGACCCGGTAGCCAGTCGCTCCGTCCGGATGGTTGAGCGTGGCGGTCTTGACCTTAATCTCAGCTGAAAGCGCGAACTTATCACCCGGCAAAAAGTCCTGGAACTCCAGGTGAGCGTGGAGCGCGTCAAGCGGCACGGGAAAGTTGGGCGCCGCCATCTGCCCAGCGAGGGCCTCGCGCACGCCCCCGATGGCCTGCAATCCACCCGCCATGATCTGCATGCTGCACGCTTCGGAGAACACTGGCTGAAAGAATGGAAACCCGTTGGTGTGATCCCAGTGCACGTGGGTCAGCAGCAGGGTCGACGTACGGATGTCGTGCTCCAGCAACTGCCGGCCAAGTCCGCGAATGCCCGTGCCCGCGTCCAGAATGACAGGCTTTCCCCCGAGGTCGAGCTCCACGCAGCTCGTGTTGCCGCCATATCGGGCATAGCCCGGGGCCGGGCAAGCAATACTGCCGCGTACTCCCCAAAATTTAACGCCGAAAGCAGGCATGTATGCCACGGTCCCTTTCGGGGGACACTCTGGCTCAGTATGCAACAGGCCATGCTGTTTGCGCTACCCCGCGAGTGGGGGAGACGCGAGCCACTGGCAACCGAAGCACGGGGCTCCCGGAGTCGGCCGTCGGCCGGCTGACCCCTCGCGCCGGCGGTAGGTAGAGGTGAGCTCGACCGCAACTTGGACGCCGAGGCGCAGGCCGGGCGGGATGCCCCCTGTGGCCGTGCACTCCGTTCCGAAAAGCAAATCCTGGGCCGAATCGAACTCGATACGATTGTGGACCGGTTCCGCTGTACAACCGACGCGTTTCTGATCTAGGAAAGCGGGCTCGGGAGGAGTCCATGGTAATCGCAAATGCATCCGAGTTTCAGCGTCTTGTCGATGAGGTGGAAGCCCAGCCCGGGTATGAACGCCCCGCCGCCTTCGGACTCGGGATAGCCACCTTTGAGATCACCGACCTGGATCATCCGACTTCGCTGGGCCCCAACGCCGCGACCCTGGACACCTGGTACCCGGTGCCGAACCTCGGCGAAAACCTGGCAACCGCCGCGGTGCTCGCCAGGGTTGTAGGGCACCGGTCGGGAACCGCGAGCTATCGGCTAGAGAGCGAACAACTCGACGCGGCGCTCGCGATGTTTGCGCCCTTCCTGGACGACGACGACGCACACAAGAATGTGCGGGTGCTCAGGCAGCTCCAGGCCATGCTCGAGTCCAAACAGCAGGCGGCAGCGCGCTACGCCATGGGGGAAGAAAGCCTACCTGCGGTTGTCCCGACGGCAGCGGTGGTGAGCTTTATAGGCGACCTGGCTAGCCCCCCGGTAGACGCCCACGACAGCTACCTCCGCCTGCATCTGCTTTCTGCGCGCAAAATCCCTCCCCACGGCTGCAATCTCGATGGGATCTTCGGCAAGCTGACCAACGTGGTCTGGACCAACGTGGGCCCCTTCGCGGTCGCCGACTTCGAGGCGGTTCGCATGCTGCTGCGTAGTCAGGGTGTGCACGCGCAGGTCCTCTCGATCGATAAGTTCCCCCGGATGGCGGACTATGTGATCCCGACCGGGATCCGCTTGGCCGACGCTGACCGCGCGCGCCTAGGCGCACACCTCGGGGAAGGCACCACGGTGATGCATGAGGGCTTTGTCAACTTCAACGCCGGCACCCTGGGCACGTCGATGGTCGAGGGCCGCATCAGCGCGGGTGTGGTGGTGGGCAAGGGCTCGGATCTCGGCGGCAGCGCCTCGATCATGGGTACCCTCTCGGGCGGCGGTACGACGATCAATTCGGTGGGAGAAAACTGTCTGCTCGGCGCCAACTCCGGCTGCGGCATCCCGCTTGGCAACAATTGCACGATCGAGGCTGGATGCTACGTAACCGGGGGAGCAAAGGTGCGCCTGCCCGATGGCGCGATCGTGAAGGCCTCCGAGCTGGCCGGCAAAGACGACTTGCTCTTCATTCGAAACAGCCAAACGGGAGCCATCGAGGTGCGCTACAAGCGCAATGAGACGCGCCTCAACGAGGCACTCCACAAAAACTAGGCCGAGGAGCACCATGCCGAACCATGCCCGCCGTCCGTTCGCACCTTCTTGGCTCTGTTCTTGGCTGTACTTGGGGCCGTGCATGGCCCTGGCCAGCCTTCCGCTGCTCGCGTCGCCGTCGCGTGCGCAGGAACCCAGCCTCGACGAACTGCTGACGCGCGCGGAAAAGGCCAACGACGAAGACTTTATCTCGACCAAACCGGATTGGATGCGGGTGTGCGGCGACGACGAGACGCGGGAACTGGAGCGGCAGGCGCTCAGCCTTGTCTTCAAGTACCAGGAACTCGACACGCGCGAGGCACCCAACAAGGGCAAGGCCACCGAGAAGCCGACACTCGCCATCCGGCCGATTGCTCCCAAACACAGCGCGACCGGCGCGCCGACCGAGGTGGCACCGCCGAAGAACGCGGGCGAGCTCAAGGCGCAGCGCAACGGGATGCTCGCCGTGCTGTCCAAGCAAGTGAAGGAGCACAAGTGCCTGCACTGGGCGCAGGCGGTGCTCGCCGACAAGCAGGGGTTCATCAAGATCGCCGCAGACGCACTCGATCAACTGGGTACACGCTACGGCAACGAAACCGTACGGCCAGAGATCGTCAAGCTGCGTGCCCGCATCGTCTCCCGGGTCGGCACGCTGGAGATCCGCACACTGAGCAAGCACACAACCATTGCCGTGGACAGCGGCCAGGCGCGCCTGGTCAGTGGGCTCGAACAGCGACCGGGCGGGGCCATGCTGAGGCTTGCACCGGGACAACACGCCCTTCACTTCACCACGCCCGGCCACAAGGCAACCGGCACGGTCGAGGTGGCCGCGGGCGAGACGCTCCACTTGACGGTTGAGCCCAACGCGGTAGCCCAGCGGCGTGACAGCGAGTCCGCTCTGACTGGCAGTGACGACGAGGTGCCCGAGCCGACACCCGAAAGCGGCTATGGAGCCTGGCCGTATCTCGCCCTTGCAGGCGGCGGCGTTGCTGCCCTGGGCGGCGTCGTGGCGGCCGTGATGGCCGGCGAACGTGCCAGCTACTACGATGAGTTCAGCTGCGATGAGTTGAACCACCAGGGCTGCGCGGATGTGAAGTCCGAGCAAGAGCAGGCGGAGGTACTCCAGGTGGTTTCGTTCGCTGGCGCGGGGGTTCTGGTCGGCGTAGGCATCGCGCTACTGGTGATGGAGCCCGAGGCCGAGACGCGAAACGAAACCGCCAGCCTCGGTTGCCTGCCCGCGTTGGGCCGTCAGAACGGCATCGCCTGCCATTGGACATTCTAGGGACCACCCCTTCGAGACCGATGACTTCGAATGATCCTGGCCAGGCCGGTGCTCCGGCTCGGGCGTGCTGCATTTCCTGTCACAACTGAACCCTCCAGCACAGCTGGAAGACCCCCTGTCGCTTGCGTAGCCAGGGGGCTGCTCAAATGGCGGCCAGGGTCTGCTAGGCTGGCCACGGGATGCAGTGGTACGGACACCGAAGGGGCGGGGGCTGGCGGGGCGCGGTGTTTGCAGCGGGCATCCTGGCGGCCTGCGGGTCGCCTACAGAAAATGAAACGCGCGGGTCGAGGCAAGCGGTTGGGACCGCCTCGGATGGGTCGCAGGAGGCCACAGGAAAGGACCGGACTCGGGCGCGCGACCGGCGCACGCACGTTCGTGTCGTGGAGCGCCGCGACCTGACGCCACCAGGAGGCGACGGCGGCCCCCGCCTCACCCTGGCCCTGGTGCGCCGAGATGGCTCCGAGCTGATGATCGATGGTGACGCAGTCGCGTACACCGAGTTCCGCGACGGCGTAGCGTTCATGGAGCCCTCCAAGAGACTGGTGCTCATCGCAGGAGACGGCTCCAGACGCGTGCTCGCGCAGCGATCCGCGGCACCGCCCGTACGCGCCCCTGACGGCGCCCTGATCTACGGGGTCCGACACGGGCTCACGGTGGAACTCCATGCGCTCTTCCCCCAGGGGGGCGACCGCGTCCTGGCCACCCTAGCCGGGAGCATCGGGATGTTCGCACCCCAAGCCGATGGCAGCGTGATCTTTGTCGCCACCGAGAGCGGCGGGCGTGCCGGGCTCTGGCACGCGAACGGCGGACAAGCCCGTTGTCTGACCAACTGCAAAGGCCACGGAGCACCGTTGCAGCCTGTTCCGGGGCGCGCGTCCGACCTGTCCATCGCAGCTGACGAGCTCACTTGGATCGGCTTCGATGGGGCACGCCATGCGATCCCTTGGCCGCCCTCCGACGCAACCACAGGGAACGAAACCAAGCCAGGCCAACCCTCAGGCGACAAGGTACGTGCGGAGAAGACGCCCGGGCAAAAGGCGGTGGTCCGATGACCTGGCGCCCATGCACGCTGGGCCTCGCGATGGTTCTATGCTGGTGTGCCCCGGCCCGGGCTCAGCCGTTCTCGAGCCCGGTTGGCTGTGATGGCTGCATCACCTACTGGTACTACGCAGACCAGGGAGGCACACGGGACTGGAACTGCGGGCGCAACACCTACTCCGGTCATTTGGGGTCCGACTACTCGCTGTACCGGGGCGTGAACTCGATCGATGCGGGCAACGACGTGCTGGCGATGGCGGACGGCGTGGTCGTGCACACCGAGGATGGCTACTTCGATCGGTGTCGCCAGTGCGGAGGCCTGAACTGCGGATACGGCTTTGGCGACGGCTTCGGCAACCACGTGGCGATCGATCACGGCGAGCACATCATCATCTACGGCCACCTGCGGCTCGAGAGCTTGACGGTCGAGGTTGGTGACGAGGTCAAGTGTGGCCAGGCGCTCGGCCACATCGGCAGCTCAGGATGCAGCACCGACGCGCACTTGCACGTGGAACCGCGCCGACCCAACCTGCGCGGACGGTCATACGACCCCTACGCCGGCCCCTGTTCCAACACCGAACCCAGCATGTGGGCAGACCAGGGACGGTATCGCAACATGCCAGGCACTAGCTGCGAGACCATCGATGAAACCCCGCGCTGCCCGTCCGACACCTATCCGATCTGGACCTGCAACGACGATAAGACCAACCGCCGCCGGTGCGTCGATGGTGAAGACATGATCGACGAGTGCCCCTACGGATGCGTGGGCATGCCAACCGGCACAGATGACGTCTGCGCGCTGCCGCCGGACGCCGACGGCGACGGCGAGCGGGCCGACGTGGACTGCGACGACGGGGACCCGGCACGCCATCCGGGCGCGGTCGAAACGTGCGACGACGGCATCGACCAGGATTGCACCGGCGAAGACAAGCCCTGTCCACCGGAGGAAACCGATCGCGACGCGGACGGTTCGAGTGCGCTTGTCGACTGCGACGATGACGACGCGACGATCCACCCCGCCGCCATGGATGTCTGCGGGGATGGCGTCGATCAGGATTGCACGGGCATGGACGCGCCGTGTCCGCCCATCGGGGCGGATCGCGAGGGCACCGGGCCCAGGAACCCCGCCGACTGCAACGATGGCGACGCTGCCTCAACGGAAGGGTGCGCCCAGGGTGTGGCGCAAGACTGCGAACGCACCGGCGTGGACTGCGGGAGCAGAGCCCAGGGCGTTACCCAGGGCGACGCGACGGCCGAAACTCCCCGCGCTGGCAGCGGAGCGGCGGGCTCGGCCCTGGTCCCACGTGCCAGCCCACGCCCCCGGGAGGATGATGGGGGATGTGGTTGTCGTATGCCAGGTGGCCGCGCGGCCCCGGTTGGGAGCCACCCGCCCGGCACGTGGCTCGCCCTCGGCGCGCTGCTATACGCCCTGCGACGACGGCGCCGCCACCGCACGTGGCAAAAAAGATAGGCTCTACGGAGCCTTTCGGTGCACCGCATCGTCCTACGGAGAACACGCGGACAACACGCGGCGATCACAGATGCCGTTTGGGAATATTCCGGGATCAACACCATTTTGCAGCACACCGAGGAGCATGGCCGCTCCAACGGCTCGGCGGAGCAGAACCCGGGTGCGGGTCGCCCCTGCTGGCCCCGCCCACGGGCGGGGCGGTCATCGCCTTGCTGGTTTTGGTGTTATGAACGACGTGGGAGTGGAGGCGTAGGCATGGATAGCCAAGGGCGACGTGGTTGGTGGCAGCTCGGAAGTTGGGCACGGCGAGGTTGGCTGATCGCGGTGGCTGTCACCGCGAGTGCATGCGGAGAGGAACCAGAACCAGCGCAGGCCGCCACGGCCTTGCCATCATCGGCCTCCGAACCCCGAGCAGAAGCCACAAGCAGCGCGCAACAGCCAACCGTCGCGAACGAGACGGGCACGCAGGCACAGGGCCAGGCCCCAGCCGGCAACGATGCTGCTACCACCCCTGCCAGCCCCCAGTCGCCGACCGCGCCCGCCAACGAGGCTGCAAGCAATGCGCCATCGGGCATGCCGGCAGGCGCCGCGCCTGCGGGTCCCAACCAGGCCGACAACGGGGCGGCCAGCGGTGCAGACCCCGGGCCCGACCCGAGCGGGGCCGCGGAGGGCGCCGCGGGAGAAGGTGCCGAAGAGGCCCCAGGGGGGGAGGAAGAAGCGGTCGACGAGCCCGCCGATATCCCGATCACCGTGCAATTCCCGGGTACCCTCGAAGACTGGTGTACCGATCAGGCGGACAACTTCAGCTTCTTCGTGACAAGCATGGATGCTCTTTGGGCGCTTTCCGATTCGGCGCCGGGCGATCTCAGGGGAGGCTTTGGCGGCGACTTCGGGGGACTTGAGGGAGCGGACGCCATCTGTCAAACAATCGCGAAGGCGACCGGTCACGGGGACCGGGTCTGGCACGCCTTTCTCAGTGCAACCGACGACGGGCAGGGCAGCCCGGTGCATGCCATAGACCGGATCGGCGAGGGGCCCTGGCACGATGCCCAGGGTCGCCTGATCTCCAACGATCTGGCGGGCCTCTTGGCCGACGACCGCCCAGCAGGCGACGAGGAGGCCGTGGCTGATCTGGTTGACGAATGTGGCGTACCCCTGACGGCCCTAGGAGACGCCCACGACATTGTAACTGGCTCCGACAAGGAGGGCCGCCTGGCCACTACCGAGATGGCCAGCACGTGCAACGATTGGACCAGTACCGAGGTCACGCCGGCCGGCGATCTGTTCTCAGGTGGCGGCCTGATGTGCGGACATTCGTTTCCACGCATGTTCCCGGACGGCCGAACACCTCCCTCCGGTCCCGGTGCAGACCGCTTCCTGGGTCTCAACTGGATGAGCGACCACGGCCTTCGAGGGTGCGAAAGGGGCGCCAACCTTAAGCAGGATGGCGCCGGCTCCGGAAACTGCATCGGGTGCAGCGGCGGCTACGGCGGCCTCTACTGCTTCGCAACCCAGTAGACGGAGGGCCCCCCCTAGCTAAGCCAGCTTCCCCTAAGGGAAGCTTCAGCCTAGTCCCGACGGTCCAGCACTTCGCGCAGGGTCTCGCCGAGGGAGACCGCGTCGAAGGGCTTCAGGAGCACCCCGTCCACGCGCACCCTCGGATCGGCGCCCCGCACCTCCCCATCCTCGCCAGAGTAGCCAGTCATGAGAACGACCCGAATGTCGCTGCGCAGCTCGCGCAGATGGCTGCACAGATCCTGACCCGTCAGATGGGGCATGGTCTGATCGGTCAGAACCAGGTCGAAGTCAAATGGGTGGGCGCGAAAGGTATCGAGAGCCTCGCGACTGCTCGACGTACAGATCACATCGTAGCCCAGACGCTTTAAAATGCGCGTGGCAACGCGCGCAACGCTGGTTTCGTCGTCTACCAGCAAGATGCGCTCACGTCCCATCCGAGGGCGCGCCGGCGGGATGGACGGATGGACAGCCTCGTCGACCAGGCATGGCAGGTAGATGTGGCAGCTGGTGCCAACGCCGGGCTCCGACTCCACCTCCACACAACCGTCGTGGTTGGCGATGATGCCGTGAACCACGGACAGCCCCAGACCCGAGCCCTCGCCCACTTCCTTCGTTGTGAAGAACGGCTCAAACACCCGATCGGCTGTTGCCGGATCCATCCCGGAACCCGTGTCCCGCACGGCGATGTGGGCCACCGGACCGGCAAGCAACTCCGGATGGGCACGAGCCAACCTCTCGTCGCCCTTATCGGAGTCCAGGGAGACCGTCAGCACCCCGTCCCCGTCTGACATGGCGTGGGCAGCATTCATGCAGAGGTTCAGAATCACCTGATGAAGTTGCACCGCGTCCGCTCGAACGCGTCCGACGTTCGCTTCAAACTGTTGGCGAAGCTCGATCGTCACGGGCAGCGAAGCCCTCACCAGTCGCAGCGCTTCCCGCAAGATCGGCGCGCAGTCCACGGGACGACGGTCCGGTCGTACATCTCTGCTAAACAGCAAGATCTGCCGGACCAACTCGGCTGCGCGCTCCGCCGAGGACACGATCATCTGGAGGTCCTCACGCAGATCCTCGTTCTCTGGCGGAACGTCGTCCTGCCCCAACTGCGCCGCCGTGAGAATAGGGGTGAGGATGTTGTTGAAGTCGTGTGCGATGCCACCGGCTAGCCGGCCAATCGTTTCGACTCGCTGTGCTTGTCTGAGCTGCATCTCGAGGTGCGCTCGAGCCTGAAGCGCCGCCTCGCGCTCATGGATCGCCGCTTCGATGCAGGCGACTTGCTCTGCATTGAACATGGCCATGCCGACGGTCTTTCCGATCGACACAAGCGTATCCCGCTCGCATTCCAACGGGACCCGCGTGTCCTCGAAGGCCATGACCAGGACGCCCAGACCCTGATCGTGAGCGCTGAGCGGCACCGCAACCCAGCTACGGCCACCCATCGGAGCGAGTTCCCGACACAACCCCTCGTTTGCTCCTTCACTCGCCAGCGCTACCTGCCCGCGCATCACGCGATCAATGACTGCGCCGTCATCGCGCGAACCCTCCAGGGCCGCCACTGCCTCGGCCGAAAGCCGGCGATGGTGAACCACCCTTAGGCCCGATGGCGCCCCGGTCCCCTCGTCCGGGTCGCTCTTTGCAAGAACCGCGATCGCTAGCGGATCGGTGTATTCGGCCAAGGCGTCCACCGCACGCATGACAACCACGTGATAGTCGAGCGACTCGCTGACCGCGTTGGCGACAGCATTGATCGCTTCGAGGGAGGCATTCCGCGTCTCGAGTTCGGCGTGCTTCTGCTGCAGTGCGGCAAGCAGCTTGTTGCGCTCGGTCGCACTCGCTGGAATCCCTCCAAGGGCGCGCGCGTCGCTGGCGCGAGCAAAACCCAATGGCTTTGCCATCGGATCCTCAGTCCGCGGTGACCCTTCCTGCTTCGACAAACGAAACTCCGACGAACGGTGCCAACGTAAAAATGCCTTCAGCCAGTTTGCCACGTCTCACGTGAACTCGTCATACTTTTGCGGACGGAGCTC
Source organism: Myxococcales bacterium (assembly GCA_028817905.1). GTDB lineage: Bacteria > Myxococcota_A > Polyangia > Polyangiales > JAFGIB01 > JAPPOR01. Next base: position 9,846 of record JAPPOR010000434.1, read on the forward strand.
AGTAGCCCTGGCCTCGACGAACTGACCCATGATCGTCACCCTCGGGTGCGAAGAAACATGCCAGGCGAAACGGCTTCAGAGAGCTTGGTAAGAGGCGACGATCGCTCGTGGCCCCGTACAGCAGCGAAAGTCTAGCGGAGTCGCGCAGTTGTACCAGAGCACGTGACTGGGTAGGGAATGCGAGTTACGTCTTGCAGGAGATGATCCAAGGTAGTCATATGACCTGCAACCGGCGCCGATCCCCTACAGCGTGGTTTTTTTCGAGCCTTCTGACGGCACTCGCCCTGTCCCTGCTGTCATCCAGCTGCAAACCAGGAGAGCCGGAGCAAGTCGTCGAGAATCGCGAGGTGACGACCGCGTGCGGACGCTGCGTATTCGGAATGGCGGAGGCCACCGTAGGCTGCCCGTGGGCGGTAGAGATCGATGGACGTCGGTACATGGTGCAGGGACGGGTGCCCGAAGCACATGAGAATCATGCTCCCGATGGCATCTGCAATATGCCGCGACGCGCCCTGGTGGATGGACGAATCCGGGGAAACCGCTTCATAGCAAGCCGCTTCGAACTGAAGCCCGCCAGGAACGTCCCGGCCAAACCCCGCTTCACCCC
>JAPPOR010000325.1 GCA_028817905.1 Myxococcales bacterium
TAGATGTCGTCGAGGCTTAGTTCGCCAGCGGAGTTTTCCCTGGGGGTAGCGGGTGCGAGGACAGGGGCCGCTTCGATTTCTAGCTCCTCGTCCCATCGCTCCGAGAGCCTTCTTGGTGCCGCCTTTGGCTCCTCGAGGGCGGTGGTGGTCTCTTTGGTTTGCTCGCTGGCCCGCTCCTGGGCGGCTCGCCCGTTCGCTTCCGCTTTCTTGCGCCCCCTAGGTAGTTTCCGGCGCCGTATCTCCTGCTGCCGGCGTTCGCGATCGGCCACACGGGCTGCTGTTTGAGGCGCTTTGGCAGGTGGTTCCGGGATGAGGATGCCCTCGGGAAGTGTGTCGGTAAGGCCTTCTGTCGTGCTCCGCGGTTCGGCAAGTGGCGGGTCGTCAACGGGCACCTTCGCGGGAACGCTTGGCGCGTCCCGTCCCGAGACTTGCTCGGACCCGGATCGGGAAGGGCCCGCTTTTGCCGACGGAGGGGCATCACCGTCGAGCTGTCCCTGGGGGGGGCGGATACCCCACAGTGCGACGGCCATGGCGAGCGAAGCCAGGCCGGCGAGCAGTATCACGCTACGGTGCTTACGTTGCAGAAAGTTCATGGCAGACCTGTGCGGGGAGCCGGGCATGCGAGACGCGCTGTGGGCACTGGAGACCAGACTCGGATTGCTTCCGCTGCCGGGTGCCGGCACGCTGTCGAAACGCACGTCCGGCGTGATCTGCTCCAGGGCGGCGCCCATGGCCGCGATGCTGCTGAAGCGGTCGGCGGGGTCGCGGGCCATGGCGCGCATCACCACCTCCACGAGCCGCGGGTCCACCGACGGGTTGAAGTTGCCTAGCGGGGTTGGGCTCCCGGTTGAGATGTTGACGATGAGCTCGTTGTAGGTGTGCCCGTCGAACGGGTGTGCGCCGGTCAGCATCTCGTACAGGATGACGCCGAAGGCGTAGATGTCCCCACGCTCATCCACCTCGCGGGTCAGGCGCACCTGCTCGGGGGACATGTAGTGTGGGGTTCCCATGACCATCCCGGTCCCCGTGAGGCGCATATCCTGCGGGTCGTCGCCCGTGCCGATCTTTGAGATGCCAAAATCCAACACTTTGGGCTCACGCGGTTGGCCCTTGGGGCCCGTACACAGCATGATGTTGTCTGGCTTGAGGTCGCGGTGAACGACACCCTTTTCGTGGGCCGCGGCCACACCCCGGAGGCAAGGCATGAGGGTGGCCATGGCTTCGGCATCGGAAAAGGTGCCTCGCTCCAGGCGCGCGGCCAGGGACTCCCCACGCAGCAGCTCCATGACCAGATACGCCGCGCCGTTCTGCAGCCCCACGTCGTAGATGTCGATGACGTTGGGGTGGTCGATCCGCGCCGTGGCACGGGCTTCCCGGATGAAGCGCGCCGTCGCGCCCTGCTTGTTCTGGGTGGGGGGACGCATCCACTTCAGGGCGACTTGCTTGCCGCTCACACGGTGCGTGGCGGAGAACACGGTGCCCATACCCCCGTGACCCAGCACGGCATCGATGCGGTACTTGTGGCCGACGATCGATCCGACCTCTGGGACGTCGCCACGGGCTGCGGGTCTCATGCCGCTTTCGGTGGGCCCGGTCGCCTCGACCGGGCTGTCCCCGGAAGCGAGGGAATCGCGCCGCTGGGAGCCTCTTTTGGACATGGGATTCGCCTCCAGCCGATCATGTCAAGGGTACCGTCTGTTGCTGTGAACCAGGTAACTTCCTTCTTCTTTTCTTTGAGTCATCATCAGGCGGCGATGACTCCTACCTTGCCTACCCGCCAACCACCCCGCTCGTACTGCGTTGTGATGGCAACGCCGATGGTGGTCGTAGCGATGGCGCTTGCCCTGATCCTTCTGGTGTTTCCGCGGCATGCTTACGCCGACGCGCAGGCGGATACCAAGACGGATACCAAGACGGATACCAAGACGGATGCTCAGGTGGGTGTCCAAACGGATCCCCAGACGGAATCCCAGGGGGCTGCTCCAGTCGACGACCCGGGTCCCGCCGAACTGTCGGAGCGCTCACAGGTGGATCCGGCGGAGGAGGTTGGTCAGGCCACAGCGACCACCGCGAGCGAGGGTACCACCAATGCTTCGGAGTACGACTCATTGGTGCTGTCTGCCCTGGACGCCTTCCATGCGGGTGACTGGTTTGGGGCGCGGACGCTCTTCGAGCAAGCCCACGGCATTCGCCCCACCGCCCGGACCCTGCGAACCATCGGTATGTGCGCGTTCAATCAGGGGGACATGATCGGTGCCCTACAGAACCTGGAGGCGTCGCTCGCGGACGGCCGCAAACCTCTCACGGTGCAGCAGAAGGGCCACGTTCGGGCCCTGATACGCCGGGCGGACGCCCGAGTCGGACGCCTGCGGTTGGTGGTGAAACCGTCGGACGCGTCCATTCGCGTGGATGGCAAGTCGCCATCCACACTTGCCAGCGGCGAGATGGTGCTCGACCCGGGCCGTCACGAGCTCGTGATCGAGGCGCAGGGGCACGCATCGCGTACGCAGTACGTGCGCGTCGCTGCTCGCGATCGGGGCACCATTGAAGTTGCCCTGGAACCATTGGAAGCGCGACCGGTCGCTCCAGCGGACACCGTTGCAGCCCACTCGATAGCCACACGGACGGTCCAGACGCCGCCCGCGCCACCGCCGCGGGCGGTCGCGCACAACCCCTGGGCGTGGCTAGCCCTGGGTGTGGGGGCGGTCGGCGTGCTTGGCGCGGGGATCACCACGGGCCTTGCGCTTGGGGAACGGCACACCCTTGAGTCCCGGTGCCCCAACAATCAATGCGGACCCGAGGAGCACGGCCGCGTGGACGACTACGCTCTGCTGCGCACCGTCGCCCTGACGTCGCTTGCGGTGGGTGCCGTCGGAGTGGGAGTGGGAACGGTCTGGCTGGTCCAGGGTAGCGGCGAAGCACCCAACGGGCCGCGGATCGAGGCTGTACTGACACCTGGCTGGGCCGGTGTCCGGGGGCAGCTGTGACTTGGCGAGGCACGTGCGCGTCGCTCGCGACGCTCTCGCCACTCGTTGCGGCCGGTTGCTTGCTGCCGAGTTTCGAGAAGGTTGGCGACGAGGTCGAGGCAATGATGGGACAGCCTGACGCGGGTGCCCCGGTCTTGCCCGTTTGCGGCATCTCGGATCAGCTCTCCGAGGTTTGCGATGCTTGCATCCGATCGAAGTGCTGCGAGGAAGCGATGGAATGCGCTGAGGGCACTGCATGCGGAGAGGATCTGCTTGAACCGATTACCCCCGTTGCCGATTTCTCGAAGGATTTCGATCCCATGCTGGCGTGCATGCAGCGCGAGTGCGACGCGCCGTGCGAGGTCAACTGGGGCTGCGTGGGGAACTACCAGTGGCCTAGCGTTTCGGAGCCCTATACGGTGGACATCACGGTCGTCGATTTTGCCGCTGATCCCGATAGACCCCTGCAGGACGTGATGGTCAAGGCGTGCTCTGGGATCGACCCGGCCTGCGTGCGAGGTCTCATCGATGACGATACGAGCGATGGCGACGGGCAGGTCTCCTTGACACTGCCAGAGGCGTTCGAGGGTTTCTTCACCTTCGAGGGTAGTGGCTACCTGCCAACGACGGTCCAGTGGAGTGAGCCCGTCTCACGCGTGCTCGATTGGAAGCACTACCAACTCGACGCGGCGTCTGTTCGTGCGCTCGCCAGAGCCACCGGGGTCCACAAGACGCCGGAACAGGAGTTCGACCCTGCGGTCGGTCATCTCATCTTCCGGATTCAAAGTTGTGTACCCCTGCGCTACCTGATCAACGATGCGTTCCCGCTGGCGGACGCGGCCAACGTTGCCATCGAGTTCGAGCCCAACGACGGCGCCAGCGATGTGTTCTACCTTAGCGACACGGGCGCTGTGTCTGCGAGCTTGAAGGCGACCAGTAGGGCAGGTGTGGGGGGGGCATTCAACGTGCCTGCTGTCAACCTCAACGTCACCGCTACGAACGTGGCGGACGGTCGGGTGGTCGCCCAGGGGCCGGTGCAAGCTCGTCCGGGCACCATCGGCTTCATCTACATGCTCCCCACCGCGCGCCGCTGAGCTCGGACAGACTCAGTTGTCGCCGCGTACGCCGACGTGGTGCCTCGTTCCGCTCAAGTGATCACCTACGCGTCGTGGAAAGCACCGCATAGGGCGGCTTTGCCAGGACGGGGGAAGGGGCACGTGCCCTTTCCTGGATGAACACCGGACCAGCTGTAGAGCCCCAAGCCCGCCTTCGTACGTCTTGATCAACAAAAATCGCGGTTGCGGCCAATACACCCTGTGGGACATGAGCACCGGGCGCGGCCCAGCGACCATCGCTCGCGGCGGCCCTGTGTTCGAGGTTTCCAGTGAAGACAGACAAATGCATCGCGTTGGGTTCGGGATCAGCTACCTCGCATGGGAGGCGGTCGTCACTCGCCGTTGGCGGCGGAGGAGCGAAGGCCCCGATTGCCCTGCTGTATCCGCGCCTATCCGTCACGAGACGCGACGAGGGTGGCGGCGGGCGCACGAACCGGAGTTGCTTGGGCCCCTTTTCCCATACGACGCGACGCGATGCGACGCGATGTGACGCGACATGGCTCAATGGGATCGCAGCTGCGGTTTGAGAGGGCGCTACGGAGGACTGATGAACCGATCGACGTTTGACTTTGCACAGAGGGGGGCGCTGCCCATCGTGCTGATGGGGGCGCTCGCGTGTCAGCAGGCAACGCCAGAGGCATCCCAGGGAGTCCCCATCGCGCCGCCCGCTGCCACTACGACGGCCACGACCGCGACCCCTCTCAGCGGTACCACGCAGCCCGCGGCGCCTGGTAGCACGGGGACTGCATCGCCACCTTCATCCCAAGCGACCGAGGTGCCCGCAAACTCCCAGGCGGAGCAAGAAGTGCCGGAGCAAGAAGTGCCGGAGCAAGAAGTGCCGGAGCAAGAGGTGCCGGAGCAGGACGGGGCGGGTTCCGGCGGAGTGGAGGGGCCCCCGCCCACGCCGAACCTGGAGTCCGAGATGGAATCCCAGGCGCAGCCCGAGATGGAACCCGAGGTGGATCTGAGCGAGCTGGAGAAGTTCAGCTTCTTCGTTACCAGTCTCGAGGTGATGCAGGAGCTTTCTGGAAGCCCGGACGGTTTCGGAGGCGACCTTGGCGGGCTTGAGGGGGCGGACGCGATCTGCCAGCAAGCCGCTGACCGCGTCGGCTTCGGCGCCAAGACGTGGCGAGCCTTTCTCAGTGCCACCGATGGGGGAGACGGACAGCCTGTGCATGCCATCGACCGCATCGGTGATGGACCCTGGTACGACCGCAATGGACGCCTCGTGGCAGACAACAGGGCTGGCCTGCTATCCGATCGGCCCGCCGGCGATGCCCAGACGATCAACGACCTGCCAAACGAGTTTGGTGAGGGACTGAAGCAATTTGGGGATACCCATGACGTGATGACGGGAACCAATGCCATGGGGCAACTTGATTCCCCTGATCCGGCCAACACCTGCAACGATTGGACGAGCACCACGGCGATGCCGGGTGGTGGTCCACGTGGGGAGGGCGGTCCCCCACGAGGTTCTGGCTTTCCGAGGCCAGGTAGTGGCTTCCCGACAGGTGGCGGCGGCCCCGGCGGCTCTTCACCCGGGCTGCGCCTGGGTCATTCCTGGCCAGCGCGAAGCGGCGCCAGCTGGATCGCCGTGCATCCCGCATCCTCCTGCGCCGCAGGGGTCAACTTGGTCCAGAACGGGCCCGGTGACCGCAGTAGCGTAGGGGCGGGCGGCGGTTGGGGCGGAATCTACTGCTTCGCGCTGACCCCGTGACCGGCGACTTGCCCACGCCCGGCCACGCGCGGGAGCACCGCCCACCATGCGCCGACCCACCAGAAGCGAATTTGGTGTGAGGTAAGGATAGTGAATATGAAAGTGTGTTCGGATGACCGGGCCCCAAGGGGCCAGCCGGCCTCCTGCCAGGTCGGCCTGCTTGCGGTGGTTGTCGTCGTCTCTGGCGCGTGCGGCGGTGAGGAACTCCTGGACAGCGGTCCGCCCGCGGCCGGTAGCAGCGGGGATGGCGCGGGTACCCTCGCTGCTGCGGGGAGGGACGGTGTCGCTGCGGACCGTGGCTCGGCAGGGTACGTCTACAGCGCCTGCGAAGATCCAGAAACGGACCTCGGGGGCTTCTCCGCAGGCATGGAGGACCCGGGCGAAGGCCTGGAGCCCTATTCGGCCGTATCGGGGCTGGTCAAGGATGGGATCGTTTGGGGCCTGAACCCGGAGCCCCTCATGACGCTTGGAGACTGCACGCTGGTCAGGGGGCGGATGGCCTTCTGTGACCCGGATTGCGCACCCGGCGAAAACTGCAACCGAGATGGTCAGTGTGTGCCGAACCCGGTCCCCCAGAACCTGGGTTCAGTCGAGATCGCTGGGCTCAAGGATGGGCCATTGTCGATGGAACCGCGCGCTCCGCGCTTCAACTACGCTGCGGTGGGGTCTTTGAGCTATCCGGCCTTCGATGAAGGCACACCGATCACGCTCAGTGCGACCGGCGGGGGCGCTGAGCCCTTTACGTTGGTAGCCGAAGGCGTCGCGGCACTCGCCCTCAATGAAGCTGAGGTCGCGCTTGAGGAGGGTCAGCCCGCCATGGTCACCTGGAACGCCCCTGCGCAGCCCGGTCGGTCGCGGGTGCTCGCCGAGCTCAACATCAGTCTGCACGGCGGCGATCCGCTGAGGATCCTGTGCGATACGGACGATGATGGCTCGCTGGCGATTCCGTCAGGGCTGGTCTCCGAGCTGCTCGCGATCAACTACTCCGGCTTCCCCGCCATTGGCGTGACGCGTCAGACGGCCGGTTCCGTGCAGCTTCCGTGGGGCTGCGCGGATTTTCGCGTGTACTCCAACATCGAGAGGCACCCCGTTTCGATTCCGGGCCTCACTTCGTGCAACGAAGGAATGCCGAACTGCCCGGCGGGCCTGAGCTGCAATACGAACCTCATGCGGTGTGAGTGATGGGGACGGGGAAAGGCCACAGCATCGAGGCACTTCGATGGATCGCGCTCGGCGCGCTTTTGGCCAGTGCCTGCGATGGGCAGGGCCGAGAGCCCGGCGCGCTTGCGCCGAGCGTCGACGGAAGCGGGGCCTTCTCAGGAGCCGAAGACACCGGCGAGGTGGGCGAGCCTGGCGCCGGGGACCATGTGGGGGCTGCTGGCGATCGGATGTGGGAATGCCTGTTCGAGACAGCTCCCACTGCCCCCGACGCTCTTCCCCAACTGGGCTGTGTGCGCGACTTCGAAGCCTTGGCATCGAAGGCACTCAACACCAGCACTCCCGGCGCCCGCTCGGTCAAGACGATCATCGACACGGAGGACGACGGGCGACTCTACTTCCAGAACAGTGAGCTCTACCCGATTCACCACCAATTCGCGACGGCGCACCTGTCGGTGGCCAACGGGCTGCCTCCGGTGCCGGACCTGACCGCATTCAATAGCACCCAGTACTCGGATCCTCTCCGGCGATTCATCCTGGGTGCGGTGACGCACTACGAGGGGCCTGACCTTTGGGTCTACGAGATTGCACCCAACGATCGGGCGGCCGCTCAGATGATCGAGTTCGCCTACCACACGATCGCTGAAAACGCCTTCTTTGGAGACAGGCTACTCTTTCATGCGACTTCCGTCACCGTTGCGTCAGCTGCCGCCGAGTTGTCCGACGCCGTGGCCGAGATCGCCACGGACGATCTGTATGAGGGCGTGGACTACCAGCCGCTCAACTTGGCGGAAAGCTACGGGCGCCTGCGCTTCCTTACCGCCGCTGAGCTCGACACTGAGTACGTCACGTTCCGTGATGTCGTAGTCCTCGATCGGGTACCGAACGACATCTCCGTAACCATGGGTATCATTACCTCTGAGTTCCAGACCCCGCTCGCCCATATCAACGTACTGTCGCAAAACCGCGGGACTCCCAACATGGCGCTGCGCGGCGCATACGACGACCCGGCACTCCGCGCGCTAGAAGGAAAGTGGGTTCGGATCGAGGTCGGCGGATTCGACTACATGGTGGAGGAGGTGACCAAGGAGCAGGCCGACAGTTGGTGGCAGGAAAACCGACCCGCCGAGGTGCAAGTCCCAGGTGCTGATTTGAGCGTCATGGACCTGCGGGCTGTCACGGACACCGTCTCCTATGCCGAAGATGACCCGGGGGCGGTGAAGCTTGCCGCTATCAAGGAAGGCACGCGGGCCTTCGGCGGCAAGGCGGCCAACTTTGGTGCACTGGCGCGAGTCGAAGGCATCACGGTGCCCAGAGCGTTCGCGGTGCCGATCCACTACTACTTCCAATTCATGGAGCAAAATGGTTTCGACACACGTGTCGACGCGATGTTGGCGGACCCCATGTTTCAGGACGACCCGGAGGTTCGAGATTCTGAGCTCGAACAGCTCCGCGACGACATGAAAGTGGCACCCGTAGACGCCAACTTCGAGCGTTTGCTGCTCGACAAGATCGCGGCCGACTACCCGGTCGGTTTGCGGATGCGCTTTCGGTCCAGCACCAACGCGGAGGACCTCGACGGCTTCACGGGCGCGGGACTCTATACCTCCAAGAGCGGCGATCCCAACGACCCGCTGTATCCGGTCTTGGACGCGGTTCGCAAAGTCTGGGCCAGCGTTTGGTTCTTTCGCGCTTTCGAGGAACGCAGCTACCGCAGCATCGATCACACGGCGGTCGGTATGGCGCTGCTGGTTCACCGCTCCTTCCCCGAGGAAGAAGCCAACGGCGTGGCGCTTACGGACAACCCGTTTGACAAGACCGGGGCGGACCCGGCGTTCTACGTCAACGTTCAATATGGAGACGAATCGGTCGTTCTCCCCCCGCCCGGTATCACGACCGACCAGTTTCTCTACTACTATTTCCAGAATGGCCAGCCCACTAGGTACCTGAGCCATTCGAACCTGGGCGCGGCAGGTGAGACGGTGATGAGTCGCGCGCAGGTGCACGAGCTTGGCGAGGCCCTGGCGGCCGTTCGGGACTATTTTTCACCGATCTACGGATCTGGTCCCGCCCAATGGTGGGCGATGGACGTTGAGTTCAAGCTGGATGGTGAGCCGGGCGAGCCGGAGGTTCTGTACCTGAAGCAGGCTAGACCCTTTGGCGAACGCTAGCCCGCATCCATCACCAAGATCACGCGCCAGGAGTGCTAGCCGACTCGCCAGAGGGTTGTGGCGTCGGTGATCGGATCCTCGGATCCGCACGCATAGAGGCCCACCGTCATCACGTGCGCGATCAACACCCAGTGGGACTGGCCGGGAGCGAGAGCCAACGAGCCGAGTCGCCTACGCCGGAACTCGAGTCGTGGTCATTGCGCACACTGGCCGACGGGAAGCCTGAGCGTTGCGCCCGGAAGCACGACCACCTCGTCAACGTGCCCTGAGATCATCCCCTCGTCACTGACCACGTGCACGTGCACGGAGCTTTGGGGTGGAACAAAGATGCCCTGTGCATCGGGGGCGTAGAAGCCGACCAGTGCTACCTGCCCTTCGTCGAGGACTCCTTGCACCGAGTTGCCCACGATCGCCTCTCGCCCCCTTTGTCCGGCGGGTACGCGCGAGCCGTCGACGACGTGCCAATGTAGACCCTTGACCGGGCCGTTCACGAGGAAAACCAGTGGCCCATCGCCCTCAAAGCCGGATTCCCTAGCCAACGCGGAAACACGTTCCCCGAGTGCTGGTTGAGCGACCTCTGCGTTGATCGGCATTTCGCGCCAGCCACACACGCGTCCCATAGCGAGCAGGGCCGCACGGTCCTGGGGCTTGGTAGTCTGCTCGATGCGAACGCTTCCGTCTGGCTCCGAGTAGGCGAGCCAGGTTTGGCCGTCGATGATGGTGATCTCGCCCCGCAACTCGCTCAAGGCACCTAGCCCGTAAGTGGTTGGAGACAGGGACAGATCGGCAAGCTCCACCCGCGGCTCAGTACGACCTTCCATCAGGATCTCTCGGATCTGTCCGTAGAGCTCGACGTCCACACGCTCGACCGGCTCGGTGGCTTGGTCCGGAGATTCGCTCTCATTCGAATCGAAGCAGCTCCAAAGCGCTGCCCCCAAAAACCCCATAGCGACGATCTTCTTCATGACGCTCTCCTCTCGTATGGCGTAGGGATGCGAAGGCCGGCCAACCTCGCCCGCCATCAAACTCGGACCGGTTGTGGTCGCGGCGCGCTGCCCGTGCCTCTCCGCACGCCCAGGCCGCCGGCAGCTTGAGCACAAGCTACGTCGAATTGGTTGCGACCGCAACCATAAAACTTGCGATCGCAACTAATTGTGTGTCAGCCCTCAAGCACGGCGCGGAGTGTCCTCAGCGCAGGGCTTCCGGCTGGGCATGACAGGGGCGATCCATGCTAGCCAGGGGTTGTCCCCGACGAGGCATGGAGCCCCGTGGATTGCGATGACGATCTCGAGACGACTTC
>JAPPOR010000712.1 GCA_028817905.1 Myxococcales bacterium
GGTCTGCAACCGGAGCGAAGCGAAGCGGCGCGACCCGCGGAAAGGGGGACCCGGCACGGCTTTGCCGCGACGGGGGAAAGGGCGCGTGCCCTTTCCTGGATGAGAAGTCCGGTCGGCTTCGCGGATACATGGTCCGGTTTCAGCTGTGAATCTCGAGCCACAGGTGTGAACGGGCGCCACAATGGGGCCGCGGTGAGCTTGCTTGTCGGGGTCAGGGGAATGTCCAAACGGGCCTGAATTCGACCACTTACCCTAGATTGGGACAAGTGGCACCGCAGTTGCATCTCTGTTGGTGGCCCTGTGTCGATTGCGACCGCAACGGGCCCACGCCTGTCGGCATATTGACGGGCGTGCCTTGGGCGGTTTAGTTCGCGGCGGCGATCGTGGCCGCCGGTTGCGGCCGCCATTGTGGCCGCCATGGGTTGTTAGGCGGCTCGACGGAGGATCCCATGCAGACAGCCAACCACGCGCGTGACCAGCGGGCCAAGGACCGCAGCTGGCTTCGTCACATCGGTTTGCTCAACGACTATGTGCGGATCCCCTATGCGAACGGCTCCTCGTTCGCGTCCCAGTTCCTGTACCGCGAGTTCCGTGCCCGCGGCTACGAGGCGACGGTGGTGGGCCCAACCGATCCGGCTGCCACGCCCGACGAGATGCCCGAAAGTCACCTGTGCCTACCGTCCCTGCCGCTGCGCAACCATCCGGGGGTCTTCCTGCCGATGCCCACGCGCAAGAGCCTCGCCAGGGTGGCGGCGGAACGCTTCGATGTCGTTCTGGCCAACTCGGGTTCGGAGCTGGTCGACCTGGGGGTGTGGCTGCGCGCGACCCAGCACGTTCCCTTCCTCAGCGTCAACACGATTCACCTGCCGAGTACCTACAACGTTCTGCTCCCTGACAGCCTGAGCGAGAGCAAGTTCACAAACCAGTTGTTCCTCGAGCATATCGTGCCCTGGGCCGAGCGCCACTCGGCTCAAATCTACAACCAGACCGATGGCATGATCGTGTTGTCGCGCGGTCTCGAGCAGTACTGGCGCGACCGCGGTGTGACCGCGCCGATCCACGTGATTCCGCGCAGTGTCGATCCCGGGATCTTCGACCGACCTTCGGGCGACGATCCGTTCGACCCGCGGGCCGACCGCGGCTACCGTCTCCTATGCGTCTGCCGTCATACGCGTGAAAAGAGTGTGACGCGGCTGATCGAAACCTTCGCGCATCACATCGCACCCCGCACGCCCCGCGCCACGTTGACGTTGGTGGGGGACGGGCCGGACCACGATACGTTTCGCGCGCAGGCGCAGGCCCTCGGGGTGGCCGATCGCGTGTTCTTCCCGGGTGAGTTCGAGCTGACCGAGATCCCGCGCTTCTACCGGCACGCGGACGTCTTTCTCTACATGTCCCTGTCCGAGACCTACGGGCAGGTTGTCAGTGAGGCGGCCTGGTGTGGGATGCCGGTGGTGGCCTTCGCGGACGACAAGGGGGTGTCCCACCAGATCGATCACGGCGTCACGGGCATGCTGGTGCAGCCCGGGCCGCACGTCGACGAGGCCAACCGCGAGTTCGCGCGCGTGACGGTCGAGCTGCTCGAACACCGGATGCTCCGGCTGCGCTTGTCCGAGCGGGCCCAGCAGGTGACCCGACTGCGAACGCATCCCTCCCAGTGCATCGACCGCTACATGGAGGCGTTCGGGATTGCCCGGGAACATTGCAGGGCAAGTCTCGGAACGCGCCTGTCGCAGCCTCTTGCGCCGATGCGCTCGCTCGGGCGCTGGGCCGCCGTGCAGACCACCCTGGCAGCCTTGGGCTGCGTCCGGAGCCCGGCCACGGTGAATCGCCACGGGCGGCGCCCGCCAGGCTGGCATGACATCGAGGCCAGCTTCGCTTCCAATGTCCGCGGTGGTCAGGGCCTTTCGGCAGACGCCACGCCACGGGCCATCGCCTAGGAACTTGAAACAGCGGCTCGACAGGGCGATCGCGGGCTACCTGGCGGTGGCCGAGCGTCACAGCGCGGCCGTTCTCGTCGCCGCGCTGCTGTTGGCGGGCCTGGGCGTCCTGGTCGGCCAGCGGATCGCGGTCAACCCCAGTCTCGAGGCGCTGCTGCCAAAGAACACGCGGGCATTGCCCGCGCTGGACGAGTTGCGCAGACGGGTTCCGGGTAGCTCACCGCTATACCTGCTGGTCAGCTCCGACGATCCATCCCTATCGCGGCGGCTTGCGGTCGAGATGCTCGCAGGCGTCAAGGCGTGGCCCGAAACGCTTCACGCGCTTGGACAGCGCGACCCGACGTTCTTTCTCGATCGCCAGCTGCTGTTCTTGCCTGCCAAATCCCTGGACGAGCTCGCGGACACCATCGAAGAGCTGGTCGAATTCGAGGAATGCGAGCGCGTGCCAGGCTGCGTCAACCTGGATGATCGACCCGAGCCTCCGGACCAGGAGGCCCTGCGACGGCAGCTGGCCAGCCAGCCCGAGGTGCGGGCACTGCTCGGGCTGGTGGGCATGAAGGAGCTGCCGGAACGGGGCTCCGACGCCGGCGGAGACGATCGGGCAACGGATGCTCCTGCGGGTGCGCCCCGAGCCAAGGGGCAGGGCACCACCGGGCGTGATCCCCAAGAAAACGGCTTGCCGGGCCAGCTCTGCAGTCCCGACGGCAAGGTGTGCGCGGTGCACGTGGTGTTGGACGGCACCCCGAGCGATCTCACCTTTGCGCAGGCGATCCTGGACAAATCGGAGGCCCTGTTTGCACGTATCCGGCCGCCCGATGCGCCGAGCTCCCTGCGGATGGCCACCAGTGGGCCATACCGCAACGCGCCGATGACGAAGAAGGTCGTGGTCAGCGATCTTCGCAATACGGCCTCACTCAGCACCGGCCTGATGCTGGCGCTTGTGCTGCTGCAGTTTCGGTTTGGCCGAGCGTTCATCCTGATCTTCGTGCCCCTCTTGGTCGCAGCCGGCTGGAGTGCCGGCTTGATCGCGCTGCTGTCGCCGGAGCTAAACGTGATCAGCGCGTTCACGCTCGCGGTGCTGGCGGGCCTGGGGATCGACTTCGGGGTTCACATGCTTACGCACTACGGCACCGAGCGAGCGCGCGGCGTGGGCGTGGCGGATGCCCTGGACCATACGTTCGCGCATCTGTCCGGCCCGATGGCCGTCGCGGGTGTGACCACGGCATGCGGGTTTGGTGCGCTGCTGGCAGCTGACTTCCGCGGCTTTGCCCAGATGGGGGGGCTGGCCGCGGTCGGCGTGGCGATGGCCCTGCTGGCGTTTCTGCTGCTGTTTCCAGCCCTTGCGCACCTGTGCCATCGCTTGTCGCCCGAACAGAAAAGCCCCGTTCGAGTCTTGCGCTTGCGCCCCCCCGCACTTGGGCATCCCCGGCGGTTGGCTCGGGCCGTGGCGGGCGGTGGGTTGGTGCTTGCGGCGCTGCTAGCGGTTGTGGGTAGCCGGGTCGCGTTCGAGCACAACTTCCGCAATCTACGCCCCAAGACGGTGTCCCACGGGATCGATTGGGGCAAGGCCATGCACGGCACCACGCGGTCGGCCGTCGTCATGATGGCGGATGCCCGCAAGCCGCTGACCGAGGTGGCCGAGACCCTGCGCGCGGAGGGAGGCGGTGACCTGGTGAAGAGCGATGACCCGTGGATCATCACGGCCGACTCGTTCATTCCAAAGGACCAGGACGCGCGCCTTTCGGCCATTGCGCGCATCCGGCAGGCCCTCGAGCGCGGACTGCCGCGCTTGTCCGAGGAGGAGCAGGCCGATCTTGCGGGGTTTCGGTCGCTGCTCGATGTGCGCGATCCGATCCGGCCGGACAAGCTTCCCGCGTGGGTGGATAGCTGGTTGCGCGACAGCGACGGTCGCTTTGGAACCTTCGGGCTCATCTACACCGATCTGAGCGGAGCCGACGCCCATCAAATGGAGCTGCTGGCTGGCAAGATCGAGACCTGGCACCGGCGTTTCCCTGAGGTGCTGTTTGCTTCGGGGGTGGCCCTGTTGGGGTTGGTGGTGCCTGGCTTGCGTGCCGATGCGCCGACGATGCTGGGGCTGGCCATCGGTGGCTTGTTGCTATCCACGTGGCTTATCAGCCGTTCTTTCAGGCGTGCGCTGCTCGTGCTTTCCCCGATCGTGATGGCCATGGCCCTGACGCTTGCGGTGATGGTGGCGATCGACCTGCGCGTCAACATGTACAATATGCTGATCTTCCCGCTTGCGTTTGGGATTGGGGTGGACGGTGCTGTGTATGTCGCGTGGGTGATGTCGCGAGCCCAGCCTAGCCTTGCTGAGTTTGGCACGACGGCGCGTGGCGTGCTGGGTTCCACCCTGACCACCACCGCTGGCTTTGGCAGCATGGTGGTGGCACAGAACCCCGGTCTGGTGTCGCTTGGCGCCCTCGCCATCATCAGTCTATCGGCGGCGTTGGTCGCGAACTTGGTTTGGCTGCCGGCGGCCATGCTGGCCTTCAAGGGCCGCGCGGTGGCTGCCGGGGGTCGACCTGCAGCCTCGCACTCGGAGGTGGGACCGTGAAGATCGTGGACGTGGCGGAGTTCTACGCCGAGCGGGGCGGGGGCGTGCGCACGTACATCGACCAGAAGCTGGCCGCGGCCGCCCGTGCCGAGCATGAAGTGGTCGTGATCGCGCCCGGTCCCGAGGAAAAGGAGGAGCAGCGCGAGGGGGGCCGCATCGTGTGGATCAAGTCGTGGCCACTGCCGGTCGACCCTCGCTACTATATGCTGCTGGACGAGCGTGCGGTGCACGCGGCCCTGAATCGCGAGCTACCGGATGTGGTCGAGGGTAGCTCGCCCTGGACCGGCGGGTGGATGGTGGCTCGGTGGCCGGGCCGCGCCACCAAGAGCTTGATCTTTCACCAGGACCCGGTGGCGGTATACCCCCAAACGCTGCTGGGCCGTCGGTTCGGCTATGCCCGTGTCGACGCGCTCTTCAAGCCCTTTTGGACCTATCTGGCGCGCTTGAGCGCCCACTACGACCTCACCGTAACCAGCGGCCAGTGGCTGGCCGATCGGCTTGCGAGCTTCGGCGTGCAGGCGCCCGTGGCGGTGCCGTTCGGGATCGACAAGTCCGCTTTCTCTCCCTCGCTTGCGGACCCGGAGGTGAAGGCCTCGTGGCTTGTGCGCTGCGGTGCACCGCCGGAGGCGCAGCTATTGGTGGCCGTCAGCCGTCACCATCCGGAAAAGCGGCTACTCACCCTGCTGTCGGCGTTCGAGCGCGCCCGGCAAGAGCAGCCGCTTGCACTCGTGCTCTTTGGCGACGGTCCCCTGCGCAAGCTCGTCGAACGGCGCGCTCGAACCATTCCAGGGGTCCACGTGGCTGGCTTTTCGCGTGACCGCCCGCACTTGGCTGCCACGCTCGCGAGCGCCGATGCGCTGCTGCATGGTTCGGCAGCCGAGACGTTTGGCTTGGTCGTTGCCGAAGCGGTCTGTTCCGGGACGCCGGTGATCGTTCCGAACCGCGGTGGCGCCTGTGAGCTGGCCAGGCCCAGCTTCGCCGAGCTGTACGAGCCCGGTGACGCGGTGGGGTGTGCCGAGGCCATCGCTCGGCTTACCGCACGGGATCGGAGTGTCCTGCGTGCGGCTTGCCTCGAGCAGGGCTGCCAGCACATCTTCGACGTGCCTTCCCATTTCGAGGCCCTGTTTCGGACCTATGCGAGTCGCTCCTTAACTAGCCCGGAAAGCGCGCGCGCCCTGTCCTAGGCACGCTTGGGCCAGTTGTGTCAGAGCCGGGGAACATTTTGCCCGTCTACTGGGGAGAAGCGGCCAGCGTTGGCGAGATGGGGAACCCTGAATGAATTTAGCTGTCGGGAGCTTGACGCTTCTCCCCTGGGGGACTAGAGGCTGGTGCTGTGCGGGTGTGAAACTTCTTGCAAGCGCCGGGTTGCGCTGGAGGTACGGCTAGGATGTCTCGGTTCAACGTGTGGTGGGCGGCGTGTCTCATCCTGCTGGGCGGCCTGGGTTGTAACGCGCGCAGTCAGGATTTGGCCGAGTTTGACTGGGATGCTGATACCGACGAAGAGGCCGACGAACAGGAAGGTGACGCCGACTCCGAAGACGGGGAGGACGGGGACGGCGAGTCCAAAGAAGAGGACGGCGAGTCCGAGGACGAGGCGTCTGATGGTACGCACCACGGTTTCGTCGCGATCTCCGACCCACTCAGCTACTACGAGCACGCCAAGCCGATCATCGATGCGAAGTGCGCTTCCTGCCACACGGAGGATGGCATCGGGCCGATGCCGCTTACCAGCTATGACGAGGTTGAGCCCTACGTGAAACTCGTCGAGGCCTCCGTCGCTTCGGGCCGGATGCCGCCCTGGACTGCCGAGGGGCCGCTCGACAACTTTCTTGGCGATCGGCGCCTCTCCTTTGACCAGCGACGCACCCTGTTGAGCTGGCTCTCCCAGGGCGCCCCCGAGGGCGACCCAGAGGATGAGCCCGAGGAGAAGATCGATACGACGCCCCGGCGTCTCGAGGACGTGGACCTGCGGCTCGAGCTTCCCATCGACTATGAGCCCAAGGTTGAGCCTGACGACTACCACTGCTTCCCGATCGAGTGGCCCGAGGACGAGACGAAGTACGTGACGGCGCTCGACATCGTTCCGGGCAATCGCAGGATCGTCCACCACGCGATCATCTACTACGTGCGCCCGGGTTCAGCCGATGCCGTGCGGGAGCGCGACGCCGAGGAGGAAGGGCCTGGCTTCGAGTGCTTCGGCAGCAACTTTGGCGCACCCAGCGTGTGGCTGCAGAGCTACGAGCCGGGCGGCTACGCCCAGGAAGTCCCCGGGGACCTGGGCTTCGAGATCGAGCCCGGTTCGATCATGATGCTTCAGCTCCACTACAACACGCTAACCGGAAGCGGAACCGACCGCAGCGCCATGGAGTTCAAGCTCGAGGACAAGGTCGATCGGGTTGGAAGGGTGTCGCTCATCATGCAGCCAGCCTGGATAGCCGGCTTCATGCCGATTCCGGCCAACGAGCCCGACGTTGTGCACAACTACCTGGCGTTGCCCCGGGGCGCCGACTCACCGCCCCGGGAGATCTTCTGGGCCGACCTTCACATGCACTCCCTCGGTACGCGGGGTATGATCGGTATCGTCCGGGCGGAACGACCGGGGATCGTCGAGCCCCTACTTGTGATCCCCGAGTGGGACTTCGCGTGGCAGGAGACCTACATCCTGCGGGAGCCGGTCATCCTGAACCCCCTGGATCGGCTGTACGTCGAGTGCCACTTCGACAACACGGCTGACAACCAGGTGATGGTCGACGGTGAGCGACTCCCCCCCCGCGACGTGAACTGGGGCGATGGCACCACCGACGAGATGTGTCTCGGCAACGTTCTCACGGCACCCATCGAGCTAGGCGACTAAGCTCTTTGACCATGCGCGTGTCCGCGAAGCGGTCACGCGCATGGCAGCTCATCCCCGGAGCGCGCCAGCGCGAACTAGCGACCTTGTCCAGACGCATCCATTCAAGGTGACGCGATCAACTTTGACTCAAACGTCCACGAAACGCTGACTCAAGGTCGTTAGCGGGGCGCCGCCCCAGCCCGACGAGGCATGGAACCCTGCGGGTTCCGACGACGAACGCACGACGAGTCTGCGTGAGGCGAATCTCGCAGCCCATCACTGCCCGGAGCACCGGAGGTGCGACCTAGAATCCTTGATGCAACGCTAACCGAGCATGGTGAGCTCCCAAAACTTGACTCATCTGTAAACGAGATCGCTGGTCAAGGATTCTAGAGTGCTTTGAGCATGCGCTTGAGGGCGAAGTGTCGATAGCTCTGTAGCGCCAACTCATGGACTTCGGCCTCATCGAAGCGCTTGTTGAGGCCGAGGCTGATCCAGCCGTTGTGCCCCATATACGCAGGAATGGTGTATCGGGCGTCGGCGGTCAGGGCTGTCTGCCCTTCGGGGCCGACCCAGAACAGGGCAGTCGGCCGGCCGTGGTAGCAGTTGAACTGGCAGAAGGTCTTCTTGCCCGCCTTGAAGACCGGCATGCCAAAGGCGGTGTCTTCCGTGGTTTCGGGTAGCGACAGGCACAGCCGGCGCAGCTTCGCCAGCAGCTTCTGGTTCTTGGGAGCGAAGAAGGGGTCGATCTTCCTCAAGTCGACCGTATCCGGCTTGGCAACCTTCTTGAGCGGCCGGGCTTGCTTCGCAAGCGGCGCAGGTGCCACCCGACAATAGGCTTCCTGCACGAGTTCGGCGACGCGCTTCCAGGGCACACCCTGGGCCAGATCGATCGCATACCAGCCGCGATGGCCGACGTAGGCCGGTACAAAGAACACCTTCGGATCGGCCTGGACCATCAGGGCCTGTTCGGCTGGGGAAGCGTTCAGGATCAGTGCGAGCTTGCCATCTCCGTGGTGGTTGACCGTGTATCGGGCAAAGGCCTTGCCCCGTACACGATACTCGGGCAGCCCGTGGGAGAGCACTTCCTCGGCCTCAGGCATGTGCAGGCACATGGCTTTCACCACTTCATTCAGGCCAGGCAAGGAGCGCCTCCTTCGGGTAGTTCGACGTCGTGCAACGGGGAGCTGACCAGTCCGTTGCCCCATGTCGCTTCCTCTTGCCACCCATCCATGCCACCTCCCCGCGCCAAGGCTCAACGTGCACCGAATCTCAAAGGGCGTCTGTCGTCAAGGGATGCCCAGCGCGTAGCTAGCTAAGCGGACCCGGTGCCGTCGTCCGATTTCCCGCCTTGCATCCATTCACCGGTTGCAGGCCTGCGCCGGTTGCTTTGACCGTCGGACATGGGATGGGCTAGCAACCGGCTCCGCCCCGTCCAATCCCGCCCTTGGCCACCCCGCCTCCCTTTCCGTTAACCACCCTGTTGAGGTTGTCCGGCGGCGGTCGGCCCACTCGGCCAGGGACTCCCTCCCGGTCGACGCCGGTGGCGGGAGGAACGGTGCATGCCAAACATCCTGTGCAAAGTCACATGCTTCAAGCACTGCGGGGCGGTCGTGTTCGCAAGCGGGTTGCTCTTGGGCTGCGTTGAGTCGACCGCCGATCGCGGCAACGCATCCACGACGGAAGAGCCGTGGGCTGAGGCTGGCACCCGGATGGAGGCGGACGTGAAAGGCAGGCGGCGGCCCATCTCCCGGATCGACGCCACCATCCCAAAAGGGCAACACTGTGTGGCCACGACGGTGTTGGCCTGCGACGGGGCACAGGACTGCCCGCAGGACGAGGTTTGCTGCGGCGCCTTCGACTTCCAGCGGCGTGCCTACGGGGCCACCCAGTGCCAACCGGGCTGCGATCCGATGCTGGCGGAGCTCGAGTTCTGCCAACCCGGCGACGCATGCAGGGGCGGCGGCATCGACAACGCGGTCTGTCGTCGCAGCTTTGTACTGCCAGAGCCGTACCTGATCTGCACGGCGCCTTCCCCCACCGCACCCGCGACCAGCGACGATCTTCAACAGCCTGCAGCCGGCCAGGTCGCGTGTGGCGAGGGACAGTGCATCGCCGGGCAGGCCTGCTGCGTCCGCACGAGCTTCGACTACGACTCGCGCACCGACAGCTGGCCGACGGCCTATTGCGTAGACAACGAGGCCGATTGCACCTGCTCCGGCGAGGCGCCCACCAACACGCTCTCGGCCGGGCTGGACGGGGGTGTCCAGCCACAGGATGCGGCGATGGACGGCGCCAGCCCGGACGCCGGCGCGGGTGAGCAAGCCCAGTGAACGGACAGTAAGCGATGAGGAGGAGTCATGACGGTCTACACACACGCGAAGTGCCGATGGCTGCCGCCCCAGCGTCGATGGTCCCTGCCCGCCTTACTGACGCTGGCGCTGGCCTGTAGCGCGAACACCTCCCACACCGCGAACGGGTCTGAGACCCAAGACGCCGCGGCGCCACCGTCAGATGTCACGTGGCATCAGGACATCGCCCCGATGTTCGCCGAGAACTGTGGCGCGTGCCACCAGGTGGGCGGCATCGCGCCCTTTCCGCTGCAAACCTACGAACAGGCCAAGCCCCTGGCGGAGCTGATTCGCGCCTCGGTCATGGCGGGCACCATGCCGCCGTTCCTGGCCAAGGACACCGACGATTGCGCGCCACAGTACCCCTTTCGCTACGACCCCTCCTTGAGTGACGAACAGAAGGCCCTGGTCGATCGCTGGGTGACGGACGGTAGCCCCCAGGGCGAGCCCGAGAACATACCGTCGCCACCACCGCTCGCAGGAGAGCTCGACCGCGTGGACCTATCGCTGACGATCACGAGCCCGGTGGAGGTTATCGGCGGGGCAGACGTCTTCACCTGCTTCATCCTCGATCCCCAGCTCGAGGAGGACATGTGGATCGATGCTGCCCAGGTGGTGCCTGGAAACACCGAGATCGTGCACCACGTGGTTGTCTACGAGGACGTTCAAAACAGCCTGAGCCCCGAGCAGATAGCCGCAGGCCGCTACGATTGCTTTGGGG
>JAPPOR010000633.1 GCA_028817905.1 Myxococcales bacterium
CTGCTATCACGTTCGCCGTGGCGCGTCGGAGCTTGACCAGCCGGACATTGCAGGAACGTATGAGCCGCCGCCCCAAGCGCAACAGGGCGGCGGCTCGGTCGGCGAAATACTGCCGCGCTAGCGCTTGGGCACAACGGTAGCGGCGTGCACATCGCTGCGCTCAGCGCCCGTGTAGCCATGGCCGCCGGGTGCTCCCGCGGCGCTCGTGTCGACGATGTTGCTGCTACGAAGCACGCCCACAAGACGGCCCGACGCGCCGCCATCCGTGAGCTCGATGATGCCCACTCCGGGGCAAGAGCCTTGGGCGGAGTGCTTGACCGACACCGGCGCAGGCCCGCGAAAAGCCACCATCAGGTACTTGCCGTCCGGGGTCCGCTCCAGGAGGTCGGGAGCGGGATCATTGCCCGGCAGGCCCAGGTCATCCACAACCGACTTGGCGGCGCAGGCGCCCACGCCGGTCCCTTGGCCATCGGCCGACGTGAGGTCGTAGGTGGTGCGAGCCAGGGTGTCGGAGTGGAAGACCTCGACGACATTCTGGATGCGGTCGACGTTGTGGATGTACTGCTCGTCGACGGTCACGGCGACACCGTGGGCGTCGCGACGAGTGGTCACGCCCGGCAGCTGACCGGTCAGATCTTCCCCGTCACCCATTTGCTCGCCACCTGTGGCGGTGTTATTCGGGTCGCGGAAGGCCACCTCGGGTAGGGGCAGGTTCTCCGGGTTGGCGCCGTTATCGAAGGCCGTGTCGTCCAAACGGTACATGGTGAAGGTGGACCAGGTCGCGCCCGCGCCGCTGGCAGACACGCCCGCATTGAGCCACATGCTTTTGCCCATTTGGGCACCGCCGCAGCCGGCCCCATTGATCACCTGGTTGCCATATTCGCCCACGATCACCATCGGCGTCACGTCGGTCTTCGCCACCAGCAAGCCGCCACCACCCATGGTGATGTACACATTGCCCTCGCGCGAGGGCACGGGGCAGATGATGACGTTATTCGGGCGCCCGCCAGCCAGGCCATCTTCGGCCTCACCACAACCGTTTTCTTTGCATACGCCGTTGGGGGTCAGGTCACCGAGATCTGCTTCGGCGTAGTCCCCGGCGATGTCGCCGATCAGCCGCCGGCCGTAGGCGTTGCGGCCGCGGAACACGGTTGACTGCGCGGTCACGGCCACGCCCTTACCGACCCCAAGCGTGGCCGAGCGGTTGAATGTGGCCGCCTTGATCTTGCCTGCGCGGGTGCGAACCACGTCGATCCGCTCGAGTAGCTTGCCATGCAGGTTCGCCACCAGAATCGAGGAGCCCGTAGCGTCCCAAAACGACATGTGGACGGAGCGCACATCGACGCCGCCACCCACATTGGTACCGGTCACGCGAAACAGCGAGACGGCCGCCTTGCTCCGGGTGTCGATGATGCCAACGTAGCCGCCGCTTGGCGCGAAGATGTTGGCGGTGACGTAGCGCCCCTGCGGGTCGGGCAACATGCCGTGCAAACGCCCGAAGCCGTTGAGGTCGGCTAGGGTGTTGCCCGTGGGCTCACCATCGCCGTCGTACTCCACCAGGTCTTGCGGAAAGACGTCGAGCAGGTCGCAAGGACCACTGGCACCGCCAACTCCGCGGCGCGCGCCACCGTGGCCCACAGGCAAGCGGCTCCGCGTCCGGTCCACCCGCGAGCTGGCGCTCGATGTCGGCCGAATCCCAAATCCAAAGATAGCTCCCCTTGACCCCGCTGGCAGGCGCTTCTGCCACCGAGTTCGACTGGTCGGAAGCCCACACTTCGTAGCCCTTGGTTCGTCCCTTGTCACGACCGCGATGCGCCTCAGCCGTCGACGTAACCGACAGCGCCAGGCCTAGTACCGCACACACACATCCCATTGTCTTCGCGAACATTGCACTCCCCGTTGCGGAGCGTTCGGGCTCCATTGCCCATCCGCTGGATCCCGTCTACGCGATCGGCGGCGGGGACCGCAACCGGGTCAGGGTCGTGGCCCCAAACTGCGGCGATGGAATGCCCCCGCCAAGCGGCGCGCAAGTAAATCAAAGACACCGTAGTCGCCCGGTCGGGGAGCGCGAGGAT
>JAPPOR010000902.1 GCA_028817905.1 Myxococcales bacterium
CCTTCACCGAAAGCCCTGCGAAGCCGATCACTTGCACGATCATCACGTGCCTTGATGATGGATGCGGGCTAGCCCGACTGTCGAAGTTTGTCGATGATGCGGTACAGGCCCTGATGGGGTAGCCGCTTGTAGCCCGTCCATGCGGCCGCGGCCAGGTGACCGTCGTCGAGCAGCTCCACCAAACGATCGCCCACGAATCTCGGATCGCGCTGCTTCAAGGCGACTGCGTTCTCGCGAGCAAACTGGCGGTTGTACTTCTCGTGCACTCCGATCGGATCGGTGAGCAGCAACGGGATTCCAAGGCCCGCGTAGAAGACAACCTCACTCGGCTTGGTCCACAACACGTCGGTGTCGGCAAGCATCTCGTCGAAGCGGGCGAAGTAGGCATCGACATTCGGCTCGAAGAGGATGTTCACCCCATGCCTCGGGATCGCGGCCAGATGGTTGCGGGCGAGATGGGTCTCGAACTGGGCCTTGACCTCGGCACGCACCCCAGCCACCAACGTCAACCGAAAGCGGCCATCGCGGATGAGCGGCGCAAGGCTCGGCAGAAACTCCTCGGGCAGGTCCGCCTGGGCGCCGGCACCGCCAACCGCGAAGACCAAGTGCGGCGGACCACTCGGCGCGGGAAGTTCGCCCAATTGTTCGAGCTCGGCTTGGTACTGATTCCGAAACACCTGCTTTGGGTCGAGGCGCGCGAGGCGCGCGGCAAGGTTCCGGCGCAAGACCGGTGCCTCCTGACCACCAACCAGCGCATCAGGCAACGGAAAGCCCGTCAGGGTGATCTTGTCCTGGTTCACGCCATAGGCGCGCAAGCGCCGCACCACACGCCCACTCGGAGCGAAGTAGTGGATCTTGCTCGAAGGTGGTTTGATCGGCGCCCACACCCGATTGACGTCCGAGTCCGTCACCACGCAGAAGATGCGGTCGTAGCCGTGATAGTCCGCCAATACCGCCGGCGAATAGAACGTCGTCAACAGCGGAAGATCGTGCTCTTGAAGGTAGGAGACGATCGAATGACCCAGCCCATTGTACGCAGAGTAGCGCAGAATGTTCGTACCGACGTTTGGTGACGACAGATCGCGGAAGGGGTACAGGCTGGGGATGTCCGTGATCGAGTTGAGCAAGATCCGCATAGGCTCGCCAACCACAGGCAAGGTCGACAACCGCGACACATGTTCGTAGAAGTCGCGGATTCCCTGCCAGCGGCGCCGTTCTTCTGCGTCCGCCAGCGGCTCGCGGTCCGCGTGCAAGACCGGCACACCGAGGTGGTTCGCGATCGAACGCGCTGGACGCATGTGCCCATAGCCCATGTCGATCGCCACCACCGCTGCGCCGGTCTCCGACTTGGCCTTCGACACGGCTGCCGCCTGCAAGCTCATACCCACTTTGTACCGGAGCCGGCACCCCGGGACCACCGCCAAACCGTTACATTTCGCTGCCCACAGCGGCCCCTCCCGTCAGCGTGCGAAATGAGCAGACAGGAAACCCGGGTGCCCACGCTGGTGGCCTACAGTCGGCCGCCGTTTCATCCAGGTCCGAGCCACCTGTAGGGAGCTTGCCTGCATGCACGTCCGGGTGGCAGGGCAGCCGCAACACCGGCGAGGGCTACCAGTAGTGATGGCCTCGGCCGAGGAACCTACGACAGCCGGCCTTTGCGATGAGAGCGAGCTATCTGTTCTTCCTGTAAAAGGCACGCGCCCTTTCCCCCGTCCCGGCAAAGCCGGAACGGGTCCCCCTTTCTGCGGGTCGCGCCGCTTCGCTTCGGCTGCAGACCTTCACGTCGCCAAGACCTGTTTCCGGACACGTACTAGCTAGCCACACCCCACTTGATAGATGCTTGTTGGCTAGCCCGGATGATTCATGAACTCTGCATCGCCTCGCTTGTTCTTCGACTTCACACGCCTTTCGTCGCCCTCGCAAATACAGGCAGTATGTGGGTCGGTCGCCGAAAAGCCGTGTGAAGCCGAATCCCTGCGCGATCCGACGCAGAGTTCATGAATCATCCGGGCTAGTAGAAGTGACCTTGCGACTCGTCGTGGCTATGTCGCGAGGTATCCATGCGCTAGGCGGG
>JAPPOR010000492.1 GCA_028817905.1 Myxococcales bacterium
CCTCAGCCCACCTGGACGGCCATTTGGGACGACATCATCATCGGTACGGGATGCAACGGCCCCGCGGTGTGCCACGGGGGTGTGGGTGGCAATCTCGAGTTCCTTGACAAGGATGCCGCCTATACCGCGCTGGTTGGAGTCGCGGCCATGGGGGTCAACCTGGACGGAACCGAGCCCAACTGCGCGGATACCGACGCGACTCGCGTTGTGGCCGGGGACCCGGACGCGAGTCTTTTGCAGCAAAAGCTCGAGGGAACCCAGACCTGCGGCGGTCCCATGCCGATGGTCCCGCTGCCGATGGAGCAAGTCCAGCAGGTCCGCGACTGGATCGCGGCCGGCGCGATGAACAACTGAGGCCGCGGATCCTGCCCCCGATCGATGGCCCCGCGTGGACCAATCCGGTTGGCGTGCTTGGCACAGCGTTCGCGAATCCCAGAACACGCGACTACGCCCGCCCGGAAAAAGGCCCGTAGGTGCGCCGCAAAGCACGCTCGACGAGGCCCCGCGAGTGTTGCCGCCCCTTGGCCGGACTCCCGCTGGGGTCCGGCTCTCGTTGCGCGTCCGGTTTCCGCTCCGAACCCAAGTCATTCCGATTGCTTGCGGCACCCGGCCCGGGTTGGGGTCAGCCCGATATTTCACCCTCGCGGTGCGAACATGTTGCTCTCCCGCACTGTAGCGAATAGTTCGCTCGGTCGCCCAAAGGCCCATGGAGCCGAGTCCCTCCGCGATCCATTCGCCAGTTGCTGAAATACCCCCGCTAGCTGTGCTATCGCCGGTCTTGGAGGGCCCATGCCGGAAAAGACCATTGAGAGCGTCTCTCACGAGGATCGCGTGTTTGAGCCGCCGCCGGAGTTCGCTAAGGGCGCGGTGATCGCGTCGCGCGACCAGTACGAGTCGCTGTATCGGCACAGTATCGATGATCCAGAAGGGTTCTGGCGAGAGCAGGCACAGGCGTTTCACTGGTTCGAGCCGCCCAAGCGCATCCTGACCTGGGAGCCCCCGTTTGCGAAGTGGTTCGAGGGTGGCACCACCAACCTGGCCTACAACTGCTTGGACCGGCATCTGGACGGTCCCCTGCGCAATAAGGCGGCGCTGATCTGGGAGGGCGAGCCTGGGGATCAGCGCGTCTTGACGTACTACCAGTTGTGGCGCGAGGTTTGCCGGTTCTCGAATGCTCTTGCGGGGCTCGGGATCGAGCCGGGCGATCGCGTCGGCATCTATATGGGCATGGTGCCGGAAGCCGTGATCGCGATGCTCGCGTGCGCGCGCATCGGTGCGGTCCACAGCGTGGTGTTTGGTGGCTTCGCATCCGATGCCGTCCGCGATCGCATGAACGACGCCTCGGCCAAGGCGGTGATTACCCAGGATGGCACCTGGCGACGGGGCAGCGTCGTGCCGCTCAAGGAGCAGGTCGACCGAGCGGTCGCAGAGTGCCCCAGCGTGGAGCACGTCATCGTGCTGCGTCGCACCCACAATGACATCACGATGACCGATGGGCGCGACCACGACTGGCACGAGCTGGTCAAGGACCAGAAGCCCGTTCACCAGGCACCGGCCCTCGATAGCGAGCACCCGCTGTTCATCCTCTACACTTCAGGGTCCACCGGCAAGCCGAAGGGCGTCTTACACACCACCGCCGGGTACATGGTCGGCACCGCGTTGACCAGCAAATATGTCTTCGATCTGCGTGCCAGCGACACCTATTGGTGCACGGCAGACGTTGGTTGGATCACGGGGCACAGCTACATCGTCTATGGGCCCCTCGCCAACGGCGCCAGTGCGGTGATCTATGAGGGGGCTCCCAACGCGCCCGATCCGGGGCGCTTCTGGTCGATTGTGGAGCGCCACGGCGTGACGGTCTTCTACACCGCGCCCACCGCTGTACGCGCATTCGTCAAGTGGGGCGATGAGTGGGTCAACAAGCACGACGTTTCGTCCCTCCGGTTGCTGGGTACGGTCGGCGAGCCGATCAATCCGGAGGCCTGGATGTGGTACCGGAGCGTTGTGGGCCAGGATCGGTGTCCAATCGTGGATACCTATTGGCAGACGGAGACCGGCTCGATCATTCTGACTCCACTCCCCGCGGCGCTGCCCACCAAGCCAGGCTCCTGTTCGATGCCGTTCTTCGGCATTTCCGCCAAGGTGTTGCGCGAGGATGGGAGCGAGGCGGAACCCAACGAGGGGGGGCTACTCGTCGTCGACAAGCCGTGGCCGTCCATGTTGCGCACGGTTTGGGGAGACGACGAGCGCTACAAGCAGCAGTACTTTTCCCGCTTTGAGGGCAAATACTTCACCGGCGACAGTGCCCGTCGCGACACCGATGGGTTCTTTTGGGTCATGGGTCGCATCGACGACGTGGTGAATGTGTCCGGCCACCGCCTCGGCACGGCGGAGATCGAAAGTTCCCTCGTCAGTCACGCGGATGTGGCAGAGGCCGCCGTCGTGGGCATCCCGGACCCGTTGACGGGCCAGGCCCTGGTTGCATTCGTCACCCTCAAGGGGGGCGTGCAGCATTCCGCCGGACTGGCCGACACGCTCAAGGGGCACGTGGGTGACGACATCGGCAAGTTCGCGCGACCGAAATCGATCCGTTTCGCCGACGCCCTGCCCAAGACCCGCAGCGGGAAGATCATGCGGCGTCTCTTGCGCGACGTGGCTGCGGGCAAGGAAGCCCACGGTGACATGACGACGCTGGAAGACATGAGCGTCCTATCCGCCCTTTCCGGCGAGGATGAGTAAGGAGTCGAACTGACACAGATGTCGCCCAATGCGTCCAGCGCCCTGACCGAGTCCGATGAGGAGCTCGCCGAGCTTGCGGGGAGTTTCCGGCAGCGGCGCGGACCGCTGACGGCCATCGTGATCGCGAACCTGGTGCTCGCCGGGGTCGCGTTGGGCGTTCCCGGATACCGCGGGCGGCTTGTCGCGCGCGAGGCGCAGTCGCAGTTCTCCGCCTTCGCCGCCTGCCTCTTCGACGGGACTGCCCAGGATACCGGAGGACTCGGCCTGCCACCGGGCACCGACGACCGGTTCGCTGCCCGCGTCTTGCACGCCGACGCCGGTTGGCCTGCCAGCTGCGAGCGGCACCTGCGTGCGATTCCCCCACCCGATGCGATCTTCCTGTTCCCGTCGATCAAGCGGACCGCTGCGGATGTTCGCGCGGTGGTGGCCATGCTCGAGCAGGAGTTCGAGGCGCTTTCGGCCCTGCGCGAGCGTGGCATCGGCCAAGTCCCCGAGCGGCCCCTCCTGTTGGTCGAGAAGTTGCGCGCCACCTTGATGCTGCTGGCCGAGGCGGCGGGCACGGACGGAGCCGTCAAACAGAGCGCGATCACATTGCGCGGCCAGCCCGGCGTCCATACGCCGGCGCGCCTTCCCATCATGGGGCGCCCGGGAGGTTCGCTGTCGCTGTGGGGGATGCCCAACGGGATTGAAGTGGTTGCGACCGATCGGATCGGGATCTCGTGGTTGTCCCTGGACGACGGTGACATCGACCGGCGGCGCGCCCGCCGCTCCGGGCTGGTGCGAGGCGTGGTGGTACAAGACCAAACCCCGTACGTCCTGTGGGCGACGCCAGAGCGGCGATGCCAGGAGCGTGAGGATCGTTGTGCCCGCCGCGCGACCGGCTTCGCTCCGTTTGATCGCGGCTCCGACACACTTCCTGAGCCGTTGTGGCTGGCTGGCCATCCGCACGAGCGGATCGACCGGGGCCTGTGGGTCCGCGATCGCGAGGTGGTCATGCTGGTGCGCGGGCACGCTGGCGAGCAAGCCGAGGTGCGTCGTTTTGCATTGCCCCGCTTCGAACTTTCCGAAGTGACCCTGGATACCCAGAAGCCGGTGGCAGGTGAGAGGGTGATCGCCCCCCCCGAATCCGGGGTGGTCGCGGATGCTCTGCTGCTCGACGGCCGACCCGCCCGTGCCCTCTTCATGCAACGCGACGTAACCGGCGCGATCACCACCACCTTGAAGCAGGAGGGCGGAGGGCCGTCGCAGGTGTTGCCCGCGGTGGCAGGCCCGGACGCCTGGTCCCTATTGGCGGCGCCGTGCGAGGGAGGCGCAGGGGTCGCGTTCGCCTATGGCACCGGCAGCCAGGTGCGGGTGGCGTTCCTGCCGGCCCCCGCGGCGACCCTGGAGGCAGACCCGCGCGCCCCCGGCGGGTCCGCACGCGAGCCCGAGGCGCCCAAGCTTGGGTCCCCTATCAGCGCCCCCGGCGGTGCCTCTTTGGCTGCCTCGGCCGGCACCGAACAAGCCCCTTCAGCGCCCAAACCGGGCGTGCTGCCGGAGGCACAAGTGACCCCACCACTCGAGACCGCCCTTCTGCCGGTGCTCGACCGCGACATTGCTGACCTCGACCGGGCGCGGCTCCTGTGTGATGGAAAGTCGACCACGCTGCTCTATCTGGACAGCGATCATCGGCTATGGTCGCGCACGTGCACCCACGCCGGTCAGTGTGGCGAGCCCCGACAGAAGGCGAGTCGCGTTCGCTATTTCGATGCGCTGTTGCACAAGGGCGGGCCGGTCTACGCCCTGTCCGGCGACAAGACAGCCCAGCAGATCCGTGTGCTTGCCGAGACCGGGAAGAAGCCGGTCGTACCGGCGCCCTGCTGGGATCCTCGACGGGGCCTGTGCGCCGTTCCGCGTCTGGTGTCCGATGGTGACCGGCTCATCCTGGCTGCCAGGGACGGTAGCGACCTGTTGACCATGGAGTCGCCCGACGGAGGTAAGTCGTGGAAGCCCATGAGCGGGGTGCAAGTCGACGTGCCGGTGAATACTGACCCGCTGGCGCCGATGCGCCAGCACATGATCCGCAAAGGACTGGAGCAACCGTACTAGCCATGGCCCAAGCACCTTCTCATATCTGT
The DNA here is from genome assembly GCA_028817905.1 of Myxococcales bacterium. Taxonomy (GTDB): domain Bacteria; phylum Myxococcota_A; class Polyangia; order Polyangiales; family JAFGIB01; genus JAPPOR01. The sequence continues at coordinate 4,857 of JAPPOR010000492.1, forward strand.
CCAGAGGAGTGGAGCGCCCGGCAGGAACTCGCCGCGTGCTACCGAATCTTCGCCCTGCACGGCTGGACCGAAGGCATCTACAACCACATCACGGTCAAGGTGCCGGGGCAGGAGGGGGCGTTCCTGATCAACCCCTTCGGCTTGCACTACTCGGAGATCAAGGCATCCAATCTCGTCAAGATCGACATCGACGGGAACAAGCTGGATGATTCGCCCCATCCAGTGAACCGGGCTGGCTTCGTTCAACACAGCTTGTTTCACAAACACGTGAAGAACGCCCACGCCATCATCCACACGCATACGACTGCCACGATGGCCGTCTGTTCACTCGAAGGGGGGCTGCAACCGGTCAACTTCTACGCCTGCAACTTCACCGGGCGGCTTGCCTATCATGACTTCGAGGGTGTTACGGTGCGCGACGAGGAGGGCCCCCGCTTGCTCGAACACCTCGGTGGTAAGCGTATACTCATGCTGCGCAACCACGGTCCGGTGGTGATTGGCCCAACCCTACCGGTTGCCTACGTTCAATACTGGGCCCTGCAGCGGGCGTGCGAGATTCAGCTGGCGACCATGTCGATGGGCAAGCCGATCACGGTGCCCGACGATGTGGTCGAGGTTCATCAGCGCGACTTGGGACAAGCGAGCGCCTCCGAGGAGCCTGGACGCGCAGATTTTGATGCCATGGTACGGCAGGTCGATCGACTTGATGCGAGCTGGCGCGAGTAGCGGGCATGTCCTGTGTCGATGTGGAGCCCGGCGCCCGCCCCGTTGGCACATCGAGACTTCCCGCTGGCGACCGAGACCGACCCTTTCACCGCCAGGACTCGCATGAGTGAACGCGAGGCTATGGAGGCGTTCGCGCGTCGCGCCAGCAGTCCCGAGGGGCTCGCGTGGCTGCGCGACAAGTACGAGACGTTGCTCAGTTTGCGGAGCGCCCGTCGCGACGCCCCTGACCAGGACCCCCCGCGCGCGGCCCTCCGGCGCCTGGCGCAGACCTTTCCGGGCGCGCTGCGCGAGCTCGAGCTGCGCTCGGACGAGGACCTTCGCGAGCGGCTCCGCGGGCTATCGCTGGAGGCCGGTTCGGCGGTCCCCCCGTGGGCGCCTCCCCAGGTGGTGTTCCACGGGACCCTGCGGATTGCGTTGGCGCTCAAACGGGTGATGGCGAACGCGGATGATCCGGAAGCCCGGGCGCGCCAACATCTCGCGTCGATTGCACCAACCATCGACGCGCCACCTGTAATTTTGTGGGATAAATTGCATTTGCGTCATATTGCGAATCCACCCGGGGGTCGTCTGAGCCGGATTGTGGTGGGCTGGACTGCTGAAATTATTGGACTTTCAGAAGCCGAGGCACGAGACGCCATCCTACCGTGAAGGCGCTATCGCGGTTTGTGAGCTGATCGTCGGACCTGTGCTTGTCTTGCATACCCGGCAAAGCTACGGTCGTCGGGTGCGGACTCGATGCGCATGCGGGGTGGTTGTGTTGGGTTGCCTGCTGGTGGTCGCGGACGTGCGGGCCCAATCCGCACTCAAAGCAGCGAAGCCCGATGCGCAGCGCCTGGCCGACTCGGCCCTCACCTTGCGCCCAGCTTTCGGGCTTGAGCACCTGGCCGAAGACGCCGCGCGTGTGCTCGAATTGCGTACGGGGATGCCGGTGCGGGTGGGCAAACGGCCTCCCGCGGACCTATCCGACGGGGTCCCGCCGGGTCACGTGGCCCTACTGCCCGACGACCAAGGTGTGCACCTGGTGTTGGGCGTGCGGGATCGCGAGGCCTACGAGACAGGTGTTCGGCTCGATCTAGACGCGCCCATCGTGGATGACGAGCACGCTCGGTCGGTCGCACTGGCCGTCGAGGCGCTCCGGGATCTGGCGTTCGAGCAGCGCCGAGCGCGTTTGGAGCGCGAGCCCCCGGACACGGCCGATGTACCCTCCGAGCCGCTGCCCGAACCTGTGGTCGTGATGGACGCGACAGCGGAAGAGCCGGCTCCGGTTCCGGTTCCGGCTAAAGATGAGGGTTTCGCGGACGTTGGCCCGTTGGACGACACGGGCCTGCCGCGCGCCCGAGGAGGGTTTCTGGCCGCGGTCGAGCCGCTCGTGTTTGCACACGCCTATGGAGGCGCGTCGAGCGCCAGCAGTGCCCCTCAGATCGGGATCGCCGCGGGGGCCGGATTGTGCGCGGTCGGTCACTGCGTGGTACTGGCGTCGGCGATACCGATGACGCGCGGTGCACCCGAAGACGTGCGTTACCGCTACATCACGTTCAGCTCGACCTTGCATAGCCGTCCCTTTGAGTTCGCGGGGTTCACCCCCGGGCTGGCCGCGGGCTTTGTCACCCGGGTGGGGCGCTTCAACGCGGATATGGGCCTGGAGGACAGCGGTGTCCAAACCGATCTGGCGGCGCGCTTCCACGCAGAGCTTGCCTATCGGGTACTGCCGTTTGTGGAGCTGACGGCCGAGGGCGGCATCGACTACGGGCTGGACGCCTGGCGCGTAAGCGACGACCACGACTCCGTGTCGCGGGGAGACCGTACTGCCCCGTGGGTCCAGGCCGGTGTACGGATGCAGCCATGACCGGAAAGGTCCGGCCGAGCGGTGCTTGGCCGGTATCACAGCTGCGGCGTCCGGAGCCCCCAGAGGGGGCGCGGAGTCTCTTTTCTGCGACCGGGATTGGAATTCTAGACGCCCGCCGACGACATCATCATGTCTTGGGTGAGCACACCGTGAATTCTATCGGGCAGTACTGATGGTCGCGCGACTGACGAGCGTTCAGCCAGAGGGCGAATACGCGTTGCTGCAACGGGCAGGGGCGGGGGATGAGCAGGCCGTTCGGGAGCTCCTGCGCACGCATGCCCCGCGTTTGCATCGGCACGCCAGCCGGATTCTAGGCTCGCACGATCCGGACGTGGAAGACGTGGTGCAACAGGTCTTTCTGGCCGCGCTCGACGGTGCCGAACGTTTCGACGGTCGCTCGAGTGTGGCGACCTGGCTGTTTGGGATCACGACCCGCCGCGCGCTGGACGCGGCCCGCGCGCGTTTTCGACGCCAACGTTGGGCCAAGGTCGGCGAGGTTGTCGGCATGGGCGGCGCGTCGGGACAGCCGGACACCACGTTTCAAGCCGCGGACGAGGCCCAGGTGGTGCTGACCGCGTTGACACCTGATCAGCGCATGGTTTTCGTCATGCACGACGTGGAAGGCTATACCTTCGCCGAGATTTCGAGCCTGACGGACGTGGGCATTTCCACCCTGCACAGTCGACTCAAGGCGGCCCGCAAGCGCATCGCATCGCTGGTGGCGGAGGAGGGCATCCGTGTCTGAGTGCCGCCAGCCTATCAGTGGGCGCTTGCCCCCCCATGTCGAGGGGCCGGTCGGCCGCGTTGCGGACCGGCTTCGCACGGCCAATGAGTCGCTCGATGAAGTCACCCAGGCGCGCATGGAGCGGGCTGTGTTGGAGCAGGTTCGGGTGCGGGCGGCGCGGCCGGCCCAGGGTGCGAGCGGGTCCCATCGTAGGCCATCCTATTATCCGGCAAGGCCGGGCTTCCCCTCGTCCAAGGGCAGGTCGCGTGCCCGTGTATGGTATCGGCGCCTTGCCTATCCGGCCTTGGTCGCGGCTGCAGCCGCTGCTGGCGCGTTGCTCGTCTTGATGGTGCACACGCCGCGCCAGATGATGGTGTCGACCGATGGCAGCGCTCATTTCGAGATGTATCTGCCGGATGGGGCGGTTCAGCGGGGTTCCGTGTCCGAAGGACAGACGCTTGAAAGCGGTCGCCAGAGTCACATTCAGATCGCGCTGGATCGCAGTCGGGTGGAGCTGTCGCGGCGCTCGCGCGTGCGGTTCGACCAGCTGTCTCCATCTCTGACCGAGTTGACGGTTGGGATCGGGCGTGTGGAGATCGGCTTTCATCCTCGGGTGCGCGGCAAGCAGCGCATGCTGGTGCAAACGCGGGCAGCTCGTATCCGGGTGGTCGGCACACGCTTCACGGTGGACGTTGACGGTCAAGGCAATACGCGCGTTCGCGTGAGCGAGGGTGTGGTGGAGGTCCGGCCGCGCTACGGCGGGCCCACCCACTTCGTGGGCGCTGGGCAGGACCTCGAGGTCATGGCGGACGCTGGCGATGATGGCGAGCGCGCCGTGCGCGACACGCTGGCGGCCAACCTGTCGAAGCTTGCCGCGACGTCGCCCAGTGATCCCTCCCCGGCGGGCGATGGAGCGGCGTCTGCACCGGTCGCGCCCTCGCCGCATCTGGGGGATGCGGCGCGCGGGGGCGAGCCGGCGCAGGCCGCTCCACCTGTGGAGTTGCCAGCCGTGCGTGTCCGTTCGGTGGTCGGCGCGGCGTTGCCGCCCCCCAGCGCCCGCGACATGCTCGAGGTCGCGCGCGAACGTTTGCGTTTGGGCCGACATGCGCAGGCCCGCGGAGATCTGCACAAGCTGGCGGTCGATGCTGGGCACCCGAAGGAATACCGCGCCGAGGCGTGGACCCTCATCGCTGAGTCCTACACGGCTCAGGGCAACGTTCCGCGCGCCCGCGAAGCGTACCGCGCTGCCTCGGCTGTTGCTCCCGAACTAGGGGTGGGCCACAACGCACTGTTCGCCCTGGCGCGCCTGCTGGACCGCTATACGACCGATCGCCAGGCCGCTGTGCTGGCGTACGAGGACTACCTGCGGCAGGTCCCGGAGGGTGCGCTCGCGTCGCAAGCGCGGCACGCCCTGTGCCGTCTCGGCGGCTATCCCGAGCACTGCGATCACTTGTTCTAGCCCCTGTTGTCCGGTAAGGCCTTCGGCATGGCAGAAGGTTCTTTCATCGTCCTGGAGGGCGTGGATGGGGCCGGCACGACCACTCACAGTCGTCGCTTGGTCGAGCGTCTGCGGGGCGGCCGCGTGCCGGTGCATGCTACCCAGGAGCCGAGTGAGGGTCCCGTGGGCGGGCTCCTGCGCCAAACCCTGAGCGGCCGCATGGGCACGCCGGGTCGCGGCGGGGTGCGCGCGCCCGCCTGGCATACGATGGCACTCATGTTTGCTGCCGATCGTATGGACCATCTGGAGGCCGAGATCCTGCCGAACTTACGCGATGGTCTGATCGTCGTGTGTGACCGCTACTACCACTCCTCGGTTGCCTATCAGTCGATGACTGCGAGTGCCGAGGAAGGCGTGATCGGATGGATCCGCGAGGTGAACCGCTATGCGCGGCGCCCCGACCTGACCATCGTGCTCGACGTACCGCCCGAAGTTGCCGCAGAGCGGCGTAGGCGTCGGCGCGGCGCGGACCTCTTTGACGGGGACCCTCTTCAGGCCAAGCTCGGGGAGTTCTACCGGCGCCTCGACCAGCACTTCCCCGAGGAACGCATCGAGCACGTCTCAGCCAACGGTCCCATCGACGACGTCGCCGACAGCATCTTTGGCCACGTGGAAGGCTTGCTCTAGCTAGCCCGGATCATTCATGAACGCTGCGTCGGATCGCGCAGGGATTCGGCTTCACAGGGCTTTCGGCGACCGACGGGAATA
>JAPPOR010000027.1 GCA_028817905.1 Myxococcales bacterium
CCCCACCCTGGTGGCCCCCACCGGGGGCTTGCGCCCAGGCGTACGTCGGCGACAGCGCGATGGTTGCCATGATGAAGAACTTCCTCATGTCCCGTCTCCTTGCCCATCCGTGTGGGTGGCGCAATACCCTGCGGCCCCAGCGTAACCTATGCGCGCAACCCGTTTGGCCGCTTCACACACGGCCAACGTAGCCCGGATGCCTCACGAACTCCGAATCGCGTCGCTCGTTCTCCAGCTTCACATGGCTTTCGCCGTCCTGGGAGCAGACGGGCAGTATTCCCGTCGATCACCAAATGCCGTGTGAAGCCAAACCGCTGCGATCCGACCCGGAGTCTGGGGATCATCCAGGCCACCCCCCAAACGGGGTCTGTCTAACGCGCGACGCCGTCGTCGTCCACACCTAGCAGCAGACATTCCTGCTGGGACGGACTTCGCATGGGGTCCTGGCTCCAGTAGATCGCCTGCAGGGTACACACCTCGTCCGCGGCTCCGGTCCCGAAACGAAGCTCGTCGGGCGACCCGTTGAAGTAGCTGCACTGGAAGCGGAAGCCTTCCCCCGGTCCAAGCACGATTGGCTCGTCGAGCTCCAGGTTCGTGTCCCGGTGGTCGCTGCTGTGCCAAACGAGCTCGCCATCGCGCTCTCCACCGCGGATCCAGACCCGGAAGTGGGTGCCCCAGGATCGGGTGCGACGCACCAGCTCCCCGACCAACAACGGCTCCGTCACTGCGCACTCGGCCAGGTGGCTGCTTTGACCCAACGGGGGTGTGTAGATCGTCAGATTGTCGAACGTCGCGGTGTGCGCGTGGTGGCGGATGCCCTCGGGTGAGGCCAGGTGGAAGTTGATCTTGGCGCGCGCGACCACGGGCTCGCTGCTGGCGTTCTCATAGTGGTACTCGAGGACGAGCTTCTGACCCCCTTCAAAGCGCTGTCCGACGCCGTCGGGGTAGCGCTGATCGTGATAGTGGTGCTGGGTCGATGTGATGGTGCGCAAGTCCTCACCGAAGGCCTCGCCCGCTCGCAGACACGGCACGCGCGCGCCCGCATCCAAGATGGCCTCGGTTGGGCTTCCTGGTGTGGCCGCGGTCAGGACAAGGTCGAGACCGTGATCGCCGAGGGCGGTTTCCAGACGGTCGACCACAAATGCAGTCCCCGGCGTCCCGGGCACCTGGAGGACCTCGCACCAGCGAATGTCGTCGCCAGCATCCACCGTGACTCCGAGTGTTTCCAGTTGAAAGCCGCGGTCGGGTGGAGCCAGCTCCAGGGCTGCTTCGACCTCACCCACGGACTCTGGCCCCTCGGGGGCAGCGCGTGTCGCGCACCCCGCCGCGACCGCAGCTACGGCAAGCCAAGCGATCAGCGTCCGGAAACAGGTGTTCAGGGGAACGAACATCCCTAAAAGGATAGCGCGACGCGCGGGGCGGGCGCCATCATTGCGAGAAGGTAGGTGTGAAACCCACGCTGTTGCGAACAGTCCTGCTGGCGAAATCGCATCGCGCCGCATTTCTGGCGGCGCCGCAGTGGCGCTTTCTGGCCAGTGTCGCCATCGCAGGTGGGGACCCAGTGGGGAGGGACCCGTTTCAAGGCGATCAGCCTGCCCGTGTCTACCCGAGGAGCGCCAGCAGATCATCACGCGTGAGGCCTCCGACTTGACCCGCGTCGCCCGTGGCCGCCGCGGCCAAGGCCCGCTTGCGCTGCTGCAGCTCGAGCATTCGTTCCTCCACCGTGTCGCTCGCCACCAGTCGATGGACGAGGACGGGTCGATCTTGCCCGATCCGGTGGGCGCGGTCGGCTGCCTGGTCCTCGACGGCTGGATTCCACCAGGGGTCCACCAGGAACACGTTGTCTGCGGCCGTGAGATTCAGGCCTGTCCCGCCGGCCCTCAGTGAGATCAGCATGACCGGGGGGCCGTCGGGGCTTTGGAAGCTCGCCACGACTGCACCCCGGTCGCGGGTCGAACCGTCCAGGCGTGCATAGGGAATGCCCGCGGTCGAAAGGTGGGGTTCGATGAGGTCGAGCATTGAGGTCCACTGCGAGAAGACCAGCGCCTTGTGGTCCTCGGCGACCACGTTGTCGAGCATTTCCAGCATCAGCTCGAGCTTGGCAGAGCTTTCGGCCTGCTGGCCTGGCAGCAAGCCGACGTGGCACGCGGCTTGACGCAGGCGCAGGAGGGCCTCGAGAGCGGCCATCACGCTGCCCCCCGCCTGGAGTTGCTCGAGGACTTCCTTGCGGGTCGCGGCCCTGAGCGCGTCGTACATCTCGCGTTCACGCTCGCCCAGCGTACAGCGTGCAACCATATCGGTACGCGGTGGCAGCTCTTGCGCGACGACGTCCTTTTCACGCCGCATCAAGAAAGGGCGAATGCGCGTGCGCAGACGCTTGATCGCCAGTTCGTCGCCGTCGGCGATCGGCCGCGCATAGCGGTCCTGGAAGTCCCGGCGGCCACCCAGCAGTCCCGGATTGATAAAGTGAAACTGGCTCCATAGTTCCTCGAGCCGGTTCTCGACCGGTGTGCCGCTCAGGGTAATGCGAAAGCGCCCGTTCAGGCCAAAGGCAGCTTGGGCTACTTGGCTGTCGGCGTTCTTGATGTTCTGAGCTTCATCCAGGACGATTGTGTCCCAACCTCGGTCCGCGAGGATCGCCGCATCGATGCGTAGGATTGTGTACGTCGTCAGGGTTACGTCGGCCCCGTCGTCAAGGGTTCGCTGCGGGCCGTGATACGTGTTGATCGAAAGCGCGGGCCGAAATCGCCTGATCTCTTCAGCCCAGTTGTGCAACACGCTGGCGGGCGCGACCACGAGCGCCGGAGCCCCGATAGCGCAGAGTGCTTGGAGGGTCTTCCCAAGCCCCATGTCGTCGGCGAGCATCGCGCCAAGGTCGGCGTCGGACAGAAAGGCGAGCCAATTGACTCCCAGCCGCTGATAGTCTCGCAGCCGGGCCCGTAGGTCGGTGGGAAGGATTGCATCGGGGATGCCGGAGAAGTCTCCGACCAGCGCGCGCAGGCGGTCGAACTCCGGTGGAGGTGGCGCATCCAGCGCCTCGCACAGCCTTGCTAGATCCGGTAGGGCGGCGCGCGGCAGCGTCCCGCTGTCCCCCTTGGCCGCAAGCAGGTCGGCCAGCAGATCGCCGCACCGCTGCATCACAGCCTCGGGAAGGGGGGCCCAGCCCCCTTCAACGAGCGGCACCAGGCTTTCGCCGCGCTCCCATGCACGCACCACGGCCTCCGGGGATGCGTGGCGAACCTCATCGTCACCATCGCCGCCCCCTGATCGAAACTGAAGGCCGAAGCCGGCGGCGGCCGGATCGAACCTAGCCTCCAGGGGCGCCGCCACGAAGCAGCTGGAAAGGCCTTCCCCCTCCACGGTCGCCAGGCCAAAGCCGTTGACCCGCCCCGCCATATGAACTGCTCCCAGCCCGTAGTACCGTTGGGCAACGCCTGGTGTTAGGTCGAGCTCCGCCTGAAGCTGCTCAACTAGACGCTTTTCCTTGCGTTCGTTTCGCAGGGGTAGCGGGCCCTCCAGGTAGTGCAACTTGCCGCCATCGACGCGCGCCGCGGGCGGGTCCCCATAGACCAGCGTCGGGAGGATCGTCAGGGCATCGCCGTCGAAGTCCGTGTTGACGACGAGGCGGGGCTGCATGGACACCGCGCTCGGCAACAGCTTGCTATCGACCTTGACGGGAAGGCGTTCTTCCAGCGCGGGCAATACGCGCCCAACCAGGTCGGCGACGTTTCCGAAGGGGAAGACGCGGCCCTTGCGCAGTTCCTCAATGTCCCGTGGTGAAAGGTCCAGCTCGCCGACCGCCCGCAGTGCGCCTGCGTGCACGACCGCGCCGTTGTCGAAGATTTCCGTGATCTCTGGGTTCTGCTCGGCGACCACGCAGAAGCCCTCCGCATGGTCTTGTACACACGCGTGCAGGACGGGCCGCGGGCTCTCGACGCGAACGCGCCGACCCTCGAGCGTGACGTCGGTGCAATTCTGAAGTGCCGCAAGCAGCCGGGTCATCAGCGGGCGAGGAATGCGACCGGCGCTGAGTGGCCCCAGTACCACGTCTGCGGCCATGTCAGCTTGGCTGGCCGCGATGTCGTCGTTGCGTTCTTGCTGGGTGGCGACGGTCAGACGGGTCGTGAGCGGGATCTCTTGGTTTCCGCGCAAGAGTACGCGCGCGATTGCGAGCGAGCGACCGTTGCGGGTCAAGCGGTAACCCACTTTGGCGGTCGGTACCTCGATGCCTGGGATACCGGTGCCTTCGCGCAGCGAGTTGCGAATGGCGATCACGGCGGCGGCTGCGTGGATGCAAGCGTCATCGTCACTTTCGCAGTCGCACGACCAATCCCGATGATCTGGTGACAATACCACCAGGGGGGTGACCATCCCCCCTCGGGTCGTGATCTGAACCTCGATCTCGTCGTTGTGGGTACGCTTGCCGTTGACCGTTCCGGTCTTGGCGAGGTGCTGTCCGCGGGACCAAACGGGCTTGGCGCACTCCTCGCGGACCGCCTCGAACAATTCCTCGACTGCTTGCTGCTCTTCCATCGCCGGTGGGGCGCGAAAGTGTAGCACGTGGCGTGGGCGTACATGTCCGAAAAAGGCCGAAACCCTGCCGGTCTTGCGGCAGGGGGTGGGCTAAGCTCGCGCAAACGCTCGACCCGCATTCCAGCTGCCTGGTACGGTTGTCGCTGTGTTTGTGCGCATGCCAGGTGCGGGGTGGTGTGCAAGGCCCCGGGGGCTCGATGCCTGAGGCATCGCTGGCCCGCCCTGTGGGCTGGTCGGCGCTGTGGTCCGCGCTCGCGGCGTGCTGCGTGTGGGGCTTCTGGAGCACTGGACGTTTTCACGGCGGCTACGAACTACAGGTCGTTGGACTCAACTTCTTGCCGGTGGGCGAGCTCGTCTTTTACATGTGGTACGCCGCCTGGGGCATTCCCGGCATGGTCTTCGCGCTGCGGGCGTTGTGTGCGAGCGGGCTCGCGCAGGTTGTGGCGAGCGCCATCGGGCGCGTTCCGGAGCGGGCCCATCGTTGGGTGCTGGCCGCGGCTGGTTTCGTGGTGGTGGCCAGCCTCGTGTTTCATTTCGGGGCGACGGCGGGCTTACCGCTCAGTGACGACGAGGACACTTATCTTTTCATCGCCCAGACGCTGCTCAGGGGGAGGCTGGTCAATCCGCTTCCAGAGATGCCCGAGTTCTTTCGTAATGTGTTCGTGCTCATCAACAGCGGCGGCTGGTACGGCAAGTACCCCATCGGTCATCCGGCTGTCCTGGCTGTGGGTGAGGCGGTCGGTCTGCGGGTATTGGTCGTGCCGATCCTCGGGGGGCTGAACGTCTGGCTCTCATACCTGGTGGGATTGCGGTTCTTCGACCGGACGACTGCCTGTTTTGGGGCCCTGCTACTCTCGTTGTCGCCCCACTTCGTCTTCACCCATGGCACGCAGATGTCGCAGCCGACCAGCATGGCCTGCATGTTGTTTGCCGCCTGGGCGTTGCTGAGGGCTGCGGAGTCGCGATCGCTGTGGTTCGCGGTTGCCAGCGGTGTGGGGTGGGGTGCGGCAGTTCTGGTTCGTCCCCTTCCCGGGGGGTTGTTTTTGGGCCTTGTGCCGGTCGCGTTTCTCGCACACACGCTCCGCGGCAGCGACCGACGCGTGCGTCAGCGCCGTTGGCTTCAGCTCGTCCTGGCCGGGATCCCGGCTGTTGTGTTCCTGGCGGTGCTGCTGGGGTCCCTGTTCTTGCAGTCTGGTGACCCGCTGGAGTCCGGCTACCACGCGGAGGCCAACAAACAGGGCGAGGGCCGTCTGTTTCTGGTCGGAGCCTCCTCCGGGTTGTGGGCGAGTTCGCTGGGCGGGGCACTTCTGCGCGAGAGTTTCTGGTTTCTCGGGTTTCCGCTGGGACTCCTGTTTGTTTTCTGGGCGCGCCCCGCGCGCTTGGGTGGCCTCTACTGGGGGTTGCTGATCGCGATCGGAGCCTACCGCGTGCTGGTCCCGAAGACGGGCATGTCGGTCACGGGTCCCATCTATGTGACCGAAGCGTTGCCCCTCTTGAGTATGGGGACAGTCGACGTTCTGCGGCGCCTGTCCCGCTCGCTCACGCCAAGGCTGTCCCCGGCTCCTGGGGCCCATCCCGGCACAGGCGCCGTGGCGCTCGTGCTCGCGGGCGTAATCATGGCGGCGACTATCTTTGTGCCCGTCCAGCTGGGACCGATCCGTGTTTCAACCGAGTTGTCGGGTCGCGTCTATGGGTTGCTGGCAGAGCGGGGTGTGACTCGAGCGCTGGTGTTCGCCAACCGCTTGACGTCCCAGAAGGATCGCCGAACCTGGGCCTTCTTTCCGCCCAACCCTTCCCCAGACCTGGATGACGATCTGCTGTTCGTGCGGGTCCCGGACGGGACCGCCTCCGAGCGCCGGGCCGCCTGCGTGGCCTTTTGGAGGCGCTTCATGCCCGACCGGCGCGCCTTCCTTTTTGTGCCGGAGCTTCGTGAGCTGCACCTGGTCGAGCTTGAATGAACCGCGCAGCTGCTGAATTTCCGGGGGGGGGCGGCAAACGAGGTAAGCTGCCGGCCCACGGGAGAAATCAGCAATGTCAACGTTACCGCCAGGCCTGACCGAGACCGGTTTCTTCGGCAATGTCCTTGCCACTTTTGATGCTGCCGCCCGCTACACGAGTCATCCCCAAGGCCTGCTCGACCAGATCAAGTACTGCAACGCGGTCTATCGCGTCCGCTTCCCGGTTCAAACCGGCTCCGGAGTCGTGGTGTTCGAGGGGTTTCGGGCCGAGCACAGCCAGCATCGCCTGCCCGGCAAGGGCGGCGTGCGCTTCAGCGAGGACGTCACCCAGGATGACGTGATGGCCCTGTCGGCCCTGATGACGTTCAAATGCGCAGTGGTCAAAGTGCCCTTTGGAGGTGCCAAGGGGGGGGTCCGGATCAACCCGCGGTCGTGGAGCGAGAGCGACCTCGAGCGGGTCACCCGACGCTACGCGGCCGAGCTGCTTCGCAAGGGCTTTCTGGGACCAGCCGAGGATGTGCCCGCTCCAGACGTGGGTACGGGTCCGCGTGAGATGGCCTGGATCGCCGACACGTACCGTGCCATGCGTGCCCAGGATCGGGATGCGCTCGCCGTGGTCACCGGCAAGCCCTCATCCATGCACGGCATTCCTGGCCGTGTGGAAGCCACTGGGCGCGGAGTGTTTCACGCGATTGCTCAGTGTCTGTCCGTCTCCGAGGATGTGCGAGAGCTGGGCCTGAGCACGGGTGTGGCCGGGAAGCGCTTCGCGGTGCAGGGGCTCGGGAACGTTGGCTACCACGCGGCCAAGTGTCTGTCGGAGGCGGGTGCGCAACTCGTGGGGATTGGCCAGCGGGAGGGCACCCTGCTGGACCCGGACGGCATGGATGTGGATGCGGTTGCCGCCCATCGCCGCGAGACCGGCACTTTGCGCGGTTTTGAGGGAAGGGCGCATTTCGACCCGGACCCCGGTGCCGTGTTTCGGTGTGAATGCGATGTGCTGGTGCCTGCTGGCGTGGAAGGGCAGATTACTGCCGACAACGCCGCCGACGTGAGAGCCAAGCTGGTGGTCGAGGGCGCCAACGGCCCGACGACCCCCGAGGCAGATAGAATCCTCCGTGACCGCGGCGTGCTCGTGATCCCGGATATGTATGCGAATGCGGGGGGCGTAACCGTTAGCTATTTCGAGTGGCTCAAGAACATCAACCACGTCAGCTTTGGCCGGCTGTCGCCGGCGTCTGTGCGCGATGATTGGCGCGGAGGGGAAGGACAACGCGGGGACGGGCGCGAGCTGGACTACGTGCGCGCGGGCCTGGACGAGACGATGTCCTGGGCCTACCACGAGATCCGCGATCTGTGGCGCGCACGCCACCTTCCCGACCTGCGCACCGCGGCCCTGGTGTTCGCGATCGACAAGATCGCCGAGTCCTACCGCATCCAGGGCGTGTTTCCGTAATGGCTTTGACAAGCGATTCCGTTCACACATGAGTTGGGCCTGGGGAGCTGGCCATTCCTTTCTCGCCGCGTATCTAGGTCGCACTTGCGCGTGCTCCGGACAGCGATGGGCGGCTGGTTTCGCCTCACACAGGCACGTCGCGAGGGCGTCTTCGGGATGAATGGGGTCCATGCCGCGTCGGGCTCGTGGCGAAGCCTGCTGGACATGCCCTGCCGAGAAATCGCGGTAGGCGTACTGGTCACCGTGAAGATCGTCGTTTAGGATGATCCACTATTGGTGCTATCGCGGTGCGTTCGAGCCAGCGAACCAGCAAGCAACGCTATCCATGGGAGCGGATGACGCAGCGGGAGCTGCTGTCGGTGCGGCTGTGCGACCTCAGCGTCTCGATTTCCGGGACGTGGCTCGAGGAGCGGATCGCGCGGGTTTGCGATGAGCTCAGGCAGCGACGACTGCGCCTGAATCCGCACTTCTGGCTTTCGGACGAGTGGTTTTCGCCGTCCGGCGTGCCGGGAGTGGCGCTGCCGTTCTATCTGGCGCATCCGAAGCTTGTGCGTTTGGAGCGGTCGCAGATGCTGGAGGCGGAAGGGGCCACGACTGAGTCGTGCATGCGCTTGCTTCGACACGAGCTGGGGCATGCCATGCAGCACGCCTTCAACCTGCAGCGTCGTCGCGAGTGGCAGCGGCTGTTCGGCCGGGCGAGCACACCCTATCCCAAGGCCTATCGGCCGAACCCAGCCAGCCGGCGGTTTGTGCACAATCTGGACGCCTGGTATGCGCAGAGCCATCCTGAGGAGGACTTCGCAGAGACCTTCGCGGTCTGGCTTCGCCCACGCTACAACTGGCGCAAGCGCTACCAGTGCTGGCCTGCGCTGCGCAAGCTCGAGTATGTCGACCGGCTCATGGGCGAACTTCAGGGCCAGCCTCCGCGGGTGCGGAGCCGGGCCAAACCGTTTTCGCTGACCCGCGAGCGGATGACCCTGCGGGAGTACTATCAGCGCAAGCGAGCGCACTATTCCGTAGGGTTTTCGAATGCTTACGATCGGGATCTAAAGCGTCTCTTCGCGGAGAGCGCGGCCAACGGACACGCACGTGAAACCGCCGCGGCGTTTCTTCGGCGTCACCGTCGCGAGATCCGCGGACTCGTCGCAAAGTGGACAGGCGACTATCAATTCACGCTCAATCAGGTTCTCGACCAAATGATCGGTCGGTGCAAGGAGCTGGGTTTGGTGGCGGAGGGATCAGAGCCGAAGCTCGTGCTTGATTTCGCCATCATGCTGACGGTTCACGGCATGAACTACCTGTACAAGGGGCGTGAATGGCACGCCATGTGAGGCGCTAGACCCATGCGCAAGAAGCGCGTGCTGGTGCTCATGCACGCCGACCTCGTGCCCCCGGACGACATCGCGGGCCAGCCCGAGGCCGAGGTGCTGGAATACAAGACCGAGTACGACGTGGTGACTGGTCTGCGGGAGCTCGGTCACGACGTGGAGCCGCTCGGGTTGATCGACGACCTGGGGCCCCTGCGCCGGGCTGCTCAGCGCTTCAAACCGCATATCGTCTTCAACCTGCTGGAGGAATTCCGAAGCGAGCCCATGCTGGACCAGAACGTGGTCAGCTATCTGGAGCTCGTCGGGGTGCCCTACACCGGCTGCAACCCGCGAGGCTTGATGATCGCTCGGGACAAGGCGCTGTCCAAAAAGATCCTACACTATCATCGGATTCGCGTTCCTCGCTTCTCGGTTGTCCCGGCCGGACGCCGCATCAAGCGCAAGCCCGCCCAGCTTCAGTACCCGCTGATCGTCAAGTCCCAGGTCGAGGAGGCGTCCTTCGGCATCGCCGAAGCGTCCTTGGTCAACAGCGATGAGAAGCTGGCCGAGCGCATCGAGTTCATGCACAGCAAGGTCGGCACCAACCTCATCCTCGAGCAGTATGTGGACGGACGGGAGTTGTACATGGGTGTGATGGGCAACATTCGTCTTCAGGTGTTACCTGTATGGGAGCTCGAGCTTCGTCGTCTGCGTTCCGATGCCCCGAGAATCGCCACGCGGTCGGTCAAGTGGGACCCCAAGTTCCAGAAACGCCGTGGTGTCAAGATAGGGCCCGCCAAGGGCCTTCCTGAGGGGGTCGAGGAGCAGCTGGTCAAGACCACCAAGCGCCTGTATCGGGTACTACAGCTGAGCGGCTACGCGCGGGTGGACTTTCGCCTCGACGCGGACAACCGCCCCTACTTCCTCGAGGCGAACCCCAACCCCGACATTGGCTATGGCGAGGAGTTCGCCGAGGCCGCCGAGGCTTCTGGGATCGACTATAACGCGCTGCTGAACCGTATTCTCTCGATCGGATTGCGGCGGCGCGGCTAGCCCGGATGATTCATGAACTCTGCATCGCCTCGCTTGTTCTTCGACTTCA
>JAPPOR010000798.1 GCA_028817905.1 Myxococcales bacterium
TGGCCGACGGCACTGGTTCATCCAGTCCTGCATTCGCTACAAGTTGACGGTGGGGGCCCCCCACTAGGTATGCCCATGGACGACTCTTCGCCCGCGGGCCGGGGAGTCGTTGGTCGCTCGACGCTGGGGCTAGCCCCTGGCATGGAGTATGTCGGCGGGTTAAGCTGTGGAGAGGGGCGTTGTGCGAGCATTCGAGTTCCTCCAGGAGCCACGCAGTGAGGCCCCGCGGCTACGGCTCGAGATTTCGGGGGTGCATTGTGTCGCGTTCCCGGTGAGCGATACCGAGTTGAGGCCATTCGAGTCGCTCCAGAAGTCCAGACTCGAAGATGAGGGACTCAACTGTGCCATCGCACCGCTTGAGCGCAGGAGCGAGCCACCGATACCGTCGGGAGCTTGATGAAGCCTCACCAGGGTACCGGAGCAACGCAAGGTCGCACCGGCCGACATCGCCTGATGCGGTCCATGGTGGCCGCCTGTGCGATCGGGCTGCTCGCCGTTGCACTGCTCGGCGCCTCCTATTGGCGTGCCCTCCAGGTGGTGACAGAAGACCTAGCACCGTACCAGTCGGTCATACGGTCCCCTCATAGGTATGCGACGTTTGCCTGGATCGCTTGGGAGATTGGGTTCGATACGGACGGTGAGCTAGCGTGCTGCTTCGGCTGCAGCTACATCGTTTCACTAACCGGCGAGATACTGCACGGGCCAAGCGACGACGTACTGGAACGACGCGGCCAGGAGGTGCGCCGACAGGCAGAGCTATGCGCCGCGGCGACGCCTGCGCCGTCTACGGCGACGACCCTCGATGTCCATGGAACCGTCTTGCTTCACACCACGGAAAGTATCGTGAGGACCCACCGTGGGCTTGTGATCGAGAGGCCCACCCTCACGCTCGTCGAGCTCCGGCCCGGGCCGTCCAGCGGCGCACTTTCGGACGACTCCGTGCTTGCCATCTGTCACGAGGGCCCGATCGATCGAGAAGACCCCTTGTCCCAAGCCGGCAACGTTCTGGAGCTTCGCCTGCGCCCGCCGCACAACCCCTCGCGCATCATCAAGGTTGCCGCTGCGGACGTGGACTACGAGCTCGTTGGCCATGACGCGACCATGGCAGATCAAGAGGACTGGCTCCCCGTGCCGAAGATCCGGCTTCCCTGGGTGCACTAGCCCAGAACGTTCAGGCTTTCGCTTCCGGCGTCAGATCGCGCAGGGAGTCGGCTTCACAGGGCTTTCGACGACCAACGGGAATATCGCCCGTATCTTCTAGAGCGCTGAAACCATTGCCGAAAATCAATCATCACGGCCACTTTCCGTCTCCGGGGGGGTGCGTGCTGTCCCGCCCTGTGGCGGAGAAGGTGGAACGCTGGGCGGAACGCCCGCAGGCTCCCTGAGGGCACGTTTCAGCACCTTTGGGTACCATGGTAGGGTGATTCCATGTCTGACGCCGCGCCGCGCCTGGCCACCTACGAGGACCTGTTCGCCCTGCCACAGGACGTGCGCGCCGAGGTGATCGTTGGCCAGGTGGTGACACCGCCGTCGGTGCTGCCGCGGCATGCACGGGCGGCCGGTGCCATCGCGCATTTGACCCGCGGCCCCTTCGACCAGGACAGCGACAGCTCAGCACGCTGGTGGATTCTGCCAAAGGGTGACGTGCCCCTCGACGAGCCTGACCTTGCGCGGCCGGATGTCACTGGCTTTTGCCGGTAAGCCCGCTCGGCCTACCCCGACCCAACGGCAACCGACGGCATGGTGGAGCCCAATCCCGACACTTGGCAGGAAGCGCTGACGCGTCGCCTGCGAACCCTGCTCAGGACTGCCCCGCTGCATCGGATCGAGGCCGCCAAAGGCTACCGTGAAGGGGAACTCAGCGGACAGGACCTACGGGCACTGTCGCTGCGAGCGCTCGATCTCACAATCGAAAGGATGGGACTCGGCACCGGGATCGCACACGACGAGCTCCGCGAAGGGCTGACGCCGCTGGTGCAGCTCAGTGACCCCGGCACGTCCGGCCCCGAGGCGGACGCGGTTGCCGACACGGTCATTGCGGCCTTGCTCAACGAGGGCCAGCGCCGCCAGGCGTTCACGGAGCCCTACCTCGCGCTCTCAGAGCACTCCGCCACCCGCAAAGCACTCAGCTTCCACCTGCTGCGCGAGCGGGAGTCGCCCGACGGTGGAACGGTGATCGTAGCGACGACCGAGGGCATCAACCTGTACGCGGGCATGCTCGAATACCCGGTGGAAGATGCGCAGGTCGCCGAAGAGGCGGTCCTGCAATCCCAGGTGCGGCGCGGGCGGATTGCCGACGCGGTGCGCACCGCCCAACGAGCCCGCCTGCGCAGCATCGAGTATGAACAGAAGATCCTGGGCGTTCTGGAGACCACCCGCCGGGATATCCAACAGGTGGACTGGGTACAGGTCATGCTCGGGACGATCGGCGCCGCACGCGAACACATCGAAGAGCGACTCAGGGCCGAGCGCGAGATCCAGCGCGCCGTCGACACCCACCTGGATGCGGCGACCGGCGACAACACCAGGGAGTTGACGCGACTCGGTGACACCCTGGCGGAATGCGTCACTCGGCATCTTCGCCTCCATGAGGCACTCATCAAGGCCAACCAGGAGTACCTGCAGGAGCAGGAACGGCAGGCATTCCGACCGCGCCTGGCCCAGCCCCTTCCGGATCTGGAAGCGGACGTGCTACGCACCGCGCTCGGGGCGCCCACCAGCAGCCTCGCTCGTGCCGTTGATCTGTTCATCAGCCGCCTACAGGCCCCGAACCCACCGGTTGCGCTGCGCTTGGTGCAACTCGTAGACAGGTTGCTCGCCCCCCGGAGGGACACATCTGGGCCTACCCTCGACACCGGGGAGGCCGACTTGGAGCTACTCCCGCCACCGCCACCCCACTTCGAGGAAGCGGACCACGCGGCGGTGGAGGCGCTGCTTGCGGGGCTGCATGCGAAGACGCGGCTCAGCGAGTTATTGGCGCGCGCCCGGGACGCGGGCTTGCGCTCGGAAGCGGTGCACCTTTTGACCCTGCGCCTCTTGTCAGCCTTCGATCCCGACCAAGCGCTTGCGGTCCGCGTGGAGCCCGCAGGCGTGCCGCTGCGCGATCCGGAGTTCATCGGAGACGACTTGTATGTCTGCCCAGCCGAAGCGGAACCCGCATGACTGATTACGCCAGGACCGAGCACGCCACCACCGAGGACGCCGCCCAACTCGTCGGGTTCGGCCTCCAGCCTCGCCTTCGCCCCGCCGAATCCCCCGCCTATGCGGAGCTACTGCAGCGCTACCGCACCGAGCAGGGCCTGCGGGAGCACACGGCACTCGTCGCACGCGGACTCGGGCTCGTCGTACTCGGCGAGACAGACCACGGGCTGGTCCTCGGTGCCCAGGACGACGGGCCCTTTTCCCTCCGGCTTTCGGACTACCGGCGCAGCGGGCTGTCTGTCCAGGAGCGCATGCTGCACGGACTCATCCAACTCGCGATCGCGGCGTGGTGCTTCCCGACCGCGCAGGCGCTCGACGATCCGGATGCCGTGCTGGGCACCCGGGTCTCCACGCACAAACTCGTCGACTACCTCGTGGGGCTGTGTGAAGAGCTCAAGGACCGAACCGAGGCGGACCCCGAGCACGGCTCCCCGGAGCTACAGGAAGCGTGGCGAAGCGTCCTGTCGCGTGCCGAAACCCGGGACGGCCGGCGTGCACCCACCACGCTCGTGGGCATGGTCGCCTACGCCCTCGAGTTCCTGGAACGCGGTGGCCTCATGCGCAGGGTCAGCGATAGCGATGGTGGCACCTGGCAGGCGCTCGGAGCGTACCGGCTCCAGGTGCGTGAGCTCGCAGCGCACGCGCTCGCCGAGGCCGTGCGCGACGCGGCCGGGAGCCTACGCTCGAAGCCGCGCGTGCATCGAGATGAGCCCGACGCGAGCGATGAGCCCGAAGCACCGCCCGAAGCACCGCCCAAAGCGCCGGTGGAATCCTGACATGCCCCGACTGCTCCGCGTTCACTTCGCCTCCATTGGCCATCGCGACGCCCGCCTGGCGCCGCTCACGCTCGATTTCCGCCACGGCGGTGAAAGCTCACAGACCACCGGCACGGGCGCCGACAGCGTGCTGTGGCTCCGCAACGGGGGCGGCAAATCGTCGATTATCAACCTGTTCTACTCGGTCTTTCGACCGAGGGCGCGAGAGTTTTTGGGAAGCTCCGCCGAGGGCAAGGCGCGGCGGCTCGTGGACTACGTCAAGGCCAGCGACCTCGCGTTCGTGATCACAGAATGGGACATCACACCCCAGGACACGCTCGACCTGTTCCCGCAGGCACCGGAACACCTCCGTGTCGTGGGGCAAATGCTCGCCTGGCGCAGTGGCCAGCGCTCGGCCGATCTGTCGAACTTCGAGCGGCTGTGGTTCAGCGGTCTTGGTGGCGAGCGGGGGCTGCGACTCGAGGACCTTCCGGTGCAAGGGCTCGCCGCGCCCGTAGCTTCGTTCGGGGCGTTCAAGGACTACCTGCGTGAGCGCAGCCACGTTCACCCCGACGCGGAGATCGTGTTCACACAGGTGCAGCGCAAGTGGGAGGAGCACCTGGAGAGCGTGGGCCTCGACCCCGAGCAGTTCCGCTACCAACTGGAGATGAATCGCAGGGAGGGCGCCGCGGACGAGGCCTTCCGCTTCGACAGCGCCGACGAGTTCGTACAGTTCCTGCTCGAATTGGCGTTCGACCGCGCGGTCGCCGACCAGCTCGCCCTCACACTCGACGCGCAGCGGGTCAGTCTTCGGGAGCGTCCGCGCTACGAGCTGGAGCAAGGCTTCGTGGCCGCGGGTCTGGAAGCCCTTCGACCCCTGTCCGCCTCGATCGCCCAGCTCGCCGCCCGTCGCACCGCGCTCGAACAGTCGCTCTTGAGCCTGGGCGGCTTGATCGCTGGACTGCGACAGCGAGCAACGGATCTAGAGGCGCGCCAGCGCGCTGCCGCCAGAACAGCCGAAGAGGCAGCGGCCCGCCTCCAGGAAGCGAGCAACGAACGCGACAAGCACAGCCGTTGGTCGCGAGGCTTGCAGCGGCTCGCCCTCGAGCTGGACCTGCGGGAAGCCGAGCGGGAGTGCGACGCGGCGACCGCGCGACTGGCTGACACCGAGGGCGAGGCAGCAGAAGCGCGAGCCGCGCAAAAGCTCGGGCTGCTGCGCCTGCAGGAGACCAAGCTTCGGGACCTGCATGCCGCACTCGCAGACAAGGAGCGTGATGCGGCTCCACTGCGGGAGACCGCGGAGATGGCGGGCGCGACCCTCCGCGGTGCACTGGGGACCAGGCTCTCTGAGGTGGCCCAGCAGGCAGAGACCTTTCGCAGCCTGGCATCGGAGCAGGAAACACGACGACAGCAGGCGCAAGCCGATCATCGGGAAGCCGTCCAGCGTGCGACGGCCGCAGGCCAGGAGGCGGCCCGCTTGACGGAGCGCCTCGACGCACGCGATCGTGCGCGGGAACGTCTCCTGACTGCCGGTGAAATCGAACGCCGCGAGACCGCGGCCGCGGCCGTAGAGCGATGGCGAAGGCAGGCCGAGCAGGGCCGCGCCGAAGAAACGCATGCGAACCAAGAGGCCGCGCGCGCGAGTGCCGCGGCCGACCACCTGTCCACCCAGCACAGCACGTGGGTCGAGGACCGGGCAACCACCCGCAACCAGCTCGAGACGCTGCGCAGCCAATTCGAAGAGGCGGAGGCCTGGCGAGAACGGCTCGCCTCGCATCCACGCATACAGGAGACGGAAGCCGTCGAGGTCGCCAACCTGGAGGCGTCCGGACTGATGGACAGGCTTCGGCAACGGGCGGCCGCGGCCCGCAATCGGTGCCACGAACTGCGCGCAACGTGGTCGAGCGACGAACGCGCGATGCAAAGCATCGACAGAGAGGGCTACCTGCCGCCGGCGCACGACGTTGAGCGCGTCGTGCAGCTGCTGCGCGCACAGCAAGTCTCCGCACACAGCGGCGCGCGATACCTCGCGGAGAACGCGCCGCACGACGGCCGCGCGCGCTTGTTGCGGGCGGATCCGGCACGCTTTGGTGGCGTGATCGTGACGAGTGCAGAGGATCTGGCACGCGCCCGCCAGATCGCCATCGATGGCCTGTCCGCTCCGGTGCAGACATCGACAGTGCAGTCACTGGATGGAACGGCGAAGGACGATTCGAGTCACGTCTTTCCCCCGGATCCAGCACTCTACGACGAGCGCGCCGCGCAGCACCTGCTTCCGACACTCGAGCGACAGGTCGCCGAAGCGAAGGAACAGGACCGGGAGATGCAGGTCCGTGAGCGGGAATTCACCAGCCTCGCGGATGAGCTTCAGCGCTATCAGCATCAGCACGGCCAGGGCAAGCTCCCATCGCTGGAGCGCCGGGTGCAGGCCGCGAAGGAACACGTCGCTATTGTCGAGCGGCAGCTCGAGCAAATCGGCGCGGAGATCGCGGAGATGCGGGCGGCAGCCAGCACCGCCAGAACGCAGGCCGAACAACACGCCGATCAGGCCTCTCAGTCAGAAAAGGCCCTGTCGCGGGTGGAGCTATTCTACGCAGAGCACGAACGGGACCTGGACGGGCTCCGGGCACGCCGGGACCGGGCGCTGCAGGATCAGACGGCTGCGCAGGACCAGGCGCTGGTGTCGCAGCAGACAGAGGAAGAAGCCGCGGCTGAACGGGACGAGCACCGCAAGCGGGCGCGGGTGCTCTTGGAAGAGCAGCGCGGCCTGCGCGCCGAGCACGATTCGATCACGTACGTGGCCGAGACGGGCCCCGCGGAGACGGGCGCAGACGAGCCGGAGTTGGACCTGCCAGGTGCGCGCCAGCGTTACGAAACCGCCCGGAGGATCTACGACGACGAGGTGAGCGACAACCGCCTGCGATGGGAAGCAGAGCAAGCAGAAGAGATCGCGAGCGCGCTGCGAACCGAGCACCTAAAGCTGGCCGAAGGGCTCGACCCCGCGCGGATCGAGGCCATGACCCAGTACAGAGATCTGGACGCGCATCTGAGCGAACTCGCGAAGCGGGCCGCCGAGCAGCGAGAACTGCTTGGCTCCGCAAAGTCGGACGCTCGCATGGCCAAACAGCGCCTCGACGAAGCACAGCAACGCCGAGAAGCCGCCGATTTGCCCTCGGACGAAGGCCCCCCTCCAACAGCTGCGGCAGCTCGAAAGCTGGCCAGGGCGCACACCGACAAGGCGGACGCCGCTGGCATGCGCCTGCGAGAGTACGAAGCGGCGCTCGCAGCGGCGCGCGAAGAGGTCGCCACGCTGCAGCGGGGGGTCACCAGCTGCAACGGGCGGGCCGACGGGCTTGAAAAGGTCGTCACGATCGGCAGCGGCCTTTCACTCCCTGCGGCGCCGCCACAGACGCTGCCTGCGGGGGAAGCCGAACTGGACCAGGCAGTCAGCGACGCGGAGCACGCGTTCACCCAGGCCCGCAAGGGAACCCAGCAGGCGGAGGAGGAAACCCGCACCGCGGTCGAGCGGCTCCACCGGGTCGCCAACGACCCAACCTATGCATCACTGCAGGTGCAGTATCGCAGGCGCATGCTCGCCGAGCGGGGTGAGCTGCTGGAAAACGCCGAGCGGCTGCTACCGGCGCTCGAGACCCGGCGCGCGGTCATCGAGGACCAGCTTGCCCAATACGACGAGGATCGACGCGTACTCGTCGAGGAACTGCTGCAGCTGTCCGACCAGGTAGCCAGCCTCCTCAAGCGCGCTGGCCGCGCGAGCGTGTTGCCCCAGGCGCTGGAGGGCTGGGGAGGCAAACCGTACCTGCGCATCGACTACAGGTTCCCCGACACCGACATCGATCGCCGAGCGAGACTCGAACCCCTCGTCGACCGGATTGTCCAGCAGGCTCAAGTACCCGATGGCCTCTCGCTCGTATGTGCCGCAGCGCGAGAGCTGGCCGGAGCGCGAGGGTTCGATGTACGGATCCTCAAGCCCGACGTCGTGCTGCGCCCAGATCCGATCCCGCTGACGGAGATGGCGAGCTTCAGCCGCGGGCAGCAACTGACCGCCGCGATCGTGCTGTACTGCACCCTGGTGCAGCTGCGAGCCCGCACGCGGGGGCGCGTGACGACCTCGAGGGACGCCGGCGTGCTCATCCTCGACAACCCCATCGGGACGTGCTCAAGTGTCCCGCTATTGCGACTGCAGCGCTCCATCGCCGCCCAGATGCGGGTCCAGCTGGTCTATGCGACCGGCGTGGAGGACCTGGAAGCGCTCGAAATCCTCCCAAACAAGGTGAGGCTGCGAAACACGCACCGCGATCGGCGCAGCGGCGATTTCCACGTGACCATCGAGAAAGACGACAGGGGCGCACTCGAAGCGGTGCGGGTGGTCGAGGTCCCTGCGCGATGATCGACGCCCGGAGCTTCGTGGAAGCGTTGCAGGCACGGGCCGGCACCCGCGTACGCATCGAGCTTGCGGAGGCGTGGGCCACGTTCAGAGCCGGTGTCCGAGGATACACCGGCGCGACCGACGCCCGACAAACCCTGGCAGAGCTGCTCGAGCAAGCAAGCACACAGGGGCTGCTGGTCTTGCCACGGGGCGCATCGGGCTGGGATCGAACCGCCCAACCACCCCTTCCAAGATGGGTGAAGCTGCCCCAAGCAAGGCCATCCGCCAAGGCAGAGCAGGCCGGACACCGCTCAGTCGCCTGGCCTCCGGAGCTAGCCTTCGTGGCCGGGCTCCTGACCTGCCCGCTGCTCGACGACTACCTCGCCGTGAAGCGCTTTTTGGCGGCGGGCGGGCGGGCGCGCACTCCGGTGCCTATGCGTGAGCGCTCCCTGGAGCTGTTTGGCGACGAGAAGCGCCTCGACGCCCTGCTCGAAACGAGCGCATTCTCCCCGGGTCGGCTCACCCTGGAGCTACTTCGTTGCTACCCGGTAGCGCCCCCGCTCGTCTGGGAGCGCAGTCCACATGCGAGCCGCGGCGCTCCGCTCCTCATCATCGAAAACCTGCACACCTATGACAGCTTTCGTCGGTGGAATCGCGACGTGGGCGAGTACGCCGCAATCGCCTATGGGCACGGGGCGGAGTTCCGGGGCACGGTACGCGACGTGCCTAGGGTGCTCGAGTGTACCGGCGCCACCGCCGTGGAGTACTTCGGTGACCTGGATCGGGAAGGCCTGCGCATTCCCCAACAGGCTGACGCCGTGCTGACTGGCCAGCGCTCCGGCATCCGGCTGCAACCCGCCGCACCCTACTACGAAGCCCTTCTTCGCCACGGGCACCGAAGCCCGACGGACGACACCGAAGCGATCGACCAGGCGACCCTGTCGTGGCTTCCGGCCAGCCTGCGTCCCGAAGTTGCGGCGTTGCTCAAGGGAAAACAGCGCATCGCGCAGGAGGCGATCGGCCTGGACTACCTGTCGGGAACCCATCGCACGCAGCGGTAGCGAAGCTCGTGGCTGCGGAAGTACCCGGGGTGAGCGTGCGTGCCGAGCGCCTTGTCGATGGCCGCGACCGGCCGCAGCTCCAGCGCCCGTGTCGCTGCCTTGCGCGAAGGGCCCTAGCCCAAAACCGCCTCACCCACGATTCGGTCGCTACCCTGGCGTCTTCGACAACTGTGTTCGCAGCTGCTGCAACCGCGGCAGCAGGTCCCATTCACGAGCCCATCGTTCGACATGTGCCCAGTCTACAACGAACCCTGCCCTTTCACGGGCGCTCACCACCTCGTGGATGTCCGCGATGTCGCGCGGTCGCCCCGCGATCAACTTGTAGACGATCAAATCCTCGGGGGTCGCAACGTAGGCCCCACCGGAGTGCCCCTCCAGAGGCACCCGGCGGCTGAGCGCCTCTCGCTCAAAGTCTGTCTTGGCGAACAGGAGGTCTACGCGGCCGCCGTCGCCGTCATTCAGGAGGAGGACGTCCGGCACCGGCTCATCGCATTCGTTTACGACCGTAGACTCGCAAAAGCCGTGATGGCCCATTTCAGCAACCAGCTCGCTGTACCGAGCTTCGCTGACTTCGACAGCAAGATCGACATCGCGCGTGGCCCGCGGCGCGGCATACGCGTTCCGAGCACAGCCACCAATGAGCATCGACCGAGCCTGGCACCGCCCCGCAACCTCAACGGCGAGGTCGAGCAACTCGTCAAGCGAGCGACTCACCGACCACTTGCCCTCTGCTCCCTAGCGCGGGTGTGCAATTGCGCCTGCGCGCGAGCTCGAATGTCAAGGTCGTCATCCGCCTCGGCATGCACAGCCGTCTGGCCGAGCTCAAATCCTTCCCGAACACGGTCGAGCTGGCTGCGGGCGAGAGCCTCCACCAGGCGCGTCTCGCCGTCCTGGGCGAAGGCCTTTGCAATGGCATCGAAGTGGCGCCTTGACCGAGCGTCCAT
>JAPPOR010000996.1 GCA_028817905.1 Myxococcales bacterium
ATCCGGGCTAGAGGGAGCATTGCCGTCGGTCGTCGAATGCGCTGTGAAGCCGAATCTGTGCTCGATTCGAGATCTTTCGAATCCGCAGCGCTTGCGCCACGTCACGATAGCGGCACGCAGCTGCGGTGCGACAGCTCCGAGAAGAGCCCGACTCCGTGAGCCAATGCCCCCGTCAATCCGAGAAGCTGCGGCCTGGTTCGGTGGGTACGAAGAACGCAAACCCGATCGTGAACATGTGGTTGAAGTGTGCCAGGCGGTCGTTCTCGTCGATGACCTCGTCCGGATAGTCGCCGCGGGCCGCGCCGGACTCATCGGTGCCCGAAGTGTTCCACGCGAAGGGCATGCCACGCCATTCGAGCGTCAGTCCGAGAAAGTCGTTGAAGTACATCGACAGGCCTACGCCGAACGTCGGAGCCAGCGTACTTCGGCTCGAGCGGGACAGCCCAGACCGGCATCCTTGGCGCTTCATGGTCAGGGTTGCGCCCGGTGAGGCACAGTCGCTAAGGGCGACGCTCTCGCGCTCCTCGAGCCCGACGAACGCGACGCCACCCATGAAGTAAAGGTCGGTGTCCACGAACAGGCTTTCGAACACGCCCAGCTTGCCGCGCAGGGGGATGAACGCTACCTGCGGGGATGCCATCCACTTGATGTGCCCGATCTGCTTTGGGAACTCAGCGGCATCGGGGAGACTGAGCACGTTCAGGTCGTTCGTCTGGCCCTTTTCGGTCACTTCGTCCGTGAGGGTGGAGTCGATGTTCAGCACGCCAAAGCCACCCCAGACACCGACCCCGAGCCAGTCAACAGGGTGAAACATCAGCTGCCCGCCGGCCAGCATCGTTCTTGTGAACTCGTCGGTCAATGTGGCGGTCCAGTGCGCCTGGATCTGTAGGCGCATCTCCCGGTAGACACGCAAGCCAATGACCGCGGGCGCTCCCGCCAGTGGGCCAGTAACCTCGATCTCCTGGGCCTGCGCACGTGGTGCGTGCGCGACATAGTCGGCGCTCACCAGCAGTGCCAACGCGAATGCGAAACGCTTCATGATGCTCCTCGTCGTCGTGTGCATTGTTCGGTGGACCGCCTACTACTTGGGGTACTGGTACTCGAATGTGAACGGGAAGAACAGCGTCAGGCCAACCTGCACAGTGACGTTGTGTGTCAACGAAGCGCTGTCATCGATCCAGGTGGCTTCGTCGTTGCGCGCCTGGCCAAGTTCCACCTCCAGGTTCTCGAGCTTCTCGAGATACAGGTAGTCCCGGAGCTCCCCAAAGATCGTGAGCCAGCGTGTGACGAACACGCGAATGCCGACGCCGGCATTGAAGGACACTCGCCAGTCGAAGTCGAACTTGCGCACCGCGGGATCCACGACCGCCACCGGTCTGGTGCGAAGCATGCCAACGCCACCGATGAGGTAAGCGTCCCACTGAAAGATCGGGTCGTTGAACATCGTGAACTTCCCGTAGATGGGAACGTATGTGAAGTTCAGATGCGCACCCAGCTGGTACTCGGTGATGGGGACGGCAAGGCGCGTAGATCGACGCACTGCGAAGTTGAGTTCGGATTCGCTTTCGAGGCCCTGGTACCAAAGGAAATTGACGCCCACAGCGAGGACGTTTGTCACCCAGTAGTTCAGAGAGCCCGCGAGCGCCTTGTGCGAGACGTAGGGATCGTTGGCGCTGAACGCCAAGGCGGGGGCGACCTCGAATCGGCCACGACGGAGGACGTACATACGCTGGACGGCGTAGATTTCCTCGGCCACCTCCTTCTGTTTCGGTCCAGTGGCTTGCTCGCCTTCAAGCTCGCCTTCGCCCTCGCTACTGAGCTCGGCAAAGATGTCACCCTCTGCCGATAGGTCCGCCTCGGCGCCCGCCTCGGCGCCCACTTCGGCTCCGCCCTCCGCGCCTGCCTCGGCTTCGCCTTCCGCTCCCGCTTCGGCTTCAACCTCGGCTTCTGCGTTTTCGGCCTCGTCGAGGTCGAAAGACATGTCCTGCGCGGACGCCTCACCTGCCCAAGTCAGCACGATCGCGATCAGCGAAAGCCGCATGACGTTGAATCCATCCGCTCGCTTGCTCTCGCTTTTTTGCCCGAAACCCAGGTTCATGTTCTGCACCTTGCCGCTCTTGTCTCGCTTCCACGGCTTCCAGAGGAGGTAGTCTATGCGTATGAAACTCATCAAGTTGGTTGCCCGCGCTGCAGTGGCGACATACGCAGCCCATCCTCAAGCTCGCCGCGCGGACCGACTGTCTAGGGGGTTTAGGCAGCCATCGTTTCCCCACTCGGCTTTTCGAATAGGGCGCGCACGAAGCTAGTCGCGTCGAACTCCCTCAAGTCCTCGACCTTTTCACCCAGACCGATGAACCGGACGGGCACCTTGTGTTCGTCCACGATCCCGAGGATCACGCCGCCCTTGGCGGTACCGTCGAGTTTCGTCAGCACCACACCACCTATATCCAGTGCTTCACGGAACATGTACATTTGTTGCACAGCGTTCTGCCCTGTTGTCGAATCAAGTACAAGCAAAATCTCGTCGACCGGTCGGCCTCCCAGGGCTTTCGAGGCGGTTCGCTGGAGCTTTTTCAGCTCTTCCATCAACGGTTGCTTCGTATGCAGCCGCCCCGCGGTATCGGCGATGACAAGGTCGTAGCCATCTCGCTCGGCGCGCTTGATAGCATCAAACACCACCGAACTGGGATCTGCGCCTTCCTTGCCCTTGACCACCGGGCACCCGACCCGTTGTCCCCAGACTTCGAGCTGCAGGACGGCGGCAGCGCGGAAGGTGTCTCCAGCGGCGAGAAGCACCCGGCGTCCCTGTGCTGTGTACTTGCTTGCAAGCTTTCCGATGGTCGTGGTCTTACCCACGCCGTTGACGCCCGCGATGAGAAGCAGACTCGGCTTGTGCTCGCCAAGGCGCATGCTGCCGGCGTCAACAGAGAGAATGACCTCAGCTTGCTCGCGCAGACACCGCCATACGGCGTCTTCGTCCTCCAATGCGCCTGCGTTCATGCGTTCTCGCAAGTGCGTGAGGATCCGGTCCGCGGTTTTGACGCCGATGTCGGCCGTGATCAGGACCTCTTCGATGTCCTCGATCAGGCTCGCATCGATCTCTGGCTTGGCGGAGAAGAGCTTTGCTAGGCGAGTGATGAATCCACCGCGGGTCCCGGCCAACCCACGTTTGAGTGCTGCCACGCGATCCTGCGGCTGCTCCTCGGCGGCCTCATTGTCAGGGGGGCCGACGGCTTCTCCGGCTTGCGTCGTCGGGGCAGCTTGGTCTGGCGTCGCCTTCGCGGCGACCTCGGCTTCGGCGGACGCGCGTGCCTCCGCTGGCTCGGCCGGAAGTTCTCGCGCAGCCGTTTCGGTCGCGGTGGCGGTCGCGGTGGCAGGTTGTGCTAGCGGTGATCGGGCCCCCGGTGCGGTGTCCTGTTGGCCAAGCGAGGGCGTGCTCCGCGAAGGCGACTCGGCCCGGAGAGCCCGTTGTGCAGCGTCGCCTTGCGCTTCCCTGCTTTCCGGCTCAGCTTCTGAATCACTAGGGAGGCTCTCGTCCGGTCGCCGGGTCAGAAATAAGAAGACCAGGGCGACCAGTGTGGCTGCAATGAGTCCGATGAGAGCGGTATCCATGGTGTACAAAGTGCGACACCCGACGCGCGGGGGCTCCAGGGTCGGCCCACTATAGAGATGCTGCGCGCTAGCCGTCAACGACGATGTGGGATTCTTGCGCGCCTTGCCTTACCGCCCCGATTTGGGGGGGGTATCGCCCAGCTCGTCAAGCGTTTTCGCGGCGGATTCGGAGATTTCAGCGACTTCGTATGGGCCCGGTGGGACCGGGCCGTAGACAGCACGCTCCACCCGGGAGCCCAGTGCTTCGGCCTTGGCGTGGTCCTCCAGGCGATGCTTGAGCAGCCCAGCCGCCTCGCGAATCGTGGGGAGGGTCTCCTGTGCACCGCTCGCTGCTCGAGCCACGGGCGCGTAGCTGTTCCACGCCATATCGCGCAGGTTGCGGAGGCGGATCGTCAGGCCCGTCCATTCGCCGCGATGGGGCACTTCGACCAGCAGGCTCAGTTGTTCGTGTCCCGGGGAGTCAACTCGCATCCGGTAGCGAGAGGGGGGGAGGGGAGCGCTCTCGAAGCGACCGTCGGCCGCCGTGTGGCAGCTCCCTGAGGCGTGAGTCTCACCGTCGGCCATCGGCGAAAGTGTGATCGATGCGGTCAAGGGTTGATGCGACCCGGCACACAGGACGGTGCCGGAGATGCGGTCAACCTCCTTGGCCAGGCGGCGCGCCCGTCCCCGCTCGACGATGGGCGCGTTGGGCGTGTCGCCATGGGAAGTGCGTAGGGGCCTTTCGTCCATCCGCTCGGTGTGTCGCCGGAGGGCGAACCACACCAGCGGAAGGAGCGCCGGCAGCAGCAACCACCACCGGCTCGGAGGAGGGACGGGTGGCGTCAAGTCCAGGCTTGGCGAGTTGGCGTGTGCGAGCGCTGGCGTCGTTGAACGGAAGCGCGCCTGTGCGGCTTGGTTTGCTGTTTCGTCGTGCTGGAGTGCCGCGTCGCTTAGCCTCATCTGGTACCGACCGTAGTCGTCGGTAAGGGCCGTCTTGATGTGCACGTCGCCGCGGAAGATTCCGACTGCCTGTCCGGGTAGGCCAGTGTCGTCTGCGATGAGTTGTCCGGTGAGCACCACGCTACCCGTTCCCGGGAGCCGCTTCGCTTGCAGCGTGAGCTCGGGCTGGGCTTGGCGCACAAACGCACGGGAAAGAGTTGCGCTAGAGCGCCGGTCATCCGCGCGCGAGCGAGCAACGAGCGTGCCCGTGTCGGTTGGCAGGCGCCTAGGAACCACTGCGAGTCGCGCCACACCCCTGTTGTCTGTGGTGGCGCTGGCCAAGAAGTGGCCCTCCGCCGTGAGGTCAATGACAATGTCTTCAGGGCCGCCCTCGGAGGTCGCTCGGACCTCGAGCTCATAGGCCGGCTCGGCGCTGCGTAGAACGCGCGGCATGTCGCTCCAGGTGAGTGCTACCCCGCGTCGTCCCGCGCGTACCAACGTAGAGGCCTCTGATGGCTTGAACAGTTCGCTACCCGGGAAGCTTGCATCGACGCGCAGTGTGGAATTCGAGCGGCCTACGACGGTTTCGAAGCTTCCATCGCGATGCGTAGTCGCGCGCAGTCGCCGAGGTGGCTGCGCGTATTCGTGCACACGGATTCGCACGGTGGCACCGGCGATGCCCTCACCCAGGCTGTCGAGTAGTCGGCCGCTGAGATGGGTGTGTTCGGCTTGTGGTTCGCCCGCAAGCTGCAGTTGTGTGTTGCTCTGCACCCGCAACCGCAGTTGTGCGCCTGCTGCGGCGCTCGATAGCAACGCAAGTGCTGCGCTGACAATCCGCACACTCGCTCGGAGCCCCCGCGCCCGCCCTGGGGTTCTTGTACGCCACGGACGATGTCGTAGCGAGATATCTGGGTTGCGGATCATGAGCCTGGCATGGGCGAGTGTAGTGACTGGCAGGTGCGGATGCCACAGCCGTAGCCGCATGCCCGCGTCGCACCCCGTTGCGGCCGTCTGCGCAACTCTGCGATGATAGTGAACAGGCCGTTGCGCGGTCGTGAGCTGAAGGAACTTGGCGTTTCCCCGTCCAACAGGTCGTCGCCCGCGTGGGCATTACGAGGTCGAGTGATGGGGCAGTTTTCCTTCCACGGCCGGCTGTGCCGGATTCTCTGCGTTGTGGTTCTAATGCAGGGTGCCGGGCACCTTTCGGGGGCCCATGCCGATGCTCGTAGTAGCTACCTCGTGCGTCTGCTTCAGGGTTCTTCCCAATTCCGCGTGCGCGCGCAAGCGGCCATCTCGCTGGGCGGTGGGCGCGCCGCGCCCGAGGTCAAAAAAGCGTTGCTGGATGCGCTCGCCGACAAGCATCCGGCAGTTCGTGCCGCGGCAGCAACGTCGCTGGGGCGGCTCGGCGTACTCGCTGCGCTTGGGGACTTGAAGGGCCTACAAAAGGACCCGGAACCTCCGGTACGGGCGGCCGCAAGTGCCGCCATTGCACGGATAGAGCGCAATGGCTCACAGACCGACGAGCCCGTTGCCAAGCGGGGACCAACGCGATTCTACGTGGCAGTTGGTAGGCCCGGTTCGCGCGTCGACGGAGTGGACGGCGGGCTGCTTGAGCACGTCCAGGGCTTCATACGCAACCGGGTTTCCCGCCTCGACGGTGTTGAGGTCGCCCCCGATGGAGAGGCTTCCCGGCAGGCCAAGCATGTCATGAAGAAGCGGGGGCTGAAGGGATTCTTCCTAGAGAGCTCGATCACAGGTGTGCAGAAGCGCCCCGGTGGGGGTACCCGGGTCGTCGTGTCGGTGATCGTCGCGACCTATCCCGACCGAAACATGCGCGCCATCATGCACGGCGCTGCGACCGCCATGGGAGGCGGCAAGGACTCATACCGACAAGCGGTTGAGGGTGCAATCAGCGGTGCGTTGCGCCAGCTGCCGCAGGCGATGGCGCGATGATGGGCGAGGGATGCACATGCGCCGGGGGGCGCGGGAAGTTGGGTTGCGAGCCTCGCTTGTGCGAAGATTACCAGGACGGGAGCAGAGCATGACGGCGGACGCACAGGCCACTCGGATGACTTCACATCCATCCAACCGACCGTACAGGCGCCGGATCAGGAACCTCCTGTTGGAACCGCGCTTTCAGCTCAAATACACCCTGATGGTCGTCGCTGTCACGGTGCTCGTTGCCAGCGCACTTGGTGCCGTTGCGTACAACTATTCCAAGGGCCAAACGGAGCTCCTGACGATTCATAGAATGGAGCGGGCGCTCGACCGAGGCGAGGAAATCAGCCCCCAGTTCGGTGCGGACATGCTCGCCTATGCGGCTGAGGCGGACCGGCGCGTTCTCGCTGCGATTGTCGGGGGCATTCTCGCACTTGCCCTCGCCCTGGGGCTCACTGGGATCCTCGTTACTCACCGACTGGTTGGCCCCGCATATCGCCTGCGTGCGATGATCGGGGATGTCGCCAATGGCCATTGGGCCGTGCGTGGCCGTTTGCGCAAGGGCGATGAGCTGCAGGATATTTTCCAGGCGTTCGAGGGGATGGTCGAGAGTCTCCGCGCCGCGCAGCGTGAGGAAATCGCATTGCTCGACGATGCGATCCAGAAGGCGCGTGAAGCCGGTGTGCCAGAAGACGCCATCGCGGCGATTGCCGAAGTACGCGAACGCATGCAGTCCGCTTTGGACTCGAGCCCGGCCAGCCACAGCGGGCGTCCCTAGCTAGAACGCGCCCTCGTAGTACTCCATGCGGCCACCCGGCGTGTCGAAGACAACGGATGCGGCGTCGAACCGAAGCTCCGAGGTGTCCAGGTCGTGCTGGCTCATCCAGCGGATGGTGCTGGCACGAACGCGGTTTTGTTTTGCGGGCCCAAGAGTGTCCACTGGTGACAGATGGGTATCGTTGCTGCGCGCGCGTACCTCGCAGACGACCAGCAGGCGGCCCCTCCGTGCCACGATATCGAGTTCGCCACCCGGTACACGGACATTGCGTCCGACGATATCGAAACCCATGCGCGCCAGATGGGCGGCCGCCAAATCCTCGGCACGCCTGGACAGGGCTTGCTTCGCCGAGGCTTGCGCTCTGCGGCTGCGTGAGGTCACGCGGCCGCCCCGAGATCGGATGAGGTTACTCGCTTGGGCCCATGTCTCACCAACTCGCGGGCCCTCGCACAACCGCTCGAGCCCACAGCGCCATCGCCCCGGTCGCGAACATACAACGAGTATTCCCTTCCCCCACCGAAACCCCTGTGAACTCGATCGCTTGCACGATCATCACACGTGTTGGTGAGATGCGGGTTAGCGGCTTATCGTGCCGGTGCGTACACAGTAGCTGCCCTGCACGCCGGGTCCTCCGCGCCGAAGGACCGGCTGGCAGCTGAAGCCATCAGGGCAGTCGCACTCTGCGAAGTCATCGCTCGGTGCGTCGCACCGGCAGGAGCAGTAGATGCGGTCGAACACGTCCTGCTCGGTTGCGCATCGTTTTTCGACGCACGTCCGGTCGTCGGGTGGGCAGATCTTCTCGACGCACTCGGAACCGGGGTCACCGCCCAACTGATAAACGAGACATACCCGCGTCTCACACTGGACCGAGCTGGACTCGACGTACGCCTCGCGGTCGTCAAACCCGTTCTCCGGAACCTGTTCGGGCAGACAAGGGGCTCCGACGTCGGGCTCGGCACAGCCGGCTGCGAAGACCGCCAGCAGGGCCGTCAATAGGAAGGACGCCATGAGATGGTTCAGGTCGACTCGCACGTATGCCCTCATGTTCGGATTTTGGACTTCACTTTATACCCAAGACTGGTACGGTCACACCGGCATTGCGTGCCAGCGGAACGACAGCGGCCGCACTTGGGTGGAGGTGGGATGTTCTCGGACCGCGGCGCACCTGAGGCTATTTTGCGCAAATATGGGTGTCAAGCGCGCGAAACGTCGCTGGGCGATTCTTGCACACGTCAGCGTTTTCCCTTGACAATCGGATCCGCGCCTTCTTATGATGGCCTGCGCTGAGCCCTCTAAGCCTATGAAATTGCAGCTGAATTGGGCGACGGTCACAACTTCCCACACTTGCCGCTTCGCTTCGGAAGTGATCCCGAACGGATAGTCGTCGGCCGATGATGGAGACAATCGATGTGCAACACCCGAACACTTAGTTGGGCCCTTGTGTGGGTCGTAGCACTAGGGAGCGCGCAAGCGACCGCGCAGGACATGCAGTTCGGCCTGGAGGAAACGGGGGCTGCCCCCGTGGGGCCGCCGGCGGAGGGGCCGCCCTCCGAGGCCTTGGCCAATGCCTTGCGACTCTACTCTCAGGAGCGCTATACGGAGGCGGCTGTTCAGTTCCAAAGGGTGGTTGAAGGCGAGACCCCCGATGCGCCGGCGAACGTGCAGAAGGCACAGTTCTTTCTGGGTAAGGCGCTGTATCACCTCCACTATTACCAGTCGGCTCTGGCGGTGTTTGACGAGATTTCCGAGCTCGGTCGCGGCCATCTCTTCTTCGATCAGACGCTACAGTGGCTGGCGCAGCTGGCTTCGCAGTTGCCCGAGCCAGCCGGCATCATCGACAAGGTGGGCCGCTTCGGCGTTGACCAGTTGGCCCAGTTCAATACGGATGACAACGCGGACCTGTACAACCAGCTGCTCTACGTCATGGGTCGCTCCAAATACAATGCGGGCGACTTTCAAGGCGCGATAGAACTCTTCAAGCAGGTCGATAGCGAGAACCGCTGGTACGTGAAGGCACGCTTCTTCGAGGGGATCTCGTATATTCGCATGCGTCGAGCCCAACCGGCTGCCGCGGCGTTCCGCGAGATCATCGAGGCCGTCGAAGACGGCGACGTCGCCGGGGTGGAGGACGCAGACCGAATGGTGGATCTGGGCTGGATTTCCCTAGCCCGCGTCTACTACACGGCAGCGAACAAGACCACGCCGGACGGGGAGCGCGAGGTGGACGGTGTTCTACTCGGCAACGCGGTCGAGGCCTGGACCAAGATCGAAAACGACAGCGAGTACTGGCTGGACTCGCTGTTTGAAGCCTCCTGGGCGTTTTTCCTTGCGGATGAGTACTCGCGTGCCTTGGGGAATGCCCACACCCTGTTTTCGCCCTATTTCAAGGAGTCCTTCTATCCCGAGGCGATGGTGCTCAAGGCGGTGGTCTTCTTTACCAACTGCCAGATGGCCAACGCCACGGCCGTCGTGCAGCGGTTCCATGAGCGCTACGATCCGGTGAAGGTGAAGCTCGACGAGCTCCTGCAGAAGTACCAGGACAACGCGGCCTTCTTCAGCTTCCTTCAGCAGATTCGCTCTGGGGATGCGAACTTGCCCCCGGAGATTCGAGGTATCGTGACGTCGGCTCTCTCAGACCGCGCGGTCCTTTCCAATCTCGAGTACGTAAAGCTACTCGAGGAAGAGGAAAAGCAACTCAAGGACGCACCCTCGCAATTTTCCGCGTCGTCGCTGGGCCAGCGTATTTTGCAGGACATCATGGTGGCCAAGTCGTTTGCGGTGGACCAGGCGGGGGACATTGCCAAGGGTCGCTACAATCGATTGATTCGCGAGATGCAGGACCTCTCCAACCAGATTGACACGGTGGAGATCGAGGTACTCAACTACGAGCGGGGTCAGATCGACGCCAAGATCAAGAATCAGATGACGGCTGCCGCGGAATCGACTGGCGGTCAGGTCTATGTGTCTCCCGAGCACAATGTCTGGCCCTTCAACGGTGAGTACTGGCGCGATGAGCTGGGCTATTACCGCCAGGAAGTCACCTACAGGTGTGGAAGGTAACGATGCGATCGATGCGAAATCCCTTGCTGTTCACGTTGCTGCTGGCGCTTTGCGTCGCTGCTGAGGTTCGCGCCCAGCCGGGAGGCGACCCGGGTGTGGGCGACACAGCGGAAGATGACGAGGGGGCTGACGACGCGGAGGCTCGTGCGCCCGGCGTCTGCATTGGACCCGAAGCGCCAAAGACCATCAACGCGTGCCCGAAGAACACGCCGAAAACCAAGCGCAGAACCGCCGGCGAGACCCCGAAGTCGCGCCTGCGCGCCGCCAAGCGCAAGGTTGAGGAGCCCAAAGGGATCGAGGCCAAGGGGCCCTCGATCGATCTGGACGTTGCCACCTTGCGCAACAAGGAGAAGCTCGAGGTCAAGGCCTTCCAGCTGCTGCAGCGGGAGATTCGCGTGACGCAGCGGCTCATGAGCAACATGTCGAGGCAAGACAAGCGACGCCCGGAGGTGTTGCTTCGTCTTGCTGAGAACTACTTCGATCTCACCCTGACTGCGAATCAGGAGGTTCACAAGCTCGACGACCCGATCTACGAAGCCTGTTCCGGCAAGCGCAAGAACCGCGGTAAGTGCAAGAGCCTTCGGAACAAGCAGAAGAAAGCTCAGGGCAACCTCCAGCTGGTCCGCGAGAAGAACATCAAGACCCTGGCCACCCTGGTCAAGGATCATCCGGGCTTCAAGAAGATGGACGAGGTGCTCTTCTCCCTCGGGTTCTCGCTCGAGGAGATGAAGCAGTTCGATCGCGCGCGCCAGGTGTACCACCGGCTGATCAAGAGCTACCCCCAAAGCAAGTTCATCCCGAACGCATACCTGTCGTTCGCCGAGTACTACTTCCAACAGGGGGATATGCGGGCGGCGCAGCAGTTCTATCAGAAGGTGACCGAGATTCCGCCCGAGCGGAACCGAGTGTACGGCTTCGCGGTCTACAAGCAGGCATGGTGCTACTACAACCTTGAGGACTATCGCGGAGCCCTGCAGTCGTTCGTCGAGACCATCGAGTTCGCTCAAGAGAACCCCGAGGCCCACAACGTCCAGAATCTGCTGAAACAGTCGCGGCGGGAGCTCGTGATGCCCTACGCGCAGGTCGGCAATCCGCAGAAGGCGCTCGACTTCTTCCGGCGCTACGCCAAGGACGATCCTCAAGCGTACGAGATGTTCGAGTCCTTGGGGGAGCTGTACTTCGACACCGGTCAGTGGCCCGAGGTTATCTCGGTTTATCACAAGCTCATGTCTGAGCGCTCGGAGAACCACAAGGTCTGCTACTGGCAAGGGCGCGTGACCCAGGCTGTCATTTCCTCGAAGCCGAAACCCAAGCAGGTCGTGGAGATCCAGCGCATGGTGGACCTCTATGAGAGCTACTCGTCCGGGAAGCACAAGGAGGGCGAGATCAAGTCTTGCAAGCAGTCGGCGGCTTCGGTGCTGATCGATCTTGCAACCGCCTGGCACCGTGAGGCCATCGGCACCGATACCCAGCCCGGCACGAATGACCGGGGCACCATGGAGCAGGCCTCGAAGCTGTATCGGCTGATTCTCGACAAGTTCCCCGATATGGAGGCGATGGAGTTCCCCGATATCGACAAGCGAGATTGGCCCACGGAGTACAAGGTCAGCTACTACTACGCGGAGCTATTGTGGAAGATGGAGTCGTGGGGCCAGTGCGGTCCGGCCTTTGACCGGGTTTTGCAGGTGGATCCGCGCGGGGAGTACACAGAAGACGCGGCGTACGCCTCGGTGCTTTGCTACAACAAGCAGTATCAGCTCAGCTATGCCAAGCGAGAAACCGAGGTCCGAGGCAAGAAGAAGAAGGGCCGCGGCAAGCGGAAGGAGAAGGAGCCTTCCCGTGCGGATCTGGTCGAGAAGTACAAGGCGAAGCCCCTGAGCGAACTCGAGGAGGGGATGCTGCGTGCCTATCAGCGGTACGTCTGCTTCGTTCCGGACAGCGAGGACCTGGCTCAGATCAAGTACCGGCGGGCCCGTATCTATTACGAGTCCAACCGCTTCGAGGAGGCGGCCGTTCTGTTCAAGGATATCGCCTTCAATCACAAGGACAGCGATCTGTCCGTGTTTGCGGCGAACCTGTATCTCGATTCGCTCAACGTGTTGGGGACGTACAGCGAGCCCGCGAGGCCCGCATGCTACGACGACATGAACGACGACATCGAGCCGCTCTACAAGCTGTATTGCAGCGAGGATCAGCGCGAGGACAACGACGAGCTCTGCGAGGTGTTGGAGCAGCTACGGTGCGACCTTCTACGTAAGAAGGCCGAGTCGCTGCAGGCGACCAAGCAGTTCAAGGGCGCCGCGCAGTTGTACGTGCGCATCTTCCGCAAGTATTCCGAGTGCGGAAAGCTGGACGAGGTACTCTACAATGCCTCGATCAACTTCGAGGCAGCCCGTCTGCTGGGCCGGGCGATCAAGGTCCGCAAGGTCTTGATCGAGCGCTACGCGGACAGTGAGTGGTCCCGACGAGCGATGTATCTCATCGGAGCCAACTTTCACGCGCTGGCGTTTTACGAGTCCGCGGCAGACTACTACGAACAATTCGCGGAAAAGTACCCGAAGTCCTTGGGTCAGGACTGCACAGACCTCGACAAGGAAGGCGGCACGTGTGCGGTTGCCAATGAGGCGCTGCAGAACGCTGTCTTCTTCCGCCTGGGCCTCGGTGATGAAGAGCGGGCGCTCCAGGACGCATCGCTCTTCGAGAAGAACTACAATCGGAAGTTCCCGCGAAAGACCTCCCAGGTCGTCTACTCGATCGGCTCGATCTATGAGCGGCAACAGGACTGGCAGAAGCTAATCGGGCACTACACCTCTTTCTTGCGTCGCTACCGCAAGACGGCGATGCCCCACGAGACCATTCAGGCAAACGTGGCGGTAGGTCGCGCCCATCTAGATCTCACGAAAGAGAGCAGGACCGGGCCTGACCGTAGGAAGGCGGCACCCTTCTTCAAAGCGGCGCTGAAGGCGTGGCAAGGTTCGAAAGACAAATTTGGGGATTTGCCCGTTTCGGACGATCAGAAGCAACGCTTCCTGGCGTTTGCCAAGATCGCGTCGGCCGAAGCGCTGTTTCACTTGGGCGACCAGGAATTCGATCGCTACGCGGCGGTAGAGTTCCCGGTGTTCAAGGCCAAGGCCAAGGGAAGAGGGAAGAGGGAGCGAAACAAGGACCTGCAGGAGAAGTTCCAGAAGTGGATGCAGGGTGATTTCGTCAAGTGGCTTGAGAAGAAGTCGGCGTTGCTTGGGGAGGCCCAGAAGGCCTATGAGCAGATTTCAGAGCTCAAGGTGCCGCAATGGGATATCGCGGCAGCCTCGCGGATCGGTGACATGTACTTGGCGTTGGTGGACCAGTTCCGCGACGCGCCGGTGCCACCGGTGCTGAAGGATGACGAAGAGCTAGTCGACATCTACTACCAGGGCTTGGATGAGGCCTCGAAGCCATGGGTCCAGAAGGCCAAGGATGCTTACGAATTCTGCCTCATCACGGCCACGAAAGTGCGCTGGTTCAACGAGTTCATGACGGCGTGCGAGCAGGAACTCTTCAAGCTGGATCCGCGCAAGTATCCGCGCGCAATGGAGCTGCGCGGCAGCGACATCTACACCCACAGCGTCAACGCGGTGCCCGGAATCCCTGTCTTTGGGGCTGAAGGGGCGGGGGAGTGAGTCGGCCTATGACTATCGAATCCGCTAGGGAGCGTAACCGTATGCAGCGTTTCGGAACGAAAATCCTCTTCGCCGCCCTCGGCCTCAGCCTTGCCGCTTGTGGTGGTGGTGGAGCCAAGGGGGGCGCCGGCGGCAGCTCGGTTGACGAGACCGGCACCAAGATCCTGCGCAAGGACGGCACTGCCATGAACGTGACGGCCCACAAGCGCTGGGGCGACGCGGTCGAATACTTCAAGAAGCAAGACAAGCGAGGGTGGACGAAGGAAGCCTGCTCCAGCGCCCTCGACAAGTTCAAGGCTGCCGAGGCTGCGCAGGCCAAGTTTTCGGAAGCGATCTACATGCAGGGCCTCGTCCACTACAAGTGTGGGGACAAGAAGGCGGCCATCGGCCAGTACAACAAGGCACTTCGCATCAACAGCAAGCTTTGCAAGGCGCGGGTCGGCCTGGGCCTCGAGCAACTAGAGGGCGGGCGTTCCGGTCGTGGCGAGTTCGAGCGTGCGATCCGCGACGATCCCCAGTGTACCGAGGGGTACGTAAATCTTGCGATCGTTCAGCGCCAGGAGGGGAACAACGTCGAGGCTCTCAACAATCTGCGCCGAGCCCTAGCCATCGACGCGGAGTTCCTGCCGGCATTCAACGAGATGGCGCTGCTGTACCTGGGGGAGGCCGCAGACAACAAGAAGAAGCTCGACCTGGCAGAGGTGGTTTGCAGCCAGGCGCAGAAGATCGACGCTGAGTACGCGCCCATCTACAACACCTGGGGCCTCATCGATCTTCGCCGCAACAAAATCATCGAGGCCTCGGCCAAGTTCGAAAAGGCCTTTTCGCTCGATGGAAAGATGTTCGAGGCCTATATGAACTTCGCCCAGATCACGATCGGCTTTCGTGGATATGCCGATGCTGAGAAGGCGTTTTCGAAGGCGATCGGTCTGCAGCCGGAGAGCTTCGATGCACAGGTCGGTCTGGGAGTCGCATATCGCGGCTTGGAGCAGAACGACAAGGCGATCGCGGCCTATGAGAAGGCCATGAAGCTCCAGCCTCGGCGCGCCGAGCCGTACTACAACCTCGGGGTCCTCTGGCAGGATTTCCAGAGCGGCACCAAGGGCGACATGGCCAAGGCCGAGCGGTACTACAAGCAGTTCCTGAACAAAGCCGGTTCGGAGCCGCGTTACAAGGTCGCCGTCGATGACGTCACGCGCCGCTGCAAGGAGACCAAGCGACGGCGCGGTCGGCGTTCGAAGTGCATTGCCGGTCGCCTCCAGAACATTGAGAACTATCGCCGA
Source organism: Myxococcales bacterium (assembly GCA_028817905.1). Taxonomy (GTDB): domain Bacteria; phylum Myxococcota_A; class Polyangia; order Polyangiales; family JAFGIB01; genus JAPPOR01. Next base: position 15,249 of record JAPPOR010000996.1, read on the forward strand.
GCTCTGAAAGAGATGGAGGAGATGGAGAAGCTCCAGAAGGAGGCGGAGCGTCAGGCCGCCGAACTGGAGGCGCAAGAGAAGGCCGAAGCGGAGGCCGCCCGCAAGGCAGCGGAAGAAGAGGCCAAGCAGGCCCAAGAGGAAGGTGATGCAGCCGAGGGCGGCGGCGGTGCTGAAGGTGCAGGCGCCGGGCCCAAGAAGGGCGGCAAGGGAAAGTAGCTCGGAAAAAGTGACGGCGTCGGGAACCCTTCCGCGGCGCCGTTGTCCGACTTGGTGTGAAGGACTCGTACGCTCTGCAGCGTCGACACAAGGGCCGCGCTCGGGTGAGCGCGGACGCGGAAGATTGGGTCAATGTTTTCGCGGGCTTCAGGAGGCGTGGGGTTTGACATGAAGACGATTGCGATGGTGATGGTGGCGGCATTTGGGCTCGTGGGAACCGCGGTGGCGCAGGATGACAACGCGACCGCCTACGACTTCGAGGACGACCTGGTTCAAGGTGACCTGGTGCGGCCGGACGGGGAGAATCTGATGGTCAGGCGCCGCGGGGCACGAGAGTCTCTGATTCGTATTCGAGAGCACTTTATTCCGGAATTGCTCAAGTCGGTCGAGAACCTGTAGGCAGGTTGATGGCCCTCCCGCCACAGAGGGTAGGTGTGAAAGACGCCGGGCTTCGGTAATCGGGGCCGAACGCAGCCGATGGGCTCCTGGTGGGGCTTGCCGCTGGGGTGGCGCAAATGACTTTTCTGTTCGTTCGATTGTGAATCTGTTGTGCTGGAGGCTGGTGTGCCTGTTCCGATTACGTTCCACATTTTTCACGGCGACCAGGTTGTTCGGAGCGAGACGCTCGAACAGGACGTCATCAAGATTGGCAAGCTGGAGTCGAGCCATCTGCGGATCGACGACGAGGGCGTGTCGCGGATGCATTCGGTCGTGGAGGTTTCCGGCCCAGGGGAGGTCTATATTATCGACCTCGGCTCGGCATCCGGCACAATTGTGAATGGCCAAAAGGTCAACAAGACCAAGCTGGAGTCCGGCGACCAGTTGCAGTTCGGCGGGACGCGCGTTGCGGTCGAAATTGGCGCGGAGGCATCGCGGGCTGTCGCCGCACCGACCGGAGCTCCGGGGGCGGATGTCACGCAGCAGGGGATTCCCCTGAGCCAGCCACCCGGCTCGCCCCATCCAGAACAAGGGGTTCCAGCTGGCTATCCGCAGCAGCCAGCGGGTGGTGGCTATGCGCCCCCGCAGACGGCCGCTGGGTACGCACCGCCGCAGCAGCCAGCGGGTGGTGGCTATGCGCCCCAGCAGCAGCAGCCGGCTGGGTACGCGCCGCAGCAGCCTGCCGGTGGCGGCTACGCGCCCCAGCAGCCAGCGCAGCAGGCGTACGCCCCGGCTGCCGGCGCAGGAATGGCTGCCCTCTCCAATGAGAACATCACCTACCAGATGATTCCGACGGCGCCCCCGGTCAACCCGGCGGATGTGGACTCCTCGGAGTCAGCTGTGGAAGTGATCGTGATGTGGGGATCGTCGATCCTGCACGTTGAGCATCTCTCCCCGCCGAGGGGCTTCACGGTAGGTGAGGCCACCGATAGCAAGGGCAAGCTCGCGACAGACTTCCTGATGGGTAGTGAGAGCATTGGGGTGGACTCGCTACCCATCACCGTCGAGTCGGGGGCAAGCGTCGCCGTGGTGATCCCAAACGGTGCCAGTGGCGACGTGACAGTGAACGACCAGAGTGTGACGTTCGCGGACTTGGCGGCCCAAGGGCAGCTGCAAGCCTCTTCGGCGGCGGCGGGCGGATACCAATACCCGCTGCCACCTGGGGCGACGGCCCGTGTGGACTACCGGGGCTTCACGTTCGTCGTGAAGCCGGTTTCGGCGGCTCGGCCAGTGGGTATCGGCGGAGCCAAACTGGACAAGGGGCTCGGTTGGATCGGGGCGTCGATGTTGCTCCATATCGGCATGCTGTTGCTGTTCTACTTCTTGCCGCCCAGTTCTTCGTCCTTGTCGCTTGACCTTCTGAACGCGGACGACCGTTTCGCAAAATACCTCATCGAGCCTCCCGAGATGATTGAAGAGGAGACGCCCGAATGGCTGGAAGACAGCAAGATGGACGACGAGGAGGGCGGCAAGGGCAAGCGTCACAAGGACGAAGAAGGCCAGATGGGGAAGAAGGACGAGAAGAAGACCAAGAATAAGTTTGGTATCGAAGGTCCGGAAGACAATCAGGATCCGCAGATGGCGCGCGAAGAGGCCAAGGAAATGGCTGCCAATGCGGGTATCATCGGAATCCTGAAGGCGAGCGTGGGAGCGTTCAATAGCCCGACGTCGCCGTATGGGGCGGAGACCGCGCTCGGGAACGACCCCATGAGTGCCCTGGGCGCGCTGATGGGAGACCAGATCGGCGGAAACTTCGGGTTCGGTGGTTTGGGCCTTCGTGGCACGGGCCGCGGTGGCGGCGGTACCGGCGAGGGTACGATCGGTCTGGGCAACATCGGTACGATCGGCCATGGCGCAGGTGGCGGCACCGGTTCTGGCTACGGCCGGGGTGCGGGCGGGTTTCGCGGGCGCAGGGCGAAGGTCCCCCGGATCCGTACAGGTAAGGCTGACGTGCGCGGCTCGCTGTCGAAAGAGGTCATTCGGCGCGTCATCCGTCGGCACATCAATGAGGTGCGTTTCTGCTACGAGCAGGAGCTGAACTCGCGTCCCGATCTGCAGGGCCGTGTGGCGGTGAAGTTCATCATTTCGCCGACCGGTGCGGTTCAGACAGCTGCGGTCTCGAAGAGCACACTTGGCAACGCAAAGGCTGAGCAGTGTATCGCAAAGGCCGTGCGGCGCTGGACCTTCCCAGCTCCCGAAGGGGGCGGCATCGTGGTCGTGAACTACCCGTTCGTGTTGGCGCAAACGGGTGGATGAAGCACCCGTCGCGGACGCCCGACAGGTGGGCGTCCGCGGGACGGTTGTATTGGCTTGGTTGTGTAGTGTAGATCGGGCAATGAAATCGCCCAGTTGGGTCGGGACGGGTTGCTCGATTCAATGCCATCCGATTCTCTCGCTCGGAGGAAGTCCGTAATGAAGCGGTCCCATGTCATGTTGGTCGGTTGTCTGTCCCTGGTCGTCGGGATGGCGAGCAACTGTTCTCGCGCTCGTGTCGAGTCGATGAACAAGATGAACGAGGGGGTCATTGCTGCCCAGCAGAAGCGCTTTGCCGACGCGACCAAGTTGCTCGACAGTGCCGCTGCGATCGATCCCAAGAACGACCAGGTCTTCTGGAACCTGGCGATCGTTCATATGGAGATGCGCAAGTTCGAGCGCGCGCGTGATGACCTGCAGAAGGCGATCGCCGTCAACGCCGACGCGGCCGGTTACCACGAGAAGTTGGGCACCGTGCTGATCGAGCTGAAGGACTGGACCGGTGCCAAGCAGGCGTTTGAAAAGGCGATCCAGTTGGAGCCGGGGATCTTCAAGGCCTACTATAAGCTTGCACAGGTACATGAGCAGCTGGATGATCAGCAGTCTGCCCTGCAGCGATACACGGAGGCTGTGCAGAAGGGGCCGCGCTTCCTGGAGGCATACAGCGCGTTGGGACGGTTGTATGCGGACCTTGGGTACCTCGACCAGGCGACCCAGGTGCTCCAGGAGGCTCTCAAGGTAGCGCTGCCCGGGACGGAGGAGGAGGCTCAAGCCCACCACCTGCTAGGGACCGTATACCAGGAGCAGCAGAAGTTCGATCAGGCAGTCTCGGAATTCAAGGCAGCGTTGGCGGTGGTGCCCGGCATGCGGGACGCGCTGTTTTCGCTCGGGTGGACCTACCATTTGCTGAACAACAAGGAAGAGGCGAAGCGCTTCCTGAAGAAGTTCGTCGATGTTGCGGGCGCGGAGGCGCCTGCTCACTACGTCAAGGCGGCACGGGACAAGCTGAGCGAGATTCAAGAGGGCTTCTAAGAAGTCCCACCTGTTGTCGACGGGAGGAACGGGAGAGTCGCAAGGCTCTCCCGTTTTTCGTTGTACGCCTAGCGACCACGATGTGGGTTCCTGAGCACTCACTCGGTGCAACGCTTCCGATCAAAGAGGAAAGGGTTGAAACCCCCTGGTGTTACGATGGTTGGGGGTTAGGATCGTGCCGCCCCGGGCGTGCCCGAACGCGGTCGCGTCCAGGAGATGGACTAGCAAGCTCAGGAGGCTTCGGTGTCGGACAACGACGGTAGCGTCAAGGATGAGTCCAAGCAGGAAGTCGAACGCCCGGAGGGGAGTGACGGCGATGCCGAGCCCCGAGAACTGACCGACGAAGACCGGGCCGCGCTCGCGGCACTGGACGAGAAACTGGAGAAGTTCCAGGCCCAGAAGCGGTGGTCGGATGTGATCAAGACCACGCTCGCCAAGGCGGAGCTGGTGGTCGATCCGGCCGAGAAAGTGGCTCTCTTCGGGGACGCTGGTCGGCTCTATCTCGAGCGCTCGTCGAACCAGGCTGAAGCTATCAAGTGCTTTCGCAAGGTGCTCGAACTGGACGCGGGCAATCTCGAAGCGATCGAGCGCCTCAAGGAGATGTACGAGAAGCGGCGGGATTGGGAACGCCTTGTAGGCGTAATGCGTTCGGAGTGCGCACTGCTCGATCCCGAGGACCAGGCGTTCCGGCGTGTGGAGATCGCGCGCCTTGCCACGGAGCGCCTTCGTAAGCCAGCGGTCTGCATCGAGCTGTGGCAAGACGTGATCGAGAGCGAGGCGGACAATCCAGAGGCGCTGGACGCCCTTTCCGGCCTGTACGAGCGCGCGCGGCAGTGGGACGCGCTGGCTGAGGTGCTCGAACGCAAGAGCCAGCAGCTCACCGATAGCGGCGAGCTTGCCCAGTTGCTCGCCAAGCTGGGTGGCGTGTACGGGGACAAGCTCAAGCAGGACGAGGGGGCTGTGGCCGCGTATCAGCGGCTACTGGACATCAACCCAGACGATCGGCGGGCGCAGGAACAGCTGAAGAAGCGCTATGTTGCTCTTGAGGCTTGGGAAGAACTGGAGGCGTTCTACGCCGCCACAGGCAAGTGGGACGAGCTCATTCGGACCCTAGAAAGAGCGGCCGAAGCCCAGGATGCGGAGGCGGGCAAGCGTATCGATTTGCTGTTTCGTGCAGCCCGCCTGTGGCGTGACAAGAAGGAAAAGCCTGATCGCGCCGCTCGGGCCTACGAGAAGGTGCTAGCGCTGGACGCCAGCAACCTCGATGCAGCTGACGAGCTCGTGCCGATCTATGAACAGGCCGGCGATGCCAAGAAGCTCGTTCCAGTCTATCAGATACGGCTCAAACACCTCGAGGACCCGGTCGAGCGGGTCTCGTTGCTGCGAGAGTGTGGCTTGATGTACGAAGAGAAGCTGCGCGATCCGCAATCCGCCTTCGACAGTTTCATCGAGGCGTTCGTGCTCGATCCGAGTCAGGAGATCTTGCGCGAGGATCTCGAGCGCATGGCCGCAAAGGTCAAGGACTGGGACCGAGTCTTTGATGCGTACACCAAGGCGATAGATTCGTCTTCAGACCCCGAGGAGGCGAGCGATCTGCGGGTGTACTACGGCCGTATGCTGGCGCAAGCAGGTCACGTCGAACAGGCCATCGAACAGTTTCGCGCGGTGTACGACGAACGCCCTGAGGACCGCGCTGCTATCAGTGCGCTGGAGGACCTCTACGGGCAGACCGAGAACTTTACTGAACTACTCGGCGTGCTGCAGCGTCGCGCGGAGTTCGAGGACGACCAGGACGAGCGCCGGAAGCTGGCCTACGCGATTGCTGCCCTGCACCACGAAAGGCTGAACAACCCGGATGCGGCCATCGATGCCTACCAGGCGATTCCCCTGGATTTCGGCGAGCAAGAGATCGAGGCGTATCAAGCGCTTGATCAGTTGTATGCCGCCCAGGAGCGTTGGGAGGACCTCGCGCGAACGCTGGAGCATCGGATCGACCTCGGCCCTGACGGTGACGATGAGCTCGCAGAGCTCAAGTTCCGCTTCGCCAATGTGGGCCTAGAGCACCTGTCGCAGGCTCCCGTCGCGCTGGAGCAATACCGCGAAGTGCTCATGATTCGTCCCGGGCACGCCGGGGCGGTGAGTGCGTTGGAGGGACTGCTCGCGAACCCAGAGCTGGGGGGGAGCGCTGCGGCTATCCTGGAACCGCTCTATGAGGAGCGTGGTGACTGGGAAAACCTCGTCAAGGCGCTGGAAGTCTCGCTCTCGGCGACGGAGGAACCGGCGGAACGCCTGAATACGATCACCAAGATCGGTGAGCTGTATGCGGAGCGCGTAGGCGACACGAACCTTGCCTTCGAAGTGTATTGCCGCGCCCTGCGTGAAGACCCCTCGAACCCGGGTGTTGGAGCGCGCCTGGAAGAGCTTGCCAAGGCACAACACCGCCTGGGCGATATGGTCAAACACCTGGATGACTTGGCCCGCGAACGCTCAGACGCGGAGCTGTCCAAGTCTCTGTGGATGAAAGCCGCCAAGCTTCAGGACGAAGAAATCGGCGACGTGGATGCGGCGGTTCGCCTGTACCTCAGTGCCTTGGAGCTGGACGACGCCGACCCGGAAGTGTTGGCTGCTCTGGAGGAGCTGTACCACCGCAGTGAGCGGTGGCGTGACCTGCTGGACATTCTTCGCCGGCGAGCGTCGCACGCAGCCGACTCGGAACAGCAGAGCCAGGTGCTGTCGCAGATGGCGTTCATCTACGATGAAATGCTTTCGGACCCCGAGGCGGCGATCCGTGTCTACGGCGAGATTCTCGAGAACGATCCAACTAGTGACAACGCGCTTCGTCAGCTCGACAGCCTCTACGAGCGCCAGCAAATGTGGGCCGAGTTGGCGGACAATGTTGCAAGGCAGCTCACGCTCGTAGCCGATGAAGAACGCCGCATTGGCCTCATGCTGAAACTGGGGAATTTGCGCGAAAGCCGCATGGGCGCGGTCGAGTCCGCGGTGGAGATCTATCGCGAGGTGCTAGACAACGATCCGCTGCAGCGGGATGCGATGGCCGCCCTCGAGCGCATTCTTCAGGACCCCGCGCATCAGTTGCAGGTAGTCGAGATACTCGAGCCCCTCTACCGCGATGCGGGCGAGTCGCACAAGCTCGTGGGCATCCTTCAGATTCAAGTCACCGGGAGCGATTCTCCTGACCGTCGCGTTGACCTGTTGCACCAGATGGCCGAGCTCTACGAGGTCAGCCTTGATGATTTGCAGAACGCGTTCACGTGCTACTCACGATCACTTGCAGATGATCCGAGCAACCCGAGCACCCAGGAGCAGCTCGAGCGAATCGCGGCCGGTGCGGGGGCGTGGGACCAACTGGCGCAGGTGTACGAGCAGCAGGTGGCAGCTGTCGAGGACACTTCCCTAAGGGCGGGGCTGCTGGCGAAAGCTGCTGAGGTGCGCGAGGAGCGCGTGGGCGATCATGTCGCTGCTATCGCGCTCTATCAGCAGGTGCTTGAGCTAGACGACCAGAACATGGAGGCGGCGACTGCGTTGGAACGCCTGTATCAAGGCACCGAGCAGTACGAGGAGCTCGCTAGCATCCTCTTGGTGAAAGCGGGGCTGCTTGATGTTCCCGCGGATCGGCGAGAATACCTGTTTCGCGCAGCGGCCCTGTACGACGAGCTTCTCAGTCGGCCGCAGGAGGCAATTCATGTATACCAGCGCGCGCTGGAGGCCGAGCCAGACGACCACGCTGCGCTGGACAAGCTGATCGAGCTGCATCTCCGCCTGCAGCAGTGGGAGGAGGTGTTGGGAGTCTATCGGCAGAAGGCGGATGTCGTCGACGACCTCGACCAGAAGAAAGCGCTGTATGCGCACGTGGGTGCGGTCTACGAGCACGAACTCCAGAATGTCGAGAAGGCCATCGAGACCTATCAGCGAGTTCTCGAGATCGATCCTGAGGATGCTGTTGCGATTGGGCGTCTCGACGCGCTCTACCTTGTCAGTGAGAACTGGGACGAGCTCCTGTCCATTCTCGACCGAGAGTCGGATCTCGCGCCCACCGCAGAAGCCGCGATCGACTTTCGGTATCGGATCGGCGAGCTCTTCGAGCTTCGCCTGAACGACGCTTTCCGTGCCGTCGAGTGCTACCGCGACATCCTCGATATGGCGCCTGACCACGCTTCGACGCAGGCCGCGCTGGAGCGCATGATTGGAGCGGGGCAAGAGGTGGTCCCGGCGGCTCAGGTTCTCGAGCCCATCTATCGTGCCTCGGGCGAGTCGGCGAAGCTGGTCAACGTTCTCGAAGTACTCATATCGAAGGAGGAGGATCCCCTTCGCAAGGTAGAGCTGCTGCACCAAGTCGCAGAGCTGCACGAGATTCACCTAGGGCAGCCCTCGGCCGCTTTCGACGCCTTCGCGCGCTCCCTGCAGTACGACAACCGAAACCTCTCCACCCTGGAAGCGCTCGAGCGGTTCGCGGACAGCTTGGCAGAATGGACCCAGCTCGGCGCCTTGTACGACCACGAGATCGCCAAGCTGCGCGAGGAGGATCCCGACAGCGCCGCCGACTTGGCGCTACGACTTGCCCGCATCTTCGAGGTTCAGCTCGGCGACGTTGACAATGCGATCGCTCGTTATCGGGTGGTTGTGGAGGCGGACCCGGCTCAAGCGGAATCGCTGGCGGCCCTCGACCGCCTCTACGAGGCGACCTCTCGATGGACGGAACTTGCGGAGGTTCTCGAGCGCGAGGCCGAAGTTGCGCCAAGCCCCGACGACGCGCTGGACCTGCAATATCGACTCGGTCGCTTGCAACAGGTGCACCTGGGCGACGTTTCAGGCGCAATCGCGCAGTTTGCCGCTATCTTGAACGCTGCACCGGACCACGTCGAGTCGGTTGCGGCGTTGGAAGGGTTGTTCGTCAACGGCGTAGAAATTGCGCGCGTGGCTGAGGTCCTGGAGCCGCTTTATCGCATGCACGAAGACTGGCCAAAGTTGGTTTCAGTCAAGGAGGCCCGGCTGCGCTTTGAGTGGGATGCAGAGGAGCGCGTGGCGGCCATGCACCGGATAGCCGAAATCGCCGAAGACCAAGCTGGCGATGCCTATACGGCATTCACGTGGATGCAGCGTGCACTGATGGAGGACCCGGAGCACGACCACTCTTGCGACGAAGTCGAGCGCCTGGCTTCCGCGGTTCAAGGATGGGGCGTACTGGCTCATACGTACGCCGGCATCGCCGAAGCGAGCCCCTCAGATGAGGTCCGGGTCGCGATCGGAAAGCGACTCGCGAGAGTACTGCGCGTCGAGTTGAATGACGTAGTTCAAGCGGAGGAGGCCTATCGCTTCGTCCTGCCCATGGCGACTGCAGACCGCGAGGTGCTCGAGGAACTGGACGCCATATACTCCGAGCATGGTGCCGGCAATGCTCTGGCGCAGATCCTGAGGCTGCGGGTCGAATCCGCGGAGGATACGCATGAGCGCGTTGAGTTTTCACATCGCCTGGGCGGTGTTCTCTACAACCAGGTCGGTGCCATCGATGATGCGGTGACCGTCTACACGCAGATTCTCGACGAGCTGGATACGGAGCATGAAGAGACCATCAAGGCGCTGGAGAACATATACACGGTTACCGAGGATTGGCGGCAGCTGTACCAGGCCTACGATCGAGAGCTGACGGTTGCGCTGGGTGATTCGGCACAGGCAGAGATACTTGGCCGAATGGCGTACCTTGCATCGACCCGCCTGGAGCAGCCTGAGCGGGCTGCAGATCTGTTGAAGCGCGTGCTGGATCTGCTGGGAGAGGAGCCGGACGCGCTCAACGCCCTGGGCAATCTCTATGCGTTGCAGGAGAACTGGACTGACCTGGTAGACGTACTCGAGCGCGAAGTGGCGGTTACGGACAGCGATAGCCATCGCATCGTCCTGTTCCAAGACCTTGGGAATATTTGGTACGAGAAGCTGAGCCGCGACCGCAGCGCTCTTGAGAGCTGGGAGCGAGTCCTCGATCTCGATCCAAGCAACGCCGCGGCGCTGCTATCCATCGCGCGGGTTCACCGCTCTGCGGAGTCGTGGTCGGACCTTGTTGACACGCTGCACAGAATCGTCGATGCGGGCAGGGGCAATCTCGATGATGCCAGTGTCGAAGCGGTGCTCATGGAGCTTGGGGCGCTTTATGCGGGCCGTATGGATCAGCCTGCCGACGCGATCGAGCAGTATCGAAGCGCGCTCGAGGTCAACTACCGAAACTTCGCCGCCATGGATGCGCTTGAGCAGCTCCACGAGGCCCAGGAGCAATGGGAAGAAGAGATCGCTGTCAAGGAGCAGCGTGTGGCAGCGCTCGAAGAGCCGCCCTTGAAGATCGCGGTGCTACTGGATATCGCCAGTATCTGGGAGGAGAAACTCGAGGAGGCGGATCGTGGCAGAAGTTCGCTGGAGTCTGTGCTCGAACTCGATTCTCTTCATGACTTCGCCTTTGAGCGTCTGGAGCGACTTCATCGAGAGCACAGCCGCTTCGAGGAGCTGATCGATCTGTTTCTCGGCCGGGTGGAAGCAAGTGAGGATATTGACGCTCGTGTTTCGTTGTTGCGCCAAGTGTCAGAAGTGTACGAGCGCGACATGGGTGACAAGTCGCAAGCGTTCGATGCGCTCTTGTTGGCTTGGCAGCAGGACTTTACTAATGAGCAGAGTGCCGAGGGCCTGGAGCGCATCGCCGGTCTTACCCAGCGGTGGGCCGAGGTGCTGACAACAGCCAACGCGGTGCTTCAGGAGCTTCCGGCGGAGGAAGTCGAGGCCCGAAACGCGATCTGCGTTAAGTGTGCCAGGTGGTACGGCAAGGAAGGGCACCCCGAGTACGCCATCCCCTACCTGCAGCAGGTGTTGGCCGTCGACCCTGTCAACCGCCCGGCGGTCGCGCAAATGGCCGAACTTCACCGCGAGACTCAGGACTTTCAGACCTATGGGCATTTGCTCGGCAAGCTGGCGGAGATGACGGAGGATCCTGCCGAGAAAGCGGACGTTCTGGTCCGGATCGGTGAGTTGAACGAGCAGCAATTTGGTGCCCCGGATCAGGCAGTTTCGCACTACTCCGCTGCCCTGGCCGAGGTTTCCGAGCACTTGGGGGCTTTGCGCGCGCTGGAGCGCATCTATCGTGGTCGCGAACAGTGGACCGAACTTGTGGAGGTGTTGGGCCGCAAGGTTTCGGCGCTTGATGACCGCGACGCGATGTTGGAGGCGAAGCTTGAGCTCGCCGAGGCCTACGAGGACCGCCTAGGCGACTTCGGGAAGGCGACCAAGCAGTACCAGGCGGTTTTGGAGGAGGATGAAGACAGTCTGAGGGCCCTTAAGGGGCTTGAGCGTCTCTACGCCCAGCAGCAGTCATGGCAGGACTTGCTTGCTGTGCTCGAACGTCAGCTCGAAGTGGTCACCAACGAGCGCGATCGTGTCGGTCTACTCATTCGTTTGGCTGCGATGTGGGAAGAGGAGTTCTTGAAGCCAGAAAAGGCTGCCGAACGGCTCGAGCAAGTGGTCGACATCGATCCCGATCATTCGGAAGCGTTGCACGGGCTCGCGCGCTTGTACCGCCAGCTGCAACGCTGGGACGCGTTGGTCCGGACGTTCGAGCGGCACATCGAGGCAACGCCCGAGCGTGGCGAAAAGGCACGACTGTACGCGGGTATTGGTGAGGTTTACCGGGACGAGTTGAAGGAGCCCGATGAGGCCATCGACGCTTTCTTGAACGTGACGGCCATCGAGCCTGACTCGGTGCCGGCGCTAGAGGCGTTGTCGCAACTGTACGAAGGACGCCAAGAGTACAGCATGGCGCTGGATACCATGGACCGGCTCACGGGCCTGGTCGATCAACCTGAGGCACGCGTCAACCTGCTGTATCGGATGGGTAAGCTCTATGAGGGCGAACTCGACGATCGTGTCACCGCAGTCGATCATTTCGAACGCGCAATAGACATCGACCGGACGCACCTGGCTTCGTTGCAGGCGATGCGAGACATCCACATGCTGGAAGGCGACTACAACGCCGCCTCACGTGTCCTTCAACAAGCGGTCGAGGTCGAGGAGAGCGATCGAAAAAAGGCGGCGCTCTTAGTGGAGCTGGGGCGTGTCTTCGACGCCAACCTCGACGAGCACGAACGTGCTATCGAGTGTTTCGAACAAGCCCATAGCCTGGATGCGGACAATACCGATGCGGCCCTCCCTTTGGTGGACGACTACACGAAGGCAGAGCGTTGGCAGGAGGTGGAGCCGCTTCTGCACATCCTGACACGACTTTGCAGTCGCTTTCCGGCAGAAGAGCAGCAACGCCTCTGGTTCATGTCGGGTGAGTGCGCCGACCGGCTCGGCAATGACGAGGTGGCTATCAAGAGCTACGGCCAGGCGTTCGCGCTGGATTCGCAAGATATTCCGTCGCTTTCCGGCCTCGCTGCGGCCCACTATCGCAGCAAGAGCTGGGAGGAAGCGTTCAAGCACTACCAGATGCTACTCGTGCATCACCGGGAAGCGCTCGGGAGTGACGAAACGACCGATGCGTTTTATCGGTTGGGGGTCATCAAGCGCGAGCAGGGTGATCGGCGCAAGGCGCTGAATATGTTCGAGAAAGCGCTTGAGGAAGATTCGATACATAGGCCGACCTTGGAGGCGATGGTCGAGCTCTATCGTGGCAACAACGAGTGGGAGCAGGTCATCCACTTCAAGAAGCGGATCCTCGATGCTGTGGACGACGTCGTGGAGAGATTCGAGCTCTACTCTGAGATCGGGGCCATCTGGCAGGAAAAGCTCGAGAACCCCGCAGCTGCTATCGAAGCCTTCATCGAGGCGTCGGCGTTGCGGCCGGATGACCACAAGATGCTCCACAAGCTGCTGGGGCTATACCAGGTCACCGGTCAGTGGGAGGCCTTGGTCGACGTCATCGATCGGGTAAGCGAACTCGACGACCGGCCGGCGGTCCAGGCCAAGAACGCTTATACGATTGGGGTCATCCTGCGCGACGAGCTGAAGGACGCGGGCGGCGCGTTGGAGCGTTTCACCCAAGCTCTCGATCTGGACCCACTCGGCCAGCTTAAAGCGTTCGAGGCGGTTAACAAGATTCTGACCGTTCAGAAAGACTGGAAGAACCTGGAGCGCGCATATCGCAAGATGCTGCATCGCGTGACCGGCAAGGGGGACGAGGCGCTCGAGTACAATCTCTGGCACAGCCTCGGGGTCATCTATCGCGACCGCCAGCGCAACCTGGAGGCAGCCGCAGAGGCGTTCGCGATGGCGTCCCGGATGCAGCCGGGCAACATGCAGGAACATCAGATCCTCGCGGAGCTCTACGGGCGCGTTCCAGGCCGCATTCAGGATGCCATCAACGAGCACCAGGTCCTGCTACGGAACGATCCGTATCAGGCCGACTCGTATCGCGAGCTGTACAAGCTCTACCAGGGAGCGGGTCAGTACGATCGCGCCTTCTGTGTGGCCGCCGCGCTGTCATTCCTGCAGAAGGCTGACGCGGAGCATCAGCAGTTCTACCAGCAGTACAAGGTCGAAGGGCCGATCCGGCCCAAGTCACGGCTCACCGACGAGCTGTGGGTTAAGGAACTGTTCCACGCCGACGAGGATCTCCTGGTCGGGAAGATTTTCGAGGCCGTCACTCCCGCCATGCTGCAATGGCGCAAGGTTAGCGACAGGAGTCTGGACCTCAAGAAGAAGCAGCAAATCCCCGACCTGATGAATACGACCGTGGCCTTTGCTCGATCGTTCGGCTTCATCACCCAAGTCTTCGGGCTCGTCTTTACTCCGAGGCTGTTCGTTTGCCCCGACCGTCCCGGCGGTCTGGAGTACGGCACCACGATCCCGCCTGCAACAGTGTGTGGCAGCGCGCTGTTGTCGGGGATGAGTCCCGTGGACGTGATGTTCGTCATCGGGCGCCATCTCGCGTACTACCGGGGCGAGCACTACATGCGCACGATGTTTCAGACCAAAGATGAATTGAAGCTCGTGTTGGCGGCGTCCATGCGTATCTCCGGAGTGGAGATCCCCGATCCCACGGTCGAGACTACCGCCAAGGAGCTCATGGGGAGGATGCAGCCCGTGCAGCTCGAGGTCCTGAAGAAGATCGGCAAGCGGTTCGCGGATGCCGGCGCCAGGGCGGATATCAAGAAGTGGATGAACGCGGTCGAGTTCAGCGCCTGCCGTGCCGGATTTCTCATCTGCAACGATCTTGCCATTGCTGCTCGAATGATACAGGCGCTACCCCCCATGGGGGCGCTGGAGATCGGCCCCAAGGACCGGATCCACGACCTGGTCCTATTCAGTGTCTCGGAGCCCTACTTCCGCCTTCGCGAAGCCCTCGGCATTCAAATTGGCGGCTAGTCGTTTGGTGAAGAGGGCTTGGGTGTTTCGCCCGGACCGGGGCGTTTGAGGGGGACGGTCGGGCGGTCCTCTTCGCGGGGGCGCGTCGATGGTGGCGGCGCGCCTTCGGGCCGATAGTGAAGGGCGAGGAAGGCGGCCGCAAACATCAGGACCGTGAAGACCACCCAGCGCCTTGCTTCCCAGGGCATGAGGGGCAGTTGAGCGCAACTCTTGCCGCGACGCAAGCGGCAGGCCAGCTCGTGTCCACCGGAAATGGGCCATTTCGACCGCTAGGATCTGCAGTCGGAGCGGAACGGCGCGAACCGCGGAAAAGGCGAGGGTGGGTCACCCAAGCGCCACCGGAAATCGCTATCGCTTACAGCTCATCCCCGGAGCGCGTCAGCGCGACCTAGCGACCTTGTCCAGACGCACCCAATTAAGGCAACGCGATCAAACTTGACGCGAACGTCGCGGAAACGCTGACTCAAGGTCGCTGGCTATGTCAGAGCGGCGACGACCGCGGCCTGGAGACGCTTGTCGACGAGGGGCTTGCGGAGCAACCCCCTGGCCCCCTCGCGGCGCAGGACCTTCTCATCACGCTCGGCCCACTGCCCGGAGATGAACAGGACGCGCACATCCGGGTGGATGCGCCGCATGTGCCGGAAACACTCGCGGCCACCCATGCGTGGCATGTCGATGTCGAGTAGGACCAGGTCCGGTGGCCGCTCCCCTTGCGTGAAGAGATCCAGCGCTTCCACACCGTCGACAGCGTACGTAACCTTGTATCCGGTGCGTTCGAGCAGGCGACCGGCGCTGCGAGCCACGTCGCGCTCGTCGTCGACCACGAGAATTGACGCATTGCCTTGCAACAGCGGCGCCGTGGGTTCCAGGTCGATCGTGGCGAGGCTTCCTTCAGCCCTAGCTTCCGAGGCTGGGACGTAGATCCGCACGGTCGTGCCGAGCCCCTCGACGCTCTCGACCTCGGCGTGGCCCCCGTGTTCCTTGGCAATGGTTCTCACCGTGGCCAAGCCCAGGCCCGTGCCCAGCTGTCGTCCCTTCGTGGTGAAGAACGGATCGAAGGCGCGCTTCAGGGTCTCCTCATCCATCCCGACACCGGAGTCCTCGACCGTGATCACCACGTGTGGCTCGTCGGAGGTAAGCGGCAAGTCCGACAGCTCGCCATGGCTCATGATCGCCGCTCGAATCAACAGTTCACCGCCATCCGGCATCGCGTCGCGGGCATTGATGCAAGGGTTCATGAGCATCTGGTGAAGTTGGGGCCTGCTCCCGTCTACCACTAGGCTTGGTTGAATGTGGGTCTGGACGTTGATACGGCTCGGCAACAGTCGGCGCACCAGGCGAATCACTTCCTTGCACAGCTCCGAGATGTTGACGGGGCGGTGTACATCGTCTCCGCGTCTCACGAAGCCGGCCAGGCGTCCCGTCAGTTCGGTGGCGCGTGCTGTCGCAGTGTCCAGCTCGGCGAGGCATTCCTGAATGTCGGGATCAGAGAGACAGGTCTCTCCCCGCATCCCCTTGATGAAATCCAGGTTGGCGCTCAGTACGCTGAGGAGATTGTTGAAGTCGTGTGTGATGCCGGCGCTCAAGCGCCCGATGGCTTCCATCTTCTGGGCTTCGTGAAGATGCTCCTCCATGGGGTCTTTGAGCGTGAACAGAAGCGTAACGCGCGGCCCCAGCTGGATGCGGTCTCCGTCTTCCAAGGCCCGGTGGTCGGCGGTCTCGCCGTTGACTGCGGTGCCGTTGCGGCTGTCCAGGTCCTGAATCTCGTAGTGACCGTCACCTGCCTGGATAAGCTGGGCGTGCCTTCTCGAAACGCCACGGTGGTCGATCTGGAGTGTACAGGTTGCGCTGCGGCCAATGGTCGTAGGCCCAGAGATTGGCACCTTCCGTCCCGCGCGAGGGCCCGCGATGATGACCAGGCAAGCTTGTCTTTCGACGTTGTCGCCTCGTTTGTCCGGCCGGCGAAGGTTGAGTAGCGTATCTTCTTCTTGCACTTTGATCGACATCAGTGCTTGTTCTGGAGAGTGGATGGCTCTTCGCATTCAGGATGCGAATGCAGTTGTGAGCGTGGTTGGTTGGACAAAGCGCGCGTTCGAAGCTGACGTTCGATCCAGTCGCGCCAGAAGCTTTGCTGGCGTCGCGGGAGGCCTTCGAGCTCTGATGCGAGACGGGCTGCCATGGCCCTGATCCCTCGGGCAAAAGGGGACTCGCCATCGTGTTCGAGAACCGCGGTGCGCGCCTGCACAGCCGAGCAGACGGCGGGGTCTGATGGAAGGCTTCCGGCAAGGGCGAGAGACAACCCCAAGAACCTGTCGCTTACCTCTTCGAGCTTCTCGTGCACATTGGCAGCCACAGCGGCCGTTGCCGCTTGGTTGACGATCAGCGACATGGAGTCGACGCCGTAGCTTCGGTTGAGGATCTTGATCATTGCATAGGTGTCGGTCAGTGCCGTGGGTTCGGGAACCGTGACCAACAGCACGCGATCGGCTAGGTCGTTGAAGAAGAGAACATTTTCGCCGATGCCTGCGCCGGTGTCGATGAGCAGTGCATCGTATCCTTCGCAGAGCCCGTCGAGTTCATCCACCAGACGGGTGCGGTCGGTGTCGCTCAGGCGCTCAAGTCGTAGTACCCCGGAGTGCGCCGGCAGCAGATCAAGATGATCGGATACGTGAACGAGGATGTCTCTCAGAGATAGGTCGTTCGTGACTACGTCGTACAGTGTGCGTTCCGCATGAATCCCCAATAGGACATCGACATTGGCGAGGCCCATGTCGGCGTCGAGCAGCAGTACGCGCAGGCCTCGCTTGGCGAGCGCCAGGGCCAGATTGATCGAGATGTTGGTCTTCCCAACTCCGCCCTTGCCGCTTGTGATCGAAATCGACTTCATTTTAGTAGTGCATCCTTTTCCGCGCGAGTGACCCCGCCGGCGGGGAGGGCGGGGCTTTGCCCGTGCGCGACGACCCGGTTGCGCCCCGACGCTTTCGCTTGATAGAGGGCTGCATCGGCTTGTTCGATGAGTTCTCGGGGCGCTGTGGGAGCCCAACCCGGGTCAAAGGTCGCGATTCCTGCGCTGACAGTTAGCCGTAGCTGGTGTTGCTCCGTTTCAAAACTATGGTCCTCCACCGACGCCCGCAGCCGCTCGGCCGCCGTGGCCGCCCCGCGGGCGTCCGTGCCGGGCAAGATGATGGCGAACTCTTCGCCTCCGAAGCGCGTTGTCACATCGTCTGTCGTACGCAGCGCATCCAGCATGATCTGTCCGAGAATCTGCAGTACCTGGTCCCCAGCTACATGTCCGTACTTGTCGTTTACCTGCTTGAAGTGATCGGCGTCGATGATCATGACCGACAGGGGGCGGCGGTCGCGGGTGGCGCGATGCAGTTCTTGTCTCAACCGGTGATCGAAGTAGCGACGGTTGAAGAGGCCGGTTAGACCGTCTTCCATCGATACCGTACACAGTCGGTCGATGATCCACTGGATGTATGCTGTGCGGTCCGGCCCTGTGGCGGGAGGCGGAGGTGTCGCCCCTTCCGGTGCGATGGTACGAAGGGCGATGCTCAGATCGAGGTCAGCGGCTGCGGCGAAGCCAGCTAGGATGCGTTGGGCGAGATCCGAACCTTCCCGATCAGGGAATTGGCGCGCGTACTCTGCCTCCAGAGCCTCCCAGGCGGTCTGGCTATTGGCTGGCGCTGCCTTCATGCCCACCTTTGAACGGATGACAACGGGCAAGTTTTGAGGTCCCACATCACCCGAGGGGTGGTCCTCCAATCCAGCGCACTCCGCGCCGCCGCGTGCTCAAGTTGACCGTGGACTGACCGTTTCAAGTTCGGTGGGCGTTTATGGTTTTCGCCCGTTTTTCCAGAACCTCGAACGGACGCATGGTGGAGACCACTTGCTTGATCATAGACGACTCCGAAGGGGTTAGGAACCGACTGATCGAGGGACTCTCGTCAGCACAAGTGTTCGATCGGTTCATCACCGCCGAGGATGGACTTGAGGGGTTCCGCAAAATGAGGTCCGAGGCCGTCGATCTTGTGCTGTGCGACCTGGACATGCCGGCGTTCGACGGTTTCAAGTTCCTCCGTATGAAGTGTGGCGACCCGAGTCTGTCTGAGGTTCCCGTGATTCTGTTGACCGGACGTGAGGACGTGGATAGCAAGGTACGGGGACTGTCGGCTGGGGCATCGGACTACTTGACCAAGCCCTTCGACCAGTTGGAGCTGATCGCGCGCGTGAACGTGCACATGAACCTCAAGCGGCTGCGGGATGAGCTGCGCGAGAAGAACGAGGAGCTCGAACGGTTGGCGCGAACAGACGAGCTTACTGGCGTTGCCAACCGGCGCTACCTGATGGAGTGCCTGGAGCAGGAGTTCGCTCGATCGCAGCGATATCAGCGCCCTTTCAGTCTGCTGATGGCGGACCTGGATCACTTCAAGCGAATCAACGACTCGTACGGCCATCAGGTCGGTGACGACGTCCTGGTGCGAACGGCCGCAGCGATGCGCAGCACGCTGCGACAGAACGACATCGTTGGTCGCTATGGGGGCGAGGAATTTGCGCTGATGCTGCCCGAGACCGAGGTCGAAGGGGCCCTTACGGTAGCTGAGCGGTGTCGCCAGATGATCGAGGAGCTGGTCGTCGAGGTGCAGGGGGTGCGCGTGCCTGTGACCGCGAGCCTGGGGCTTGCCACGAACCCCAGCGCATCGATCGCCTCAGTGGACGCGCTCATGCGTGTCGCGGACGGGGCGCTGTACGAGGCGAAGCGTGCTGGACGCAACCGAGTCGTAGCTGCCAGCGTCCCGGAAGCTGGCCCGGATCATCCATGACTTCCGCCGCCTCGCTTGTCTCTCCGCTCCACAGGACTTTCTGCGCCCCAGAGAATACCGGGAACACTCCGGTCGGGTGTGCGCGATCCGACGCTGGGGTCATGACTAGCGGGTCCCGAGGACCTGCTCCTTGGCGACTTGGCAGGTGTGGGCGCACCAAAGCGCCCGCACGAAGGTAGCAGCCAGTGCGGCGAGCTGATGAACGGCCAGCACCAGAAGGCCGAGGCCTGTTGGCCATGCGAGCAAAGTGACGACGAACGCTGGAGCCAGGATGGCGATTTCTGCAGCGCGCAGTCCAAGCTTGGCGAGCACCTTTGGCAGCAGATGCCGTGCCCTGTCCGGGATCAGCCATGCGGCGTTGTGCCCGCAGCCGAGCATGCGCCGCGCCAACGCGATGTCGACCCATGTCCAGAGGAGGGCGGCACCTAGCCCCCAAAACGCAAGCACGAGCAGGGCGATTGCGTCGGCGTGCGGTTGCTGGATGCTTCCGACCTGCAGATCGAGCAGTAGCCATGCGGAATAGCCGGCGGTGCACCACAGGGTTTGAAGGCAGAGGTGGGCGACGTACAGGAGCCACGCTGTGGGCAGGGCCCGGAGCGCGCTGCGAAGGCCCGCGGAAGGATTGTCCCCGTACATGACACGCAGCCACCATGCTTGTGCCAGGGGCGCGCATACCAGGTAGATCGCGGCGGTGCCCATGGCGGCCGTACGAATCGAGGCGTGCGCCGAGGCGCTTTGTCCGACGGCGAAAGCGATCGCGAAAAGGGTTTCTGCGTGTGAGGGCTGCGGAGCGCCGCCGGGCACCTGTGCCGTCAAACCAAGAACTGAGAGCGCCGGCCACAGCGCCACAAGCGTCTTGACTACATGGGTTGCGAACACCGGTATGGTGGCCCGACGCAGGTACGATCTGCGCGTCATGGTGCCATGAGGGACAGCACGGTGGACGGGAGTGTCTGCGCGAACAGTACAAGGAGCGAGAACCAGCTGACTTCGGTGCTCCAGCTAGGCTCGTGCGCAGGCTGCCCCCGAGGTGGTGCGGCGCCGCGCAGTTCGGGGGCGAGCACCTCTTCGGAAAAGCCAGGGCCGTATTCGGCATCGAAGGCGTCGAACAGGTCGCGCGGGAGCGGATGCCCAAACCGATGGTGGCGAGCATAGCGGCCGATAGCGAGCAACAGCCGCTCGCGGCCCTGGGTTTCGGCGATCCGTTCCAATACCAAGGCGGGCTGCCAGTAGACCGCTCGCCCCAGCTGGCGGGGACGATAGTCGGCGGCCGATTTCAGAGAAGAGACCGGACTTCGGGTGGGTAGCTTCGTGGCGGCGGCGCGCACGACGGCTAGAGGGTTGAGGCCACCGACCGCCGCAGCCCGATGCCGCAGTAGATCCCAGGTGGCCCACTCGCTCAGGCCCTCGTCCATGAAGGGATGGGCCACTTCGTTGCTGGCGACGAGGCCATAGAACCACTGGTGGGCCAGCTCGTGGGCGGCAAGGATGTCGTGGAAGGGGTCGAACCCCGCGATCGGGAACGACCACCAGGGACCACCGGTCACGATCAGGCCGGGGTACTCCATGCCCGACACCGCGTGGGCGGCACGCGGCGGAATCACCACGGCCAGTTCCGAATAGGGATAGGGCCCGTAGTGCTGTCCGAAATACCTCAGTCCGTCTCGAAGTACCTGAGCCTGCCGTTCCACAGCGGCCCCGTATCCGTGCGGTGCCATGAACGTAACCGCCACGTGGTCGAGCTGTTTGTGTACCAGTTGCACGTGCCGGCCTACGGCGCAGGCAAGATCGTGCACGTTTGCAGCGCGATAGCGAACCTGTATGCGCCCCCCGGGTAGCTTTGTGTTCCGCAGCCGGCGCCCGTTGCATAGGGCGGTGAGGGCCGTAGGCAGTTCGAGCACTAGCTCATATGTGGCGAAGTCGGCAAAGAACTCCCCGGCGCCATGGTAAGGAAACATGGCGAAGCGCCCGTCCGGTTGTAACTTGGCTAGCTTGGGGAACCACTGGCCAAGCATGTGGAAGTCACGCGCGTATCCCATGCGCGCGATGGCCCTGGGTAGCTTGGTCTCGAAGTCCATCCGCAAGCTGAGGGAGCCGCCGGGAGCAAGGGGCTTGGCCAATGGCAGCCGAGCCTGGGTGCGGTCGAAGGGGAGCATGTCGGTTTGGAGCGCTGCCACGGAGGGCCGGCCCGCCACGTGGATATCGGTCAGGTGGATATGTCCCGGATCGGTGAGGTCGACCCGACGAATCCGGGCGCCCCCTTCGCGCATGAAGACTGTTTGCGCGTGCTCGAACGCATTGGCGTAGAGGTGCAGCTCCAACGCATCGATCGGGCGCTCGCTGGTGTTGACGAACTGGATCCATAGGCGACCCGAAACCGTGTGCGTGTCGACGTCCAAGCGCACGTCCAGTCGATAGTGATGCCCTTCCGTGGGGACAGGGTCGGCGCGGGCAGCGCCGCGGGGAGGGATGGCGGTGGCTGCGAGCAGTACGGTCGCAACCAACGCGCGGCTCGCGTCGGGACGTGGCCTCATGTGGCTCTGGGGCGAGGGGCGTGGCGAGGGAGTGCTTGGCACGATACCAGCGGCTACCGGAAAGGTTCGCAAAATATCCGGACAGCTCGTGCGTCCGCGGGGTCAGGCATGCCATGTCCTCGCGACTTGTGGGGGGACGTTCCCAGTTCTCGGGTTCCTTTGAAAGAATATTTTTCCATGATTTGATCGGTCTCGGTTTCGGGTTCCGGGGAGGTATCCGTGATAGAGCCGCCCTCGATGCTCGAAAGACCCCAAAGCTTGACCCTGCGTCTGCCCCATCGCGGCGCCACCCGCAGATTGGGGAGGGCCCTGGGGACCGTCGTGCGCGCCGGAGACCTGCTGCTGCTGCGTGGGGATCTAGGCGCCGGAAAAACCTTCCTGACGCGGGCGTTGGCGCGGGGACTGGGCGTTCCCGCCTCCGTCCGGGTCACGTCACCGACGTTTGAACTGGTCCATGAGCTCCCGGGGCGGGTGCCTCTTATCCACGTCGATCTCTACCGGCTCGACGACCCGGGCGAACTTGTCGAATTGGGTCTGCGGGAGCGGATCGGGGCGGACGCCGTGGTGGTGGTGGAGTGGGGCGAGCGCATGGTCGACGAATTGGGCCGCGATCACCTGGGGATCGAGCTGGGGCTAGACCCTTCGGATCCGGGCGGGAGCGTACGGGTCTGCAGCTTGCACAGCCATGGCCCCGTCAGCGCTGACCTGCTGTCCCGTCTGTTGGCCCGCTATTTTCCTGGACCACAGGGCTTGACTCCAAAGCCCCGCGCCGACCGGGATTCGTGACGGCTCCGCCGGCGCGCTTCCGCAGGACCACGCTTGCAGGGGCGGGCCAGCTCTGCTAGCACCACGCCGCGGTATGCCACGCCGCGACGACATCCAGAGGATCCTGCTGATCGGTTCGGGTCCGATCGTGATCGGACAAGCTTGTGAGTTCGATTACTCCGGGACCCAGGGGGCCAAGGCGCTCAAGCAGGAGGGCTACGAGCTGGTTTTGGTGAACTCCAATCCGGCAACGGTCATGACGGACCCGGAGTTTGCCGACCGTACGTACGTCGAGCCGCTGAGCGTGGAGGTGCTGACCGCGATCATTGAACGGGAGAAGCCGGACGCCCTGCTGCCAACCCTCGGTGGTCAGACGGCTCTCAATCTCGCGCTGCAGTTGGACGATGCCGGCGTGCTCGCAGACCGTGGGGTCGAGCTGATCGGCGCGAAGATCGAGGCGATTCGCAAAGCCGAGGATCGGGAGCTCTTCAATGCTGCCATGGAGCGTATCGGTCTGTCGATCGCGCGCGGGCGCACGGTCAGCACCATGGAAGAGGCCAGGTCGGTGGCGCAGGAACTGGGCTTTCCTTTGATACTGCGACCCTCGTTTACGATGGGCGGGACGGGTGGCGGCGTGGTTCGGGATCCTTCCGACTACGATCGGGCGGTACGTTGGGCGTTCTCCCAGAGTCCCACCCACGAGTGCCTGATCGAGGAGAGCCTGATCGGCTGGAAGGAGTATGAGCTCGAAGTCATCCGGGATCGGGCCGACAACTTCTCGGTGATATGTACGATCGAAAACTTCGACCCCATGGGTGTGCACACGGGCGACTCGATCACGGTGGCCCCTGCCATGACCCTTACCGACAAGGAGTACCAGCGACTCCGGGATGCCGGTCGTGCGATCATCTCGGAGATTGGGGTTGAGACCGGGGGGTCGAACATCCAGTTCGCCGTTAACCCGCGCGACGGGCGCCTGATCGTCATCGAGATGAATCCGCGCGTGTCGCGTTCCAGCGCCCTGGCATCCAAGGCGACCGGCTACCCGATCGCCAAGATCGCCGCCAAGCTGGCGGTCGGCTACCGTCTTGACGAACTGCGCAACGACGTGTGCGGAACGAGCGCGGCCTTCGAGCCGTCGATCGACTACGTGGTCACGAAGGTTCCGCGCTTTGCCTTCGAGAAGTTTTCGGGTTCCGACCAACGTCTCACGACCCAGATGAAGTCTGTGGGTGAGGCGATGGCGATCGGCAGGACGTTCAAGCAGTCGTTACTCAAGGCCACGCGTTCTCTGGAGGTGGGGCGTGACGGGCTTGATTCGCTGCTCGACAAGGTCGACTATCCCAAGTTCGCCGCTGAGCTACGGGGCGGAGAAGGCGAAGTGGCGGGTTCCGTCCTGGGCACGCCTCCCCGGTTGGATGACGGGGTCCAACGGGCTCCAGATGCTGAGCAACGAGCCGCCCTCGTCGAAATCATCAAGACGCCGCTGGCCGACCGCCTCTGGTACGTCGTGGACGCGCTGCGTGTGGGGGTGACGGCAGAGGAGGTCTTTCAGAGCACGTCGATCGATCCGTGGTTTGTCGATCAGCTGGTCCAGATCGTGCGGGCTGAAGAGGCCCTGGCCGCGGGGGCCGACGCACCGGCATTGCGCGCCGCCAAGTACATGGGATTGTCCGATGCCGCGATCGCCCGAGCCGCCAACGAGAGTGCGGCTGCGATTCGGGCGCGCCGACAGGACCAAGAGCTCGCGCCGGTATACGCCCGCGTGGATAGCTGTGCGGCGGAGTTCGTGGCTCAGACGCCATACTTGTACTCCACGTGGGGGGATCGATGCGAATCCGAGCCGAGCCAACGCCGCAAGGTCATGATTCTTGGCGGTGGGCCCAACCGCATCGGCCAGGGGATCGAATTTGACTACTGCTGTGTCCATGCTTCGTTCGCGCTGCGCGAGCTGGGCATCGAGACCATCATGGTCAACTGCAATCCGGAGACCGTCTCCACCGACTACGATACCTCTGACCGCCTCTACTTCGAGCCCCTCACGTACGAGGACGTGATGTCGATCGTAGAGAGGGAAAAGCCCGAGGCCGTGATCGTGCAGTTCGGCGGACAGACTCCGTTGAAGCTGGCCGTTCCGTTGCATGAGAGCGGCGTGAAGATCTTGGGCACGTCGGCGGATGCGATCGACCGGGCGGAGGATCGCGAGCGTTTTGAAGCCCTGCTCGAGCAGCTCCAGCTGAAACGGCCGCGCGGGGTGCTCGCCAGCGGGGTCGAAGAAGCGATGAAGGCCGCCGAGGATTTGGGGTTCCCGGTCGTCGTGCGTCCTTCGTACGTACTCGGGGGCAGGGCGATGGAAATCGTTCATTCCCGGTCCGACCTGGAACGCTACATGCGAGTCGCATTCGAAGCGATCGCGGACGTGGAGGTTCCGACGATCCTGATCGACGAGTTCCTAGAGGACGCGACCGAGGTCGATGTGGACTGCGTCGCCGACGGCGAGCGGGCGGTGATAGGGGGGATTCTACAACACGTCGAGCAGGCCGGTGTACACTCGGGGGATTCCACGATGGCGCTCCCGCCGCACTCGTTGAAAGAGAGCGTGCTGGCCGAGATTCACGCGTCCACGCGCGCGCTCGCACTTGAACTCGGTGTCGTTGGCTTGATGAACGTGCAGTACGCGGTGCGAGAGGACGAGCTGTATGTGATCGAGGTCAACCCGCGGGCGTCGCGTACGGTTCCGTTCGTGAGCAAGGCGATAGGTCGTCCCCTCGCGAGGATCGCAACCAAGGTGATGGCAGGTAACTCGCTGGCCGACGTTGGGTTCACGCACGAGATCGTGCCACAGCACGTCGCCGTCAAGGAGTCGGTCTTCCCGTTTGCAAAGTTCCCCGGTGTGGACATCCTGCTCGGACCCGAGATGCGTTCGACCGGCGAGGTGATGGGAATCGCCGATAGCTTCGAAGTGGCCTTCGGCAAGGCGATGTTGGCCGCGGGAATGCGCATTCCGAAGCAGGGCACGGCCTTCATCAGTGTGCGCGATGGAGACAAGCCCACCGCGTGCGAGGTCGGTCGCCGGTTGCGGGACCTGGGGTTTTCGCTTGTGGCCACGGCCGGCACGGCCAGTGCCCTCGAGCGCGCTGGTGTGGAAGTCAGCAGGGTCAAGAAGGTCGCCGAGGGCAGCCGCCATGCGGTCGACATGCTGGAAGCCGGGGAAATCGACATGGTGATCAATACCACCGAAGGGGAGAAGGCGATTCGGGACAGCTACTCCATCCGGCGGCATACCCTCTTGTCCGGAACCGCGTACTACACGACCATGGCAGCAGCCCATGCGGCCGTCGGTGCAATCGAGGCGGAGCAGGGAAGACCGCTCGCGGTCACGTCTCTTCAGGAGTACCACGAGTCCCTTGACTAGCAGGGGGCCAAGACGGGGAGAACAGTGATGGGTGATGCGGACAAACCAACGCTCGATCAGGTCAATGTCGTGGTGTCCGATATGCCGGCATCGGTTGCGTTCTACCGTGCGCTGGGCCTCGATATTCCGGACCGGGATCCGAGCTGGGATCCACACCATCGCAGTGCCGTGACCGAGGGCGGTGGCGACTTCGACCTGGACAGCAGTGCCTTTGCCCCGCAGTGGTGTTCGGGGTTCAGTAACGAACGCACGGGTCCGGTGATCGGGTTTCGGGTCGCGTCGCGTGATGCAGTGGATGCGACGCACGACAAGCTTACCGCGCTCGGGCATCGCAGCCTGCAGGCGCCCAGGGACATGTTCTGGGGCGCGCGCTACGCGTTGGTGGAGGATCCGGACGGGAACGCGGTCGGCTTGATGAGCCCGGTTGACCCCAAGCGGCGCACCGCTCCACCCGACCCTGCGGCGCTGGGGTAGGGGTCGCCCCGTCGTAGCGCCCTCGCACAACTAGCCGACTCCGCTGGGCTTTCGCTTGAGTGGATCAGTTGACGATCATCACGCGCTTCGGCGAGCGATTCGGGTTAACGTTTTCAGTACTATGACAAGTCGTGCCGTGCTGGCGGTGCTGCCGTTCGAGAGCCTTGTGTCCGGCGAAGTAGGGTTCGACTACTTCTCGCGCGGCTTCACCGAGGATTTGATCACCGATTTGTCGCGGTTTCCGGAGCTCGACGTGCTCGCCCCCCACAGCGCCGCGCGTCTGGCCTCGGGTTCCGTGGGCGACGACGCGCCCACGGTTGACTACCTGCTCAAGGGAAGCCTTCGTGGCGGCCATGGGAAGCTGCGTCTGACCGCCCAGCTGGTCACCCCGGACGGCCACGTGGAATGGGCTGGCCGCTTCGACGAGGCGCTTGAGGAAGTCTTCGAGATTCAGGATGAGATCACCGCCCAGGTGGTGGCGAGTATTTCCAGTCGCATCCAAGCCAGCTTGCTGGCCAGCGCGCGTCGCAAGCCGATCACGGAACTGGCGGCGTACGACTGTTGGCTCCGCGGGCACGACTCGCTACGGCAGGGCACGCTGGCCGCGGACCAAAAGGCTCGCGAGCTATTCGTCCGGGCGCTCGAGCGTGATCCGGACTATTCGCGCGCGCACCTGGGTCTGTCGCTGAGCTACTTCAACGAGTGGAGCTGCCAGCTCTGGCATCGCTGGGACGAGAACGAGCAACAGGCCTATAGGCACGCGCAACGCGCCAGCGAACTGGACCCGGATGATCACTACGCACGTCTCGTGCTTGGGCGCGTGTTGATGTTTCGGCGCGAGTTCGAGCTGGCCGAGCAGCAGTTGCGACGGGCCGTAGCGCTGAACCACAACGACGCCGACGCGCTGGTGCAGATCGCCATCAACTTTGGATACCTGGGAGAGCCGGACGAGGCTCTGCGACTTTATGAGCGGGCGCGCCGTCTCAACCCGTACCACGAGCCCTGGTACTACGCGTACGGCATGGTTCCGCATGTCGTCAGGGAAGACTGGCAGGGCACGCTGCAATGCGCGCTGCACACACCCATCGACACGATGGTCGACGTGGCGGCCTATCGTGCGATCGCGTACCAGAACCTTGGCGAGCAAGGGCTGGCGCGCGAACTCGTTGGCATCTACCTCGAGCAGTTCGCTCACAAGATCGCTGTCGGTCGGGAGCTCGAGGCGGGCGAGGCGCTGCGCTGGGCGCTGCATGTCAACCCGTTTCGGCGGGACGAGGACCGGGGTCGTCTGCGCGATGGCTTGTGCGCCGCGGGTTTGGACGGCGAGCGGACCCCGCTGCCCATCGTTGCGCCTGCGGATCGCTATGCCCTGCGGCGCGTCGGTTCGGTGTGGCAAGCGAGCTTCGATGGGCGGGACGCCCACTTGCCCAACCTCAAGGGGCTGGGCGACATCGCGGTGCTGCTTTCGCGACCGTCGCAGGAGATTCACTGCGCGGAGTTGATGGGTGGTGTCGATAGTTTGGGGTCCAGCGATGACGTCATCGACGAGCAGGCGCGCCACGCCTACCGAGCGCGTATCCGTGAACTGCAATCCGAGCTCTCCGAAAGCGAAGAACACAACAACGCAGGTCGCAGTGAGAAGCTGCGACAGGAGCTCGACGCGCTGACCGAGCACCTGGAGAAGGCCCTTGGTCTCGGCGGGCGTGCGCGCAAGCTCGACGCGCCCTCCGAGCGCGCCCGCTCGGCCGTCACGTGGCGGATCCGCAGCGCCCTGAAGAAGATCGAAGAGGCCCACGAGCCACTCGCGGAGCATTTGAAGGCCACCCTGCGGACGGGGAGCTTCTGTTGCTACGACCCGCAGGAACCGATCGACTGGAAGCTTTAGGGCCTGTCCCTATATTCGTTTTCGCGGCTTTCCGGCGGGGCGGGACCGTCT